>JACPEW010000003.1 GCA_016183305.1 Candidatus Daviesbacteria bacterium
TATCTGGATATGGTAGTAACATTCCGAGCGGTTATGGTGCCAAAACCAAATATCTCCATCAAGGTTAGCCACATCCCTACCACTCTAACACACTGGCGGTAACTCTGTGGCAGAGACCACAGAGAGTCTTTCATCCTTGAATCAAACTTATTTTTATGTATTGCAAAATAGAGATTAGTTATGTCATGCTTAACCCAGTATTGACTTTTAAATACCAATTATTAATATAGGAGGTGATAAAACTAAACCGATGAATGTTGTAACTTTTGATAAATCCGCGCGTAAATTCATTCTAGAATCCTTTAACAAAACTATTGATGGGGAAGGATATATAGTGGAAGGATCAAATATCAAGCAAAGGGTGCTATCCTCTGATGGTGATGTAATAAGAGAAAATGAATTTGCTGGAGTTAAAAAAGGTTCTGAAGTATTTATAAAATCAGACTTGCTCTCAATTATTGAATTGTCTGACCAGCTTCAGGATTCAGATGAAAATCCTCGATAAGCTCTCCAGTATTATCAATATCGATCTCACTGGCCTTAAAAGTTTTAGGATTCATATATTTAATAATAATTCATCCAAAACAAACATTATCAAAAACAGTAAGGTAAGTGTTATCCAAATAAATATTGGAGAATTAAATAGAACTTTCTTAAAGGAGCTGGGGCAAGTACTAAACAGGGTGGTAAACAAAGATAATGGTTTAGTTCTAGGAGATGACTCGCAAAAATTATTGCAAAATTTTCAGGTTGTTGATTCAAAATCCCGGACCCAGAAGGAAATTGAATACTTTATCTGATATTATAGCCAGGTTTGGCGAGAGAGGAAAGAATATATGCAATCTTTACACTGCCGGATATTTTGATTCTCAAATAAAACCTCTTTACGAAGAAGTTGGGACTTCGGATTTATTGCAGTTTAATCAAATCTATGAACAGATCGTTACAGAGTCCCCTTACGCAGTCTTTATCCATGCAGAAATGTCTGTTAAAAACGTAGGAGAAACAGTTAAGCAAAAAATGGAAATTAGCAAAAAATATGGCATTAAATACCTTAATATTCATGGTATTGGAAAAGATAATGTAGATAAAATAACTATTCTAATAAAAGAATTCATGATCCTGATTTCTTTTGTTTTTTCTAACTTGAGCTTTCTTAAAACATATAAAATTGATCCTCCGGTGACAATCATTGGATCCAAAATTAACACTATTTGATTTTCGGCTACCGGCACTTTCCAATAATACTCCTTAGCTATTGCTGTTTTCTCATCACGCACTAATCCTGCAAATCCTACCTTGGCATTTGGTAAGAGTTCCAAGGCAGGAGTAAGCATAGCAACCCCTGCCCGGAGAACTGGAATAAGAATAAATTCATCAGCTATTCTTTTAACCTGGATTTTCTCAAATTCAGTGAAAGCTTCCATCTCCTTTAACTTCAGTCCGTCTAAAGCTCCGCTTATCAGTATTTTAATTAAACGGTCAGCAAAATAGCGGAAAGCCTTAATATCACTTTTTTTATCCCTTAGATATCCTAAAGCATCAGCAACATAATAATTATTAGACACAATCACCTTTTTCATCTGATTATTTGCCTTGTTTTCCTCATTCTTTTAGTTAGTTTTTGATTAATCTCATCAGCAATTTTCCCGCTGTGTATTAGCACATCATTGATAGGAATGTTCAACTCTGTTATAAATTTTCCTTTGACCATTTTATTTAAAGGATAAAGTAAATGAACCCTCATTTTAGGAATAAGTTCTTCATGACCTCCTAAGATTATAAAGCTGATATTTTTTCCTTTAATAAAAACTTGAGTCTCCTTAGCAATATATTGCAGGTGATAATGCAAATGTTGCTCAATATGCCTAAAAATCTTGTCATCCCTGCCGTAATCAATTTTTTTAGCCTTAACGTTTTGAGGCACCTCTCCATCAAAAATAGTTTTTTGTTCTAACAGTTTTCCCTCACTAACTATCAGCAGTATGGCTTTTTCCCTATCTGCCAGCAAAACCAAATATCTCAAACTAAATCTCCTCTTATTGAGTTTCTATCTGAATATTCACTGTCTGAGGGAAAATGCAGGTCTTTGTATTTTCCCAATTCTATAAACAAGCGGTGGAAACCTGTATCAAGACATTCCTCAATAGTTACCCCTTTGAAATGAGTATAAAACCTGTTTTTATTAAGACTGATGGTCAAAGATCCTTCAAAATTAGCTAAGGCAGTTTTATCATCAGCATAAGTTTTATGAGTGTGCCGGTGAACCCTTGGAGGATGATATCTGTCAATATTGCTTACAATAATTAACCTAAGCACCAATAAATCAGGCTCAACATCAGGCAGCATTCTCTCTATTTTGGCTGCCTGCTTATTAATATATTGCCTTGATTTATCAGAAATTTGGCAGTTTTTGGGTTCATGCAGAACTGAACGTATCAAGGTTTTACCAAAACCTTACACAGTTCATATCCTGTTTTATTGAAATTGATGCATAGTGGCATTTAGGTGATGAAAAATCTTGACACACCAAAGGACAACCGGGATAAAAAATACAATGTTTATATTCTGGCAGACAGTGTTTTTTTAGAAGGAGTGCTCCGCGTTCCCCATAACCCCAGGGGAGTAGTGTTGTTTGCTCATGGCAGCGGCAGTGGCAGGCATAGTCCCAGAAACAATTATGTGGCAGGTATATTGAGAAGAGCCAGGATTGCCACACTGCTATTTGACCTGCTAACTAAAGAGGAAGATTTAGTTTATGCAAACAGGTTCAATATCGGGTTGTTGACTCAAAGGTTAATCCAAGCTACAAAATGGATTCAAAAAAATCCTGATGTTCAAGGCTTAAAAATTGGTTATTTTGGAGCCTCAACCGGGACTGCAGCTGCCTTAAAAGCTGCAAGCAGGATAGGCAGTGATGTCAGGGCAGTTATCTCAAGGGGAGGCAGGCCAGATTTAGCAATGGATGAGATAAAAAATGTGAAATCCCCTACCCTGCTTATTGTTGGTGAAGAAGATCCTCAAGTTTTAGGACTTAATCAGCAGGCTTATCAGGCTTTAAATACTACAAAAAAACTGGAGGTTATCCCGGCAGCTACTCATCTTTTTGAAGAACCAGGCACCTTAGAAAAAGTCTCAGAACTGGCCTCAGATTGGTTTAAAAAATACCTAGCTCATAATTTTAAAGAGGCCTTCAGGAATATATGATATTATTATAACTATGCCAAAACCTAGGATTAAAAGAATTGAACCGGAAGACCAAAAACACCAAAAAGCCTTAGATGAGGACATCAAAACAGGCGAGCAGTCTATCAGTGGGTCTTCCCCAGACCCTGAGTCTGATGATAATACTTTAGATGCAGCCCACGGGGCTGGATTATATGAGGACCAGGATGAGGAACACCCAGGAGAGCTGGGAATTGACCAGGAGATCCACAAAAATGAACTAGAACACCAGGAAAAAGATTAAAGCCCGATTTTTCTGATCCTGATGTTTTTTGGGGTTACTTCTACCAATTCTGTATCATCAATATATTCAATAGCATTCTCTAAGCTCATAATTTTTGGAGTGTTAAAATGCTCTGATGTACCTTCACCTGAAGACCTGTGATTGGTTTGCTGTTTTTCTTTACAGACATTTATAGCAATATCATCTCCCCTGGAGTTCATACCAATAACCTGCCCTCTATAAACTTCTGCTCCTGGCCCTATGAATAAAGCTCCCCTGTCCTGGGCTCCTGTTAAAGCATAGAGTTTAGTAATTCCCCCTTCATGTACTACCAAAGACCCATTAGACCTCTCAAACTTTCCTTGAGCGGATTCCCTGTATTCTAAAAATGAGCTGTTGAGTATTCCCAAACCCTTAGTATCAGTCATAAACTGGCTTCTGTAGCCAAAAAATTCCTTGGTGGCAATGCAAAATAAAAGATAAACAATCCCGTTCTCTGTATTCATGTCCAGCAGTTCCCCATGCCTTAGGCCCATTTTCTGCATCACAGTTCCTGATAAACTTCCCGGTACTTCAATTGCTACTTTTTCAAAAGGAGTCATTAACTTTCCACCAACTACTTTTTCTATAACCTGTGGTTTGCCAACCTGGAACTCATACCCTTCTCTTCTTAGCCTTTCAATTAAAATAGCAAGATGCAGCTCTCCCCTGCCGCTAACATCCAAAGTACCTGAGGGTCCATCTTCTACCTTTAAAGCCACATCAGCCTCAGCTGCTTTAAATAACCTTTCCCTAATTTGCCTGGCTGTTTTAAATTCGCCTTCCCTGCCTGCAAAAGGCGAAGTATTAACCCCAAAATTCATCTTAACTGTTGATCCTTCTATATCCAAAACTGGTAAGGCCACTGGATTTATAGGATCAGCTATGGTTTCTCCAATGGTAATATCTGGAATGCCTGAAAGAGCAATAATATCTCCAGCATGAGCTTCTTTGATATCTATCCTGTCCAAGCCCTCAAAGCCCATTAAAGAGGTGAGCCTAAACTTTTTAATCATACCTTCCCTATTGATATGAGCCACTTCCTGGCCTGCTTTTAAAATCCCACTATAAACCCTGCCTGTGGCTATCCTGCCTTTAAAATTATCATAGATGGTGTTGGTAATTAAAACCTGCAAAGGGTTTTCCACATCATTTAAGGGAGCAGGAATATGTTCTAAAACAGCATCAAAAATAGGGGCAATATCATCCATCTTGGATAAATCAGGCTCAAGTCCTGCCTTACCTAGTTTTCCGGAAGCATAAACAATAGGGAAAAAGGCAGTTTCCTCATCAGCCCCTAACTCAACAAATAGATCGAATGTTTTACTTATCGTTCTATCAATCAGAGAATCAAAGGTTTTACCTTTGTCGCCAGACAAAGGCAAGCTTTGCTTATTAATTACATAATCTATCCTGGCATCAGGTTTATCTATTTTATTTATAACTACAATAACTTTGTGTCCCATTTCCAAAGCTTTTTTTAAAACAAACCTGGTTTGAGGCATAGGCCCTTCCTTAGCATCAACCAAAAGCAAACAACCATCAGCCATTTTTAAAACCCTTTCCACTTCCCCTCCAAAATCAGCATGGCCAGGAGTATCAATAATATTGATTTTGGTGTCTTTCCAGTTGATAGAGGCATTTTTGGAAAAAATAGTAATTCCTCTTTCTTTTTCTAAGTCATTGGAATCCATGATTAAATCAGCAGCCTCATTAAACTGCTTACTAAGGTGGGTTTGAGATTGCCTCAATAAGGCATCTACTAAAGTGGTTTTGCCATGGTCAACATGGGCAATTATTGCTACATTACGTATGTTAGTCATAATTTATATTCCAACAAAAAAACCGCTCTAAGCGGTTTCTTAGCAGGTGAACGTATTTTACCACTTTAAGCTCACAATAACAACTTCTCCCTTCTGTCATTCCGGGCGGTTAACTCGCTTCGCGAAGCGAGCGGGGAATCTTCCTAGTAAATACACTGGCAAACAAAATTATAAAAAGATCTAAAATAGTTGGAACCATTAAATAGAGACCAGCTTGTTTGAAAAATTTAATCAAAAACTGCAGATTTAGCTGGGAAAGATAAACCCAAAAGTTTTGCAACAAAGCTTTATCGAGAAAATAAACAGCCGTCAAAATAGCAAAAAATAAGATTAAAATTGTGGCTGCAAAAATAATGGTACCTTCCAAATCTTTTTTTGAGGAAAACATGGTATTACCTATTTCAAAAATCAAGTATAAAGCCAAGGTTGTCTGCCACCAGGGGATAGTACCCTCCCCTATTGGGACTAATAGAAAAATAGAAAATATCAAAATTAAGCCAAATAACACTGGCGCCACACCAACTATACTTCTTCTTAAAGGATCAGTTTTACCAATCTGCACACTACCCAATTTTACATTTTCCCCCTCAATTCCTGGAATTACATTCATCTCTCCAACAGGTATCAGCATTACCCCAGCAAATAACAAATGAGCCAGTTCATGAATAATAGTTCCAGGTAAAAACAAAATAGCCAGAACCCTTACTACTGTGTTACGATTATTAGTAAACCTATATACCACCTGAGCCAAACTATTAACCAGTTTTTTAGACAAAACAAAAAGTAAAACAAGCTCAAAAATAAATAACATAAAATACAGCATTAGGATTTAGTATATCAGTTCTCATCTGTCATTCCGAGTGAAACGGGGATCCCCGATGGAGAATACCACTGGGACCGTTCAGGATGACAACTGGGTGAAACTAGAGATTTTACAGGTAACTTGTTAGAATATACAACGATGGGCCGCTAGCTCAATGGTAGAGCACTTCCCTCTTAAGGAATAGGTTCTCGGTCCGAATCCGAGGCGGCTCACAGACAAGTTTTTAGACTCAGTGTAGTCTTCGTTTAGCTTGAATAGACAAGCTAATTTGGATGTTCCAGACTTTAAATCATCATAAGCCGGTAGTTTTTTAAAAATCAACCCAAACATAGCAGCGTTTTGATGGGGATCAGGGCTTCCTAGCAGTAAATCTTTTCAGAAAGAAATCTCCTCTAAACAGCCAAAAAGTAATTATCAATATAGTTTTATTTCTCCACAGGGTGCGGTCTTTGCTGCGACGGTTGCCGTAGCTGTTGTTGTTGTTGCCTGCCCTCATGCCTTGGGTCTGGCTATTCCCACAGTTACTACTATTACTTCTACTCTTGGGGCCAAAAATGGAATTTTAACAGTCTTCCGCGGGCTGAAAGCCCGCGGTTTTCTTTGAAAGTTTACAAGAAACTACAGAAAACCCTATCCAGACCTACCACCTGCCCCGCGGAAGACTGTAATCACAAAAGCATTCATCCCCGCTTAACGCACCCAATTTGTTTTACAAATTGCAAGAAAGCGGGGTTTTCTGCTAGTGATTATAAAACAGAAATTAACAAAAGTTTAATAATTTGCTTCTGCATATTGGTGAGGATTTTTATCAAACCCGGCTTTACAATTTTCAGAGCAGAAACCATATTCCTTGCCCTTATAAGTGCTTTTAAATTCAAGTCTTTGAGGATTCAAGCTTTGCTTATATTTTGTCTTTTCCAAATTAACCTTTGTTCCACAAACCGGGTCTTTAACTTCGTTTATTTCTTCATCAACCTTTTTGGCAATATTCTGTACAATCTTGGGTAGCTTCATCAAAATCACCTCCTCCCAGGTTATAGTTTGTCGACCTCTCCTGCCAGTTCCTGATTTCTTACAGCCATCTGGACATCATCTCTGGCAAATTTAATTATTCCCTCCTTATTAATTAAAACATAACTGTGTCCCGGAAACTGGCCTTTATGCATTGATGATGGAAGAGTTAAAACTCCGTATTGTTGGGAAACCTGTCTGTTGCTGTCAAAAAGTACTGTTGACCCTGCAAGCTCCGGCATCTTATCTATTGCCTGTTTCCAGTTGTTTTTGGGATCAACCGTAATGTTTAACACTACCGCTTTATTTTGCAGCTCGGTATCCTTACCGAAAGCAGCAATCTGATTCCAACAGGCCGGATAACACATTAGCCCCTCATTAAAAAAAAGTATGACATTTTTACCTTTTAGTCCGCTTAAAGTAATCTTTTTTCCATTATAACTTTCCAGAGTAAAATCAGGTGCCGGTTTGCCAATTAGTCCGTTAAAAACAGCCGCATCAACAGAGACTCCTCCTCCATGATGATCTGCCATGGAGTTAACCTGTGCTGCTCCGGTTGCTTGTTGACCGGCAGAAACTTCATCTCCCTTGCTGTTTATGTTTATCTGTACATTAAAGTTGCTGACAAGCAATATCAAGGCTAGTACTACTCCGGTACCTAAAATTGCAATCCATCCAGTTTTGTTCATTAAAATCACCTCCTTTTCTTTAAATAGATAAGTTGTTTAACGGCAAAATAAACAATAGATAAAGCAATACCAACAAAAATAACTGCCCAACCTATTTCAGGGATAATTTGGGTAAACTGGCTGATAGATTTAATAAATTTTGTAAGATAAATGTTGAGGGTAACCTGGTATGAATTATGGGAAGTGAGCTGACTGGTTCTTGCAAGATAAATAATAACAACTCCCAGTATTAGGAACATTAATCCCGAGAAGAGGTTAGCGAACGTAAGGCTAATTTTTTGGCCAAGCAAATTGTAAGAAATGCTTTTCCTGAAAGCAAAAAACTTCTTGGTAAAATCAACCTTGTCCAGGAAAAAGGCAATAAGAAAAAGAGGGAGAACCATTCCCAGTACATAAGCCAGAGTATAAACTCCTCCTAAGAAAACTGATCCGGGTAGTGCTGATAAAGTTAAAACTCCAGCCAGTACCGGAGCACAGCAAGTTGTGGCAATGGCAGAAAATATACCTAAGACATAAACTGATATAAAATCTTGTCTTTTCAACTCGGGATGGATACTGAAAGGCAGAGAGAATTGTTGTCCCAAGAGCAAAGTCATGCCTAAGAATAATAAAAAGACTCCTCCAACAATAAAGATAGTGTCATGATACTGGCTAAAAATTTGAGTAAGGAATGAAACCCCAAGACCGATAGGGAGGAAGATAGATAAAATACCAAGGAAATAGATAAAAGTCATCAGAAATACCGTGGCTTTTTGCTTAAAGATGGAAGCAAAGTAGGTTGGCAAAAGCACAGTGATACAACAGGGTGCAAAAAGCGCTGCAATTCCTGCAAAAAATGAAGCTATAAATGATGCGCTAATTAAAAGGTCCATAAATTAAAGTTTGTCTATTTCTGCAATTAACTCCTGATTTCTGACTGCCATTTGAACATCGTCTTTGGTGTACCGGACAAGTCCTTCTTTATCCAGAACTACATATGTATGCCCCGGAAGCTGTCCTTTATGCATTGATGAAGGGAGGGAAAGCATGTTGTAGGCTATGGAAACTTTTTTGTCTGTATCAAGAAGAACAGTGGCTCCCGCAAGTTCAGGCATTTTCTCAATAGCCCCTTTCCAATCATTTTTGGGATCATTAACAATTGTTAGCACTACAGCGTTCTTATCAGTAAACTCTTGGCCTTTCCCAAAAGCAGCAATTTGATCCCAGCAGGCAGGGTAACACATTAAACCCTCACTAAAAAAGAGGACAACATTTTTACCTTTAAGACTGCTTAAAGTCATTTTATCCCCGTTATAGCTCTCCAAAGTAAAATCAGGCGCAGGTTTACCAATTAGATCATTAAGTGGTGTATTTGTAGCTTGACTCGTGGAAGAACCCTCATTACTGCTACCACTTAACAGAAAAACCGCCCCAACAAGCATGGCAACTGTAGCCAGAGCACCTATTGTAATAATGAGCTTATCTTTACCCATAAAAATTTTTAGTGATAGGACTTACCACTTTGTTTGGTATTATCCTTCAGAAACTTTAAAAACTGTCACGGCTATGAACACTACGCCGGAGAGACCTAAACAAATCATCAGCAATTTACCGCCCGTCAGTTTTAGAGATCCCATTTAAATCTCCTTTCAGGAATGCCTCCGGCATTTTTAATATTTAACTCCAGCGATTTAGGCTTTGGTGAAATTGGATTAAACTTCAAAATACCCTGGCGGTGATGGCCTCCGGGAGGAGCACCTTCCCAGGATATGGGTTTATATGACTTTCCCTGACCATCTACAAGCTCAGATATAGCAACCAGGTCTTCATTGAGTTCTTCCGAATGAGTGTTTAATGTGATATCAAAATCCCAGACAGATAAACCCTTTTCTAAACCTTTTGGGGTAACAGCAACAGAAACAGGACCCCCGTTACTTTCTTTTGTTTCCAAATCACTTTTATTTTGGCTAGGGCTACCTTGAATCGCAACGGGTGTATTTATATTCTTGGGACCTATATTGACAGAGAAACTATCCTTGAGCTTAACACCCAGGATTAAAAATAATATAGCAATAACGGCAACTGTAATTTTTTTCATTGCTTCACCGAAACTTTCAATACTTTATTGCGAAGCAAAAACTTTAGTTTATTTCCTATGTAAAATATTCCTAAAAGATTAAAAAATAAGCCGGTCCAAAAAAATTGAACCTGGTATTGACCAATAAAAGTAATAATTCCAGTTACCCCAAGGATAGGCAAGATGTTGGTGAGATAATGAGCGCAGCAGGAGATCATTGCACCTGTTGAGGTTGCACCGGTTGTAGCCAGAACTTGCCCAGTAGCTTGCTCTTTAATAACACCCTTAAGATAGCTATAGAGACTAAATTGTATTCCAAAGCCTAAAGCAAGACTCATGACGTAATACCAAAACTGGGTGAATTGTTCCCAGGTAAACTTCCACCCGGAAACAAGGGTTAGGGTGAGAAAATATACAGATAAAAGAGTAAGGAAAGCCAAGCTTCCTTTTAACACTGATCTCTTCAAAATTCTTAGGTTTATGCTTAAATTACCCATCATATTAAGTCTAGCATAATTGATACTACACATTGTAGTATCAATTTAGAAAACCACTACCCCTGTCCTTTCCTAAAGATAAGCATAATTTCTTGAAGTTGCCGGTCAGTGTTCTTTCCGTTTACTACTTTCTTAACACAT
Organism: Candidatus Daviesbacteria bacterium; assembly: GCA_016183305.1. Taxonomy (GTDB): domain Bacteria; phylum Patescibacteriota; class Microgenomatia; order Daviesbacterales; family UBA10151; genus UBA10151. The sequence goes on from JACPEW010000003.1 coordinate 10,528, forward strand.
TCTTTAAGATGGACTGACAGAATTTCTTCATCAGCCAGCTTAAGATACCTTTGAACCACCCTAGACCGCTGGATAATATCAAGACAATACTTTCCTCCTTCCGTCACCGTTAACACCTGTTGCAGGTGACGTAAGGCAATTGTTAATAACTTTAGGGCTTTTTTCTTGCAGCAACTTTCATAGTAGCGGTAGAGCCAGAAGGCAATTCCATCAAGCAGTAGAAGAGGAATTAAAAATATTTTATTTGTACCTTCCTGTCTTAAGATTAAAAGATAACCGGAAGAAATCAAAAGAAAAAACAAACCACCGCAACAAAGTAAATACATTAGTACAAAAGGTATAACTGCACGGGAGGATTAATAACCCAAGTTTCTGAAGGATCAACAATTTTTAACCTTTCTACTAGGACAGTTTTTTTCTCCTAATTCAATTTTTTTACTGAACTCAGCCGCAACCACCCTCAGAGGTTTACCTGTAGCTTTCTCAATTTGGGTAATTTCCTGGCTAGTATTTTTAATTCCTAAGTTTAGGTAAACATTAAAACCAATAAACAGTGTTACTAACACTACTAAAAATAAAGGTGTTTTTTTAAAAAAAGGAAGACATGGCAAGGGCATAGACCGCAAAATTAATTACTCCTCCAAACATTCCCTTCTGGGCCAATGATTGAAAAATCACCAACAAAAAAATTGGTAAAGTACACCCTATCGCCCCAAAAGCGTAAACTATGCCAAAGAGATAAAACCTTCTTCCGCCATTTGTCTTAGTTTGGATAACAACAGGCGGTCTGGTAGCGAATTCATAGCCAAATAGCGTTGATGATCCCATAAATAAAAGTAGCCTTCCAGTGGCAAGCTCTATCCAGGGAAAAATAGGAGCAATAAGGCGCCCAAAAAGGGCCAAAATGATGCCGGAGACAACGTAAACACTAATAAGGCCTAAACCGGCGAAGCTGCCGGCTTTAAGGCCAAAAAGAATTTGTTGTATTTTATTGTTATCTCCCGTTTCCTGTTTAACATAATAGCCGGCATACGCCGGAATTAATGCAATACTGCATGGAGCAAAGAATGCCTGCAGGCCTGCCAGGAACGGGAAGGACACCAAAACTAGATCCATACCGCCATCCTTTCCTTAAAAGTAATACCAGTGAAACAAATAAGACCAAGTATAGCAGTCCGTCTAAGACCGATCCACCGAATGTTATTATTGCTGGCAGAAGTGTGTGCAAAGCATCAAGTAGTAGACGAAAACCCCAAACCATCAAGATAGCAGCTAAATAGTATTTAGGGTTCTCATACCAAATATATTTTTTAACTCTCTTCCCCATATTTTACAAAGGTGCTTTTTCAGGACCGCGGTTTTCATTTGTTTCCATGAAAGTTTTGATTTGACTTTCGTCAATTGTTTGGAGTTTAAGTAATCTGCCCCATGAAGTTAAAGCAATTGGCACATCAAGGCTGTCCCTTGGAACCATAATTTTTTTACTAACTGAAACAGATCCAAAAATTTGTTTTAACCTGTCAATATCTTGCTCAGATAAAACATTTATCTTTGCTGATTCCGTTCCTTCTGTTAGTTGATTATCTGTGCCACCGGATGGTTTGTACCAAAGTATAACGGCTCCGTGTTCCATGCTGTGTATCAGATTCCCGTCCTGGACAGGTTTATCATAGATACCGGCAGGCTGGGAATTAGCATAATGGGGACCTGATGTTGGCGGATTTGTACTATACTCTTCTTTTGTACCTTCCGGTACATGGTTTGCACCCTGACTGGCAATAGCCTCTCCTATTAAGGGTTGGCTTAATTTTGCCTGATCCTTGGCGCCTTGAATACTCAGAAACCAGATACCACCGCCAAGAAGAATAACGGCGGCTATTATAACTCCTATAATAACTTTAGTTTCTGTCGTCATACATTTCTCACTTTTTGGTAATAGTAATATTAATATTAAAAAGTTTGCTCAAAAAGTTGTCAGAATTCATCCTCCACATTAAGAATTGATTAAATATGAATGCTCCAATAATTACGATTAGAAGGATCACGCTTAACTTTTTCATTAAAGCTTGCGGGCCGGTATCTTTAGGAAGTGTCTGAAATTGTATTTGCGTAGTAGGTACTTGTTCCGGAATTTTAAGCTTAGATATCTCTTCTTCCGATATTAAAATACCTTGCAGAGAATGACGGAAAAGGAAGTAAATTATGCCTCCAATGATCAGGATGCCACCTAAAAACAGAAAAAAATCAGTGTAATCGGTTAAATTAATCATTTTTAAAGCCCGTGTCTTCCATCAGAACCTGCACCACCATGTGACTCATGTGGGAGGGCGCTGTCGTTCCCGGTCGCTAACAGATAATCTTCCAGCATGCCTTTGGGATACCACAGGGCATACCAGAGGTGCGATTCACCAACAAGTTGTTCATCCGAATATCTACCGCCGTAATTTGCAATCATAAAGCGGTAATAGCCTCTAACCGCCTTTGCATGAGCACATCCGCAGTTTTTATTCATCGTGACATTATTTGGTCCGCCACAACAATAGCTACAAGTCATCATAGTAGAGATCAGCTTTTGATATCTTGCTTCCTGTTCCGTTGATAATTTAATGGAGATTTCAAACGCTCCCCATTTCTTTTGGGCATTGATGGGATCATCAAAAGCAACATCATCAGGAGCATAAAAAGGTTTACCGGTTGCAATCATTACCACCTTGGCATCAGCAAGCGCGTTTCCGGAATTTGGGTTAGCAGGAACTTGCGTGATTGTAGGCCACTCAAACAACGAGGTGGTTTTCCCATCAGGATTTATTTTGGGAGCAATGATGGTATAGGTAGATTTGGTTTGTATACCTAGTAGCTTTGCTACAAATCCTTTATTTGAAGTCATCCCCATTGCAGCGGCAATCTGAGACATCAAAAGTTGGTTCACAAGGAAAAGTCCTGCCAAAGAAAAAACAAGAATATTTTGTAGCGGTAAAATGAAAAACCTTTTTTGTGCTTCTTGTTTTACATCAAGGCTTTTAAAATTGTGTGATATATCGTTACATTCTTTGCAATGAATAGCTGCTTTAACTTTGCTAATACCATAGAGCAAGGATCCTGTTAAAAGGCCTAAACTCAAAAATTTAAGTTCTAAACCCTGTAAGGGGAATACCGATAACCCACCTGCCACGCCAATTACTGATAACAAAAATGCTCCACAAACAGGACAACCCATACTAAATGCAGCTGTTATTAAGCCCCCAAAATTGGCACCAATGTTCCTGGTTTGACTTAACCTGGAGTGACGATAAAGCCAAAAAGCGGTGGCCACACTAATACCAGATAAAGCAATTATCAAAACAGTTGTAACTATAAAAGCTATGCCATATAACGTACTGTATGTACCAAAATCACCATTCTTTATGTTATCTAAGAAACTTTGAATGGTTGTAGTTTTATAAAACAACCAATAAGAAAGATAGGAAAATGCTAAAGTTGTGTAGAAGGCTGCATACCTGTAAAAAGATTCCCTAAAAATGATTTTTAGTGGTGTCAATATTGTATTCATGATTATTGTTGCGCTCCGCTTGGCGTAGCTGACTGAACCTTACCTACTATCTGATCAGTTGTTAAATCCTTATAAACGGCACCTCTTAGTTGCTGCATTTCCCTAAACACATACCAGCCGTCTGTTTCCACTGTCCCCACATTTTTCCAAACATTTTTTAAGTCCGTGTACTGATCTGATCCGGGTGACGCAAGAATAGTAGGAACCTTGGTAATCTTATACTTGCTAATCAAACCCTGCCCTTCACCTGAAGATACATCAACAGTCCGTTCAGACCTGATACCTACACCATATCCTTGTTTGAGAATAGGTTTTTGAACTGTATCTGCTTTATAACATTCACTACAACTAGAGTCGGTTAAATAGATTAAATCAACTAAACCTAAGATTTGATTCTTCTCTAAGTCTCTATACGGCAGGAACAGATTACGCGCCACATAAGTTTTGTCCTGTTCAACTGTACCAATGTTTGCCCAACTGGATTTAATATTGTCATAGAAATCTATATCAGATGAAAGCATAAAAGTTGGCAGCTTGGTAATTTTGTACTGATTGATAATTCTTTGTCCTTCAAAGGAGTTCCAGGTGATTTCTTTTTGATCCACAATTTTTATTCCGGATTTTTTAAAGCTTTCTATCGTTAACTTGGGACCGGTGCACTCCGTACAAGATGGATCAGTTAAGATAGTTGCAATTACCTTACCCACTTCTTGTTTACTGTCAGTATCAATAAAAACAGGAGTAACTTTGGTAAAGACAAAATTATTATTTTTAATCTCACCATTATTCTTAATAAAGTCCTCCAGGTTACTCTTAGTTACTTCTCCTGAAACAATGTAGGATGGAACTTTTTTAATAGCAAACTCTTTGATGGAGGCGCTGGCTTCCGGCGAATCAAAATTTAATGTTCTTTCCTCTTCTACCTTGACATTCTGCTTTTTAAAGCCGTTGACAGCAGCATCAATGTTAAAACAGTCCTGACAGCCAGGGACAGAAATCTTAACAATCTTGACATTAGCTGGCCGGGCTGCTTCTTTTGCAGCAGCAATATTTTTATTGACGGCAACAAGGGTTTTAGTAGAAACAAGCGCTCCTATAACTGTGGTGGCAAGTGTGACAATCAAAATTATCTTTGGCCATGTAATATTTAGCTCCTTTTTCTTGCTATTTAACCCCGGGCCGATACTAGATACGGCATCTTTCCTGTTCATAATTTCGTCAGAAATTTCAAGCTTGCTTATAATATTTAGACAGTTTGTGCATCACTAGCATCCTCCAACCATTGATTGTGGCACGTCCGCATTGCTTCCTGTGCCAACTCCACCGCTTGTAGTAGCAGGAGCAACTTTTACTGGAGTAGCGCTGGCTTTAGAACTGATACGTACTAATTGAAACGTTTGGAAAAGAGTAATTACAGCTATGAGCCCAAGCACCACAATTTGTAAGTTAGGTTTGGGAACACGCAATACTACGGTATTATTGTTTTCTTGACTCGGAGAATGACGTGTTGTATTTGTTTCTACCCGTTGATTTTCTGTCATAAAGCACCTCCTTCCGTAATAGACTACGACTTATTGTAGTAGAATAATTTTAGCTTTGTCAATGAGGAAGGGATCAACTAGTGGCTAAAAAGAGGCGCTTGGTATTCAGAAACCTGTGCAGTAAATAGGGTTTGATTCCCCGGAAACTTAGAGTCCAATAAAGACTTATCTACATCATTTGAATGGTTATCGCATTTCCTTTCTGGTAAGAATAGATGTGCCGGGATATAGTTCGAAGACTTTCCGGTATCAGTATGACATTGCTGCGGACAGGATTGTTCTGCAGAACAGAGAAAATAAGCGGAGTTATCCATTGAATCCGCATGAAAAGCATTAACTGGTGTTTGGAGCAAAAACCAACTTACGAGAACAAATAAAAAAGTTGTAAGTAAGCTAACAATTGATAGTCTAAACTTACATTTTGTTCCTGGATTTATCAGGCGGTGAATTCTTATTTCAAAATAATCAGGGCCGGAAACGTTGGAGGCTGTTGCCAAATCTAAATCTGGTGCGGCTAAAATTTTTTTGAGTGCGCTGCGGAGAAAAGTTGATTTTTGTTGATGGCTTATTGTCCATTGATCTGCTAAAAGTTCATTAACAGCCTCTATATTTTTGCGGAGATCCGCAAAAAGAGGCAAGAAGAAAAACATCGAAGAAAAAGTTTTGCCGGTAAGTACTTTAATTGGATCCCGGTTGATTAGGTGGGATTGTTCATGAAGTAAAACTGCTTCTAATTCTTTCATTGTCAGAGATTTTATAAGACCTGTGCTTATCACAATGAAAGGAGAAAAAATACCACAGCAAAAAGAGAACAAATTTTTATCTCTGACTAAGATTACCTTATTTATAAGACTTAAGCTTTCTAAAGTTTTTGTTAGATCCGGGGGTATCGAAGTTTTATTTACCAGCAACCTTCCTAATAAAATGTGAGTTTTAACAAGTTGTACCAAAAACGAGAGAAGACCTATCCCCAGAACAGCTCCAATAATAAGAATAAGCGACTGGGGAAGCGAACGTGGAATTTCAAACATAATATTAGAAATAAATTTTTGGCAAAGAAAGAGTGTTTTGGAAGTAAATAACGGTGAGGCTTTGTATAAAAGAGCGCTTATAACTAAACTGACAGTTAATGCAGAAAAAACCAGAGCATAAAAACTAATATTAATTCTCCTCATAATCAGACAATACGGTAATTTCTTTCTTAATCTTCACCTAAAATTTTTAATAGCTCTTGTCGTTTCTTTGGGCTGATTTTTTGAATTTCTTTTATAAAATGAGCCAGTACCTCTTCTCCTAAAGTAGAAACTGCTGATGAAAAAATGCCATGAACAGCTCTTGCTACAAATTGTTCTTTAGAGACTTTAGGTTTATATAGATAACTTGGCCCACTCATGTGTCTTACCAGGACACCCTTATTTACAAGCCTTGCCATAATAGTCATGACAGTTGTATAGGCAACCTGGCGTCTTTTGTTTAAAACTTCAGTCACACTTTTAACCGAAACTGCACCCTTTTGACCCCAGATAATTTCCATTACCTCGGATTCCAGATCACCCAAAACTTTACCGGTAACCCGTTTCTTGTTCATCTTCCCGATTATACTACAATAGTTAGTAGTAGATAAATAAGCGAATGAAGAAAAAACTACTTTTCATCTGTTTAGGCTTAATTTCTATAGCAGTAATACTTTATTGGTTAAAGGTCCCACATCTTCTTATTGGCCGGTATCTTGCCCCTTCAGATAATTTATCCCGGGCTGATGCAATAGTAGTTGTTAGTGGGGATAGTGACCGGATGAGACAAGCGATAGATTTATATAAGCAAGGTTACGCTCCAAAACTAATCCTCCCGGGTGCTGCAGGAGATGGGATAACCTCGAAATCATCAAAGGAGAGTATATGAAACTTTTAAAAATGTGTTTAAGGAATCAGGGGTTAAATTACAAAATAGCCCCTCAATTTATTCTGGTTGGAAGCCTGATAACTGGTGGGATAGAGAAAGAGAGCTACATCTTACCCAGGAGAAACCATAAAAGTTTTGTGGTCCGGTATCTGCTAACCCCTGGTGCAGACTGATTGGAATTGTAATGTATTTTAAATAATTGATTGGTGATACATCTTCAAGATTAGAACTTGAAGGTCCTGGAGTACCCCTTCCACCATAGAAAGCAGCATTATCAGAAGACCTTCCGCTGGTTGGTACCCAAAGAACCGGAACTTTTACTCTCCAATTTTATTTTGATCAGCTTTAGGTAAACTTTTTAGTGAGGCAATCAAATTTAATATATCTATAGCATAATTGGGGTTGTGTCCCCGTGATCCTAGGCCGTCATTTTCCGGTTTCCCAAAACCCCGGTAGTCCGAGGCCAAAGTAAGATAACCGTTACCTGAAATATAAGTGGACTGGTTAAAATAGCCGTGGTTTAAAAAAATTACCGGAAGGGTAGGAAAAGAGATAGCTGGTGTATGAATTATTACTTGATATGGTTCCTCCTATTTTAATTCCTCCTCCTTTAATTTTTCTTTTACGCAAATTTTCAATGAATGATTCAACACCGTTCTCAGCAGTACTCCTTATGTTTTGATTTACCTCCGGATTATTTTGTGCCGAAGGTAGCTTTTTGAAAATATTGATTTGCCACAATCCTAGCCCTACTAGAACTAGTATTGTAAAAATTAGTAAAACTTTAATAGGCCATGTCTGCATCATAAGTTATCATCCCAGTGTAATTCCCAAGAGATTATCTTGGAGATCCGCCTGAGTTACCACCTGGATGGCTTCCTCTAAATCCTTGAGGATTGAGTTGGATGTTTTGAGCAGTGACTGACCCATCAGAGTTATTACTGCCCAATACCATCACTTGTTTTCCAACAGCCAAGGATTCCTTTGCAGCTGAGGTTGCCTCTGTAATAGCTGTGTTGTCTGACAATAGAACAATTTTACTTGATCCATCCGAAAGTTTTACAGTAATAATTTTATCATCAGAGCCTATGATTTCTCCATTAACTGGCCTGAATCCTTGAGTCCCCTGCGCAAAATTACCCATTCTTGCACCTTGAAAATTAGCAAAACGGCCTGTTGGGCTTTTTGACTGCTGGTATTTCATGCCTGCAAAAAATCCTCCTGCACCAACTACCAAAGCAACTGCAACAATGATTGCTATTATATTATTCTTCATCAAATTCACCCCCTCTCAAATTATTCATATCTTAATGCTTCAATTGGTGCTAAGTTGGAGGCTCTTTGTGCAGGATACCAGCCAAAAAGTATTCCAATTCCGCTTGATACTCCAATTGCTAAAATAATTGACGAAGGAGATATTACAAAAGGCGAGCTGGTCAAGCCGGAAATAATATATGAAGCTATTACTCCAAAACCTATACCTATGATTCCGCCTACAAAAGTTAAAATGACTGACTCAATCAAGAATTGAGTTATGATTAATCTCTTCTTAGCCCCCAGTGCTTTTCTAAGACCTATTTCTCTGGTTCTCTCTGTAACTGTAACAAGCATTATATTCATAATTCCTATTCCTCCTACCAAAAGTGAAATGGCTGCTATGCCGGATAGAAGGGATGTAAAGGTGCTGGTAGTGGCAGAAGCGGTGTTTAAAATATCCTGTTGTGAAAATATAGAAAAATCAGCCTGGGAAGGATCGTTTAACTTATGTCTTGCCAAAAGTAAATAACCCACTTGCGTTTGGGCATCAACCATCACCTCAGGACTTTTTGCTTCAAGGGCAATTGATGAAAGGTAATCTGCTCCAAAGAGCTGCTTTTGAGCTGTAGATAAAGGAACGAAAATAGTATCATCCTGATTAAAAAAGCCTGATCCTCCTTTTGAGGCAGTTATACCAATAATGGCGAGAGATTGACCATTTATTCGAACGGTTTGTCCTATTGGGTTTACACCCTCACCGAAGAGATTAGTAACGACATTTGGTCCTAAAACAGCTACCTTGGCCATACTATTTACTTGTTGCTCATTAATAAAATTTCCTGAGTCAAGAGAGATTTTCCTGACAATCTCATAGGTTGGAGTTATACCTATTATCTGGGTATTAGTATTTGCTTTGCCTGTTGTTACCTGGGTTCTTCTGGAAAACTCCGGTGATACGTTTTGGATGGTAGTTACCTGGGAAGATGTCTTAATTGCCTTTGCATCCTCTAAAGTTAAATTTGTTCCTTCGCCAGCTGCCCCACGGACTCCACGAGTTGAAACTGCTCCTGGTTGGATAGTTAGGAGGTTTGCACCCAATGATTGAATTTGTGACTGGATAGCCTGAGAAGTAGATTGTCCCAAAGATATCAGAGCAATAACGCTGCCAATTCCTATAACAATACCTAATGTTGCTAGTCCTGTTCTTAATTTATTAACAGTTAATGTGCCAATTGCTTCAGTTATTATTTCTGTGTATTCCATTATTTCCCGGCCTTTCTTTGCTGATGATCGTTACCATCCTTGACAATATGACCATCTTTAATATGAATTATTCTTTTGGCATGTTCGGCAATATCTGCTTCATGGGTGATCATCACAATAGTATGCCCTTCCCCGTTTAAATCCTGGAAAATTTCCATAATTTCTGATGCCTGGATACTTGCAATATTTCCAGTTGGTTCATCAGCTAAAATTAGGCTTGGACTTAATACCAAAGCCCGGGCAATAGCAACTCTTTGCTGTTGTCCTCCTGAGAGTTGCGGAGAAGTATGTTCCAACCGGTCACCCAAACCTACCATCTGTAAATATTTTTTAGCTCTCTCTATTCTTTCTTCTTTAGAAATACCTGCATAAACCATTGGTAAACAGACATTCTTTAAGGCGGTGGTTCTGGGCAATAAATTAAAGGCCTGAAAAACAAAGCCAATTTTCCTGTTTCTAATATCAGCTAAATCATCATCAGATAATTTGCTAACACTTTCTCCATCCAGAATGTACTCACCCTTGGTAGGAGTATCTAAAGCTCCCAGCATATGCATTAAAGTGGATTTACCGGAACCGGATGGACCCATGATTGCCACAAACTCACCCCTTTTAATTTCAATGGAAACATCATCCAAAGCAACTGTTTCTACAGTGCCGGTTTTGTAGATTTTGAATAAATGTAATGTTTGAATAATTGGTTTACCATTCATTTTAACTTGGCTTGTTAATGCTGCATTATGCCTCCGCCACCTCTGATGACAGCTCCGCCTCCAGAACCTCTGCTTCCGCCAAAACTTCCAAATGGAGAAGTGGCGCCTGATGTCCCTGGTCTTGTAGTTCCAGAATTTGTACTGCCTGTTACAACTGCATCTCCTTCATTTATTCCTGAAGCAATTTCTGTCTGGGTGTCATTTGAATCTCCAACTTCAACCGGAATCAAATTTAACTGTCCATCTTTCAGCACTCTCACGATTGATTGTCCATTGGAAGTTTGGACAGCTGCTGAAGGCACTAAAACAGCAGAGTCTTTTATATTTGTAATAATTGTGGCATTAACTGCCATATTAGGATAAATATTATTCAATGCAGTATCGAAAGTGATAGTTGTGGGGTAGGTAGTAACTCCGGAGCTTACGGAGCCACTGGTGTTAATGGTTGAAACCTTACCGGCAAATGTCTTGCCGGGGAAGGCATCTAAGGTAAGGGTTACTTTTTGTCCAGGAGATACTTCTGTCACATCTATTTCTGTTAAGTTAACCACCCCTTGAAGTGAACTATTCTCTGTAACAATAGTCCCGACACTGGAAGAACTCATGGAGCTTTCAGATTCGCCCTGGGATCCTGTAATTGACAAACCTGGTGTTAAAGTTAAACCAGATACTCTTCCTGCCATGGGAGATGTAATGGTTGATGAGAGTTGAATATAAGAAAGCCAGGATGAGTTTAGTGCAGCTTGGGCCTGAGTAATAGTATTGCCCTGATTTTTATAATCAGCTTCTGCCTGCAACCATAAAGCATTCTCCTGGATATAAGTGGGATCATCTGTTGCCAAGTCTCTTGCCACAGCATCATTCATAAAGGTTTGATTGGCTTTAAATGCTGCTGCCTGCAGTGAATTAATTTTAGCCTGGGCACTATCAAGTGAGTTTTTAGCAGACAGGTATGCAGACCAGGCTGCAGCTTGTTTTTGCTGTGAACCTATATCAAGGGTAATATCAGCAATCTTTTGCCCCTGAGTAACAATATCTCCATCCTTAATATAAACTTGGTTGACTATACCAGTTGCTTGGGTGGTAATGCTGGCACTACTTCCCGGAAGAACAATCCCGGAAGCAGAGATAGAAGTAATTAATGTACCCTTTTCTGCCTGAGCGGTCTGGTATTGGATTTGTTGGGCTCCTGTACTAATAATTTTATGTCCGCTGAACCACCCTGCTGCCAATAAAATGATTAGGAATAAAAGCTTCTTTTTTAATGAAGCTTTCGAAAAGAGTTCCTTTGACTTAGAAATCTTACCAGAAACACTTGTAATTATACCCATATTAATAATTTACTAAACAAAGCTGAGAAATAGCTTAAAAATTAAATTATTTCTTTTGAGTGTTTCAAAGGGAGGTGAATAGAAAACGTAGTTCCAATACCTTCTCCGCTTTTCACTGCAATTGAGCCGTTATGCTTATCAACTATCTGTTTTGCGATAGATAATCCCAAACCATAACCTTGGACATCTGTTTTAGTCCGTGACTTATCAGCTCTGTAAAATCTATCAAACAGATGGGGTAAATCCTCCTTAGCAATACCAATTCCTTCATCTTTAATATAAATTAAAACGGAATGGTCTGTTAGCTTAGAACTTAATGTGACTGTTGTATTTTTAGGGCTGTACTTAATGGCGTTATCCAGAAAAATAACAAAAGCTTCAGTTAAAATCTGCTTATTAGCTTGTAATTTAAAATCTTTAACATTATTTTGAATATTAATTTTTTTGTGTTTGGCTAAATTAGCAACTTTTTTGCTAGCCTCATCCACAATCTCCTTCAGTGAAATCTCATCAAAAATAATATTCCCATTAGTTTTTTGATATTGAGTTAGCTTAATTAAATTATCTGATAGGGATTGTAAATTATTTACGTCTTCCAAATTGGATTTTAATATCTTTTTAGTATTTTTATTTAATTTCTTATCCCGTAAATTAACTTCTATTTCTGTTTTTAAAGAGGTTATAGGAGTTCTTAACTCATGCGAAGCATCAGTAATAAACCTGTTTTGCTCATCAACCATGTCTTTAATCGGTTTTAGTGTTCTGCCTGCTAAAAAGAAACCCACTAAACCTGAGATACCAAAAATACCCGCATTAATAAGGAATAAAATTGTTTTTAATCTGTTTTTAGTTTCAGCTATTAGCTCAGGGTCTATCTGAAAAGAATGGGGTATTCGTTGGCGGAACTGTAGAGGAATATTATTAAAATCCGGTAAAGACAATTGGCGTTCCTGTCTAAGTCCGTGTAGTCGTTCCATCCTGCCTAGCTCGCTTGTTAATACCCGATATATTGCCATGCTAAAAGAGATACTCACAAGCATAATAATTAAAAGGTACCAGGCCGTTAATTTTAAGCGTGTCCGGGTAAACATTTAGTCTGCCTTTCCAATTTTGTATCCAAAACCTCGTACTGTATGAATTAGAGCCTTCTTTTTGGGAAAAGATTTGCCGATTTTATTTCTTAAGTATCCAACATATACCTCGACAGTATTTGGAAGTACACCGGCATCATAATTCCAAATATGGTTTATAATTTGCTCTTTTTTAATAACTTGATTAGGGTGCCTTAAAAGGTATTCTAGAAGGGCATATTCTTTAGCAGTGAGTTGAATGAGTTTGCCATCGCGTTTCACTTGATAGGAGGTGGTATCAATCTCTAAATCCTCCAAAGTTAATTTTGTCCCAACACTATTTTTAGGTCTTCTAATCAATGCTCTAATTCTGGCAATAAGTTCTTCAAAGGCAAAGGGCTTAGTTAAATAATCATCAGCCCCTGCATCAAGCCCTGTTACTTTGTCGCTAATTTGACCCTTTGCTGTGAGTATGATTATAGCTGTGTGAATTTGCTTTTCTCTTAACTTTGAGCAAATTTCTATTCCGCCCATTTTGGGAAGTAACAAGTCTAAAATAATTAGGCCATAATCTTCGGAAATAGCTAAATCATACCCCTGTTGGCCATCATATGCCACATCAACAGCATATGACTCCTGCTCCAGACCCTTCTTGATGGAATTTGCTATTTTATGCTCATCTTCAACAACCAGAATCCTCATGATTCAATATTATACCTAATTTGCTGAGAAATAGCTGAAAGAGGGTCTACCGGAGTTTTTCAAACGGGAAGAAAAAAGGCCATTCACTTACCCGTCTATTGAAGAACGAAAAACAAGTCCTAATTATTTAAGCTGGATTATTGGTGTTGATGGAACTTTTTCTCAAGATAACGAACTGAATAGGTTGAGAGAGAAGAAAGCATTTCATATGTAGATCCCCAGAGAATATATTGCCGAAACAGCGAAAAGATTACTGCTTCTCTGTCTCTGCCATGATGATAGTTACGGGTTTTTTGACAGGAAGAACATCGGTAGCGTTTCTTACCAGAGACTGTCTTGCCCCATGCAATGAGAACATTACTACAGGTTTTACAGAAAAGCCGTCTTTTTGCCACGAATATGGTTCAATTCTATATTAGCAAGAAAAGACAAGGAAATCGAAGAATTATACCAACATTAAATGCTATTTAGCCAAGTCTGCAAAGCCCGTAAAGCCAGCAGAAAACGTTTTACTGCCAAAAGTTGGGGAATAAGTAACTATTTTGCTTGGAGAGCTTCTGCAATCCCTGAATAACCAACTTTTTTAGCAAGGCGATCTATATAAAAGAAGTCTTTAACCAAAAGAGTAGTTTTTAGAGGAAACTTCAAACCCTCTTTTCTTAAAATAACTGCTAAACGCATTAGCCTATCTGTAGGATCTGATACTTGAGAGAGAGTTCCCGATTGCTCTATTACTCTTTGTCTAATTTCTTTACTTATTGCTGCACCTTGAGATTGGATATAATCAAGACATAATGTAGTTGCGTGAGGCGTGTTATTTAACGCTCCGACTAAATTCCTTAAAAAAAGTTTGTCTCTAAAACCAAATTCTTGATAATAGTTTCTATCAAGAAATACTACCTCATTACGAGGAGTAACTCTTATATTACCAGGGTGAATATCAGAGTGAACAAGACCATCTTTTACTTGTTCAATAAAGTTTTTAGCGACTAAAGAGGTTACTTGTCTTAAATCATGTCCTTGTTCCCTTAGTTTATCTAACTCGGTTAAATTTATACCATCAATAAATTCTTCTAAAGCAAAATATTTATTTTCAGGTTGATGAGAAGTTGGTACCTTAATTTTATATCTTCCACCAGTTGAGTAACCATTATGTTTTCTCTTAAACTCTCTATCCATTTCTAAAAATTCAGTAAAATCAATGTCTCCTCTTATCCATTCCTTTATATCATCAAGCATAGCGCCTGTGGGAGCGAAAGCCGAATCTCTTTCTGCTAGTGCAGTAAAAACTTCCGTTAATAGTTTATAAGTGGTATCGGTATGATGTCCTGCATTCGGATTTAAAATTTTAACTGCTAAATCTTGTCCGTCAGAAATAGTAGTTCTAAAAACGCTCATAAGAGATCCTCCACCTAATCGTTCGTTTAGACCAGCCAACCTTTCCCTTGCTTCTGGCCATTCTCTAAGTAAAGTCTGATGTGCTGTAATTTTAGATTGTCCACCCATTTTATCGTAAACTTGATTAAATGCTTGCTCTAAGTTCGGTGGCAATTCAACATATTGTCCTACTAATTGCAGGAATCGGACTCCAGGAGCACCTAGCTTTTGAGCCATTTCAAGCATAAATTCATTAACTGTCATTCTTTGTCGAGCAGGTAAAACTTCGGAGCCTCTTAATAAACCATCTACTGTGTCCTCATATTCGCGGCGCATTGCATCACTAACTTTAAATTCCTGTTGCTTCTCGCTGTTACCAGTAATAAATTGGAAAAGTTCATTGACATCATTTTCATCCACCTTTCTAACAGCTTTTGGCCTAATAAAATCTGATAGGTGTGTTGTTTGACTACTTTGTTTATTTTTATTTCCAACAAGCTCGCCGTTTTCATCTAGGTCGTAATAATCTGGACCCATTTCTTTCTCCCAGTATTCACCTAAATCCTCATCTTTATCAAATTCCTCATGCGTTTCTAGCTCTTCGTATCCAAGTGGTGGTTCCTCAGTTCTTATAATGTCCAACCATGGAACCTGATTTGACGGAGGTATTAACATTCTTTCCTGAATTATTGGAGAAATAGCAAAATACAAAAGGTCATAACTTGCTTTTCGAGCCACTTCCTGCATCACATCTCTTATAACTTTTAGGTATTTTTCTTCTGAGGCGTCACTGGCAACAACATAATTATCAAGGAAAAAATTAACAAACTCTAACCTTTGAGTTAAATCTTTATCGGTAAAGATTCCTTTGTCTCCTGTCAGCAAATCTCTTATTAAAACATATTTTGATTGAGCATCAAGTCGGTATAACCTATGCATTAAATCGTTAAGATGCACATTATCATAACCCATACAAGCAACCCATTTTTTATATAAATACCTTTTTAAGTATCCATCATCTTCACCATTGCCTACACAAGCTAAGAGAAGTTCATATTTATTATCTAAGAAAAATTTTTGCACTAAATCCTCAGTCATAACAAGTTTACCGATACCCTCTAATGAAGAATCTTGAGTTAGCAAAGACAATAATCTTTGGCTTGCCATTTCAATTTCCTCATGTGTTCTGGCATTTTGCTCAACAAAATCTGATACAGCTTTAAGTGAAAGCAGGCGTCGTCCATTTAACTCTTTTTCTAAAAATGCGAATCCTTCCTCGAACGACAACATTTTACTTAGTTCTCCCCAAATAACATTTTGTAGCCTTACAGCCAAACTATGATCTTCTAAATAGGTACTTAGGTAGTACAGATCCTTAAGGTCTTGAATATTCCCAAAGTCAAACGTGTATGTTCTAAAAACCTCGCTAAGTAATGCTCTTTTTCTATCTGCAGATTCTGTGGTTATATTACTGTCTTCTAATCTATCAACGCCATAGTGATAGAATGGAAATTCGTTCGTTAGGGTTTCGAGCATTTTGCTAAAGTCAGCGCGTGAACCTGAACTTAGAGCTTTGTTTAATAAAACATATTTACCATGTTTGAAAAAATCCACCCAGTCTTCGTTCTTTTGTGGCCCAAATAAAGTATCTGTTGGAGAATCCACACCAGTTTCTTTTACTAATGCGCTTTCATTTGATGCTAGATTATAAAAGTTTCGAAACCACTCAAGGTTAAATCCTTCATCTTTTAAATATTCACCAAATCTTTCATGAGGATTTAGCAAATTATTTGATGCATAATCATGAGCAAGCAGTAGCACAACTTTAAAATCAAATAGTCCCTTCTCTAATGGACTTGAAAAGTTATTCAGTTGTGGAGTTTCTGAAACTATTTGCTCAACAAGTGAATTCCATTCATTATCACACAAAAGATGGTCGCCCCAAAGCTGCTCATCTGCTTGTATTGCTTTTCTAAAATTAGCAAGGAGTACTAATAGTTCATGAGGAGATTGAATCTGTTTTTCCTGAAGTATTTGCCTTAATTCTGGTAAATATTTATCCGTATCCATTTTTACATCGCTTCTTTCTCGTCCACCAAAAGCGCTTCTTAAATAAAAAGTATCTCTTTCACCATCAGATTTTTCCTTAGCGTCACGATATTCTGCAGAAAATCTTTTGAATAAATTAAATAATTTATCACCAGTTTCATGTTCGACTGCCTTTGTTTTCTCCTCGGCTTTTTTCTGCAACTCAATTTGTGCTGGTTTAACTTCCTGCATTCTTTGCAAAAGAATAGCTTTATCTGTTTTATCCAGATTGGCGTCTGCAACATCAATAATTCTCTGATAAACATCATCTGGGTTAGCTTTTACCGCGCCACGGTCTAAATAGAGCTGTCCGACTTTTGTAGCAAGAGACTCTGTAAATTGTAAAAATTCATTAACACGAAACTCATCCCCTTCAAATATAAATTTATCCATAGCAGCTTGAGCTATACCATCTACAAAACTGGCAGGAGATGCATTAAATCGTAATCCAAGTCCTTCAAATGTTTCTGGATTTAGAACTTTGAGTAATTCATTCAAGTCTTCATCTTCGTATATTTGCTCATCTAAAGAAAATTTATCTTTTGTCCAAGGTGAAGCAATACCTTTTTGGGGATCAGTAACTTTGACCGAAGGATTAAAAACTAACTCCTGTTCTGTTGTGGCGTCTACACCTAAAGTCAAATTTAAAACAGAATGAAACAAAAAGTTTACTTGTTGACTTGAGAGGGGTTGTCCTTCAAGTGTAGATTGTTTTGCTAATTCTTCCCAAATTTTTCTACTTAAAACTGGAGTAATACTTTTTTGAAAAGCAGCATAATGATAATAACGATCTTTTCCTTCCGCTCTTGATCGATTGTGATGATACATAGGTATTACTGTTTGTAGAGCAACAAGAGCTTGATTTAAATCCATTTTATTGATCGTTTCAACAGATTTGAAATAAGAAACTTCGTTTACATATTTCATTAACTGGTCAAACGGAGAACTAACACCATTACTTGATTGTTCTTGAGCGATAGCATCTTTTACTTCTTGTGGTATTTGATGCAATGGTTCCTCAATGGATTTCAAATCTTTTAAATAAGTCATTACTCTTAAGTTAAGCGCTCTGTCTGTGGACTTACCATGTACTAGACCACCTGATAATTTAGGGTTTTGTCTGAATTTTTCCATTAGTTCGATTCCTCCCATTGGGTTAATGCTTAATTTATCAACTTCAGTAAATGCCTTTATATCTCCTTCCCATTCATGAACTCTTTGTTGTCCAGGACCACCAAATACGAGGTCACTAAGTGTTCTCTCTTGATCTTCTGCGCGTTGAAACACTTTTTCGGAATGGGCTTCTACATGATGTATTCTCTCGTGCATGAGAACGAACAAAATTTCTTCATTTGTACCAGCAAGTTTAATCAACTGATCGCTTAAATAAACGGAGCCACTGGGGAATATAAAAGCATTTGGTTCTCCTTTATAAACAGTTATTCGAGGTCTTTCTTGATCTGGAGCGCCACCGATTCTTTGGAGTGAGTGCTGGGCATAAACGGATACCGGATGATCTGTAGGATAGATCCCTAATCTGGCTCTAATTTTCCACTCGGCATATTCTCCAGCATTGTGGAATTGTTCTTGACTAAATTGTTCACCATTTGTTTTTTCTCCATTAGCGACTTGGAGTTCAGCAACAACTTCCATAGAATATACTTGGTCTAAACTAGAAGCCCCTAGTCTACTTCTTTCAGCCTCTATACTCATGATAGCACAAATTTTACTAAATTTGACGGTAGTTAACAGAAAGTTTATCGAAGTTAACCACCGATTGCAGATACAATCAGAAAGTATCTACTCTATGCAATTTCAAGATGTTAAACCGACAACTTTTTCAGACCCGTCTAGCCACTGGCGCAACGAAACAAACGCCTTTGACGCTAGTTTAACTTCTTTTGCAGATAACCAGCCAAAACCTAAAATTCCAAACTATGTCCAATTCTCCGGACAAACTATAAACCTTAGAGCAAATGAAGCAATCTTCGGGGTGCGCCTATCTCTTAAACTTGGGACATCTGGTTTTGTGAATGATACTTGGGAAGTAAAACTTATAAACGGAGCAACCACAAGACGACTTTGGACTGGTATTGTCTCCATTACTGACCCTACAACTTTTGAATGGGAAGTCTTGGCCAATATTCTAACAACAGATGGTCTATGGATAAAAACAGATTTTGAAAATATGGCCATCCGTATTGGCCCTGTTTCTGCGGTTGCTTCTCAAGACAGCGTAACAATTAAAATTTATGATATTTCTTACAGAGTTTTTACTTACAGCACTCAAACACAAAGTTTACTGACTGTTTATTCCACTGCCTCTTTAGACGGCGATATTACCGATAATCCACCTGTTAATGGGCTTGGCGATACAGTAGATAGTATCTCTCCAAATTTCTGGGTTGGTGATCGCTCAACAAATGGCTCATGGCGGGGTTTTGTATCCTTTCCTATTACCGAACTTCCGGCAAATGCCGTAATTGATGATGTGCAAATGGACTTTTCGTTAGACTTATCTTATGGGGACGGCTTGTCTGGACAAGATCAAGTTCCTCATGGATTAGGTAGCTGTAAAATGGATTAGGTAGCTGTAAAGTATATCATGTTGACTTTGGAGCGTCTCTTGACGCCTCTGATTATCAAACAACACCTCTTACATCAAATATAGGAATTCTGGTATTGCAAGAGGAATTCTTACAAGGATATTATGATTTTGCCGAGCCAAATACTTGGCAATGGCGGGGAATTGATGCTTTAGGCTTGTATATTCAAAATGATTATAATGCTGGCAGGCCACGTTCTCAATTTAGGATTAAGTGGGATAACGCAACAGATAATGACAGCAAACACGACTACTTAGCGATTTTATCGAATGACTTTGCAACAGACTCTCCCAGATATTCTCCAAGGCTTAGAATCGTTTATCATATTGAAACCCCGCCTCCCTCTTGGAATAAACCATACGGATTTTATGATTACATGGCCTTGAAAGTGCGCGGGCGCTTAGGATATATTGCTACCTTTCAGGAGCAATGGTGGGGGCGTCAAGTATCACCGCCTTTTTATCCTTATAATCCGCAAACTTATTATCAACAAAGCTGGCGATCCGTCTTTACCCAAAGGGTAGATAACTGGCTGGGATTTAATGAAACTGTCAAAGGTCAATATAAGGAAAAGGCTAAAAACTTAATAATGACCGGCTTTAATTTTTACCTTTCAGAATACTTAAACGCCAATTACCCGCCTTGGTAAAAAACTGATAAAATAAAATGCAGATGAGGGAGTTTTTCAAACGGGAAGAAAAAAGGCCATTCACTTACCCGTCTATTGAGGAACGAAAAACAAGTCCTAATTATTTAAGCTGGATTATTGGTGTTGTTTTATTGATTGCTGTCGTAATTACCACCTTCCTTATTTTCTAAAAAGATGCAAAGAGAAAATGTTAGCGACACCTAATAAAGAGGTAATAGCCTGTGCCTGAAATTATCAGAATTACCACTGCCATCCATGGCCAGTTTCTTTGAGCGAAAGATCCTACTTCTTGTGAGTTTTCTGTTGGTATAGTCTCTACCCCTTTTACAGTTCCCTCTTGTCCCTTCTCTTCCTTGTCTTGTTGTTGATCAGGTTGATCAGTCGACTCTCCCAATACTCCTTCTTCAAAACCTGTGGCAGGGGCTGTAATAAATACGCCTGCTGGTGTGGCAGAAACTTCGTTTGAAAAGTCTCCAGGCGTACAACCATTTCCGGCTCTTACTTTAAAGTAATAGGTCTTTCCCCCGGACAAACCCTGAACAGTATAAGAAGTAGTACCCTTTCCACCTATATTAGGGTTGCCATATTGCACTATTCCGGAAGATGTACCATAAGCCACCAAGTAATAAGTAACAGGATCTTTCGCTTCTGACCAGGTTAGGGTAACACTGTTAACCCCGCTAGCAACAACAGATAATAGTGTAGGTGCGTTGCCAGGCTTTTGATCGCTGCATGAAGCGCTACTACTGCCGCCTCCATCAGAGCTTGAGGAATTGCTGGTAGAGGATGCAATTGTGGTTTGGGTATAAGTCGCAAATTTAGTAAAATGCTTGGTCCAAATAACCAAATCAGAACCAGCATCAATTTTACACTCACCATCAGTTACCAAGGCATCACCTGCTGTCTGATTGTCTGCGGAACACGTGCTGCTAATTTCAGTAAATGCTATTCCTGTTCTGATATAGCCTGCCCTTTTGCCTGCTTGCCCCGGAAGCAAAATCCTCACAGCTTTATCAAAAGATAATTTTGCGCCAGTAAATCCTATTTCAATAGCCGTACTTACAGTTTTGGTTTCTCCCGAAGTCTCCGGCAAAGTTACAACTGTAACAGTTGGGGCTGCAATTACTCCATTCCAAGTGGTATCCGCGCTAGTAACGATAGTAGAAGCTGGAATAACTATGTTTGCTTTCTCAGAATCAATGGTAATCTTCGGAAGTGTTCCTGTTCCCTCTGAAATGAATGAACCTACATCAATTATCGGATCGGTTGTCTCACTGCCAATAGTTATATTTACTGCTTGAGTTGGGTTAGTAATTACAACTTGGGGAGTTTTATTATCAACAGTGACAGCACCTTCAGAATCTGGAGCTTTTTGGTTAGATGCTAAAGCAGAATCAACTAGCAATAAATCCGTTAAATTGCCAGCAATATCTGAAACATTAACCACAACGTCATTGGCAAAAGTTGGTATTTCAGTGGTAGTTATTGTTAAAGTTCCCCCCGACCATGAATAAGTTAAAGCTTTATCCGCTCCTGCAGTCAGAGCATTTTCAACTACTGCCTTGGAATTATTTGATAAGACTTCAGAGAAAACTAAATTAATATTACCAGGGCTTAATAAAACAACATCCGCAGAACCGTTACCAAGTTTTGTAACTGTGGGAGCAGTTGTATCGACCACTAATTGATCTGTAGAGGTTGAGCTTTGATTGCCTGTATTATCTTGGGCTCCGACTATAAAATTCCAAACACCCTGGAGCAAACTGGTAGATGCAGAGAGAATGTTGCCAGCTGTTGTTCCGGAATCTACTATTTGACTGTTAGCATTATTAACAACTGACCAGAAATAGGATGCTACCCCTGATAAAGTATCTGTTGCAGCTGTCCAATTCCAAGTTTGAATGGTTGAGTTGGTTGGGTTTGGAGAGGTAGATGGAGTACCAGGAATAGTTGGTGCAGTTGAATCAATCGTAAAGTTAGCATTGGACAAATCTGTTCCTGTAACGTCGTCTGGGTCAGTTACAACAGCTTTTATTTTAACAGTTGAGGAATTTAATGAATCAACTGAATCCCATGTATAATCTCCGGTGTTAGTTAATCCTGTATCAATTTTAGTAAAATCAATCTCATTAGTTGTGTAATACAAGTCAATAACTAGGTCTTCAGAATCATTATCAGTATCTGATGCATTCCATGTAATATCATGACTGCTGTCTCCAGCCCATATTTCTCCGCCGTTTGGTGAAGCTACAGTAATTGTTGGCGCATCATTAACAGCATTAACTGTGATATTTATTGTTGCTGTATTACTGTTTACCGATCCATCATTAACTCTGAAGGTAAAGGAATCTGAACCATTGTAATTAGCTGCTGGCGTATAAGTTACTGAGTTTCCAGAAACAGCACTCAAACTTCCATGACTTGGACCAGCAACTATAGAATAAGTTAAAGTGTTTGCAGGTAAATCAGCATCCGTAGCAGAGAGTGTTATTACTTTAGCTGTATCCTCATCTGTAGTTTGTGTGGAACCTGAAGCAACAGGCGCAATATTTACCTCATTAACAGTAACTACAATTTCCTCTGAAACATTAGTTCCTGTAGAGCTTGAAACAGATATTGTAAATGTATAAGTATTTGGACCTTGAGCTTCTGTAGGAGTCCAACTGAATGTTCCTGTTGAAGAATTAATAGTGGCACCAGTTGGGGCTCCAATTAGTGAAAATGTAAGGGTCCCACCTTCTTCATCATCTGCCTCTGCTGTAAAGGTCAATTCACTTCCTTCATTAACCGATTTATTTCCAATAGGATTTAAACTTAATGGAGCATTATTTACAGTGACAGTTTTACTTGTATCTGTAATCGAGTTGCCTGCTGGATCAGTTATTATAATTCTAATTGTATAAATACCCTCGGATACAAAAGCATCAGAATTATTTTTACCATCCCAAGTTTTAGGAGTAGGGTTTGTAACGCTAGCAGAAGAGTATAAATCTCTTATCTTGGTACCTGTGGAATTTAGTATATCTACATCGGCTTCAACAGCTTCCGAGAATAATAAGTCTAAAGTAGTAGTATCTTTTATACCAACACTAGCTTCCGGTGAAATCCTAATATTATCTAAAATATAGGTTTCAATAACCGGATTTACTGAATCAAAAATAATAGTGTCAGAGATAATGCCACTTATATTACCTGCTCCATCAATTAATTTAACTTGTATAGTTCTTGTTCCTTGAGTGTTTGGTAAGGTGTAAGAATAGGAACTTGAATAGGTTGCATTTGTACCAAAGACAGAATCTCCGTCAGCAGTTTGAATTTGGGTAACATCGGATGAAACTCCACTAAAGTTGAGTGTAACACCAGTTAAATTGGTATAAGCAACAGCATTATTAATTGTAAATGCTCCTGTAGGAGCAACAATGTCTTGAATTGCTGTTGGCTGGGATGTTGCAGAACTTACATTTCCAGCAGCATCTGTAGCTGTAACTGAAGGAGTGATTGAGCCATCAACTAATGCCCCGGGTGCAGCAGCAGTACCATCAATAGTAATAGAGAAGTTAGTACCTCCTCCAGTAAGCTGTTGTGTCCCACTTTTGCTATTAGTTCCGTCGCTCAATGTGACTGAAACAAGGGAATTTGCTTCTGCAGTACCAGTAACAACTATTGCAGCTTTTTCTGAATTATTAATTTTATTATCCGTTGAGATATTATTAACGGTTGGCGCAGAAGGAGCGGCTGTATCTTGAGTAACATTTGATGTTGTAGGATTACTGGTATTTCCGGCAGCATCTGTAGCTGTAACTGATGTATTAATGGTTCCATCAATTAAGTCCGTTCCTGCTGTTCCATCAATTGTGATTGAAAAGTTACCGCTTCCATTAGCTGAACCGGTATTAGTTTTAGTTGTATTAGCACTATCAGTTAAAGTAACTGTAACTGAACTATTTGCTTCTGCTATTCCAGCAACTATAATTGCTGCTTTCTCAACATTATTGATTTTGTTATCCGTTGCAACATTGGAAATAACAGGAGCACCTGGGTTTGTTTTATCAAAAGTTATTGATGTATTATCCCCGGTTGTACTAATTTCAGATCCAGGGTTACCCGCTAAGTCATTAAAGTTAATAGTAAATAGCACTGTTCCACTAGCATCTCCATTAGCCATCTGATAATCCGCCCTCCAGTTATTATCACCTGTGTTTGATACTGAAGCTGTATTTCCAGCAATGGCTACTATGGGAATTTGAATAGCTTCATTTGATGTGAAACTTACTGTAACCATATTTCCAACTTTTGCTAAGGCATTACTATTTGAATTGTTAGAACTTATAGAAACAGCGCTTAATGTTGGAGTTGTAACATCTTTAGTCGCAGTGTCAGAACCTGCGCTACCAGAGTTTCCGGCTGCATCTGTCAAAGTTATAGAGGCAGTCAAAGTTCCTTCATTTAATCCTGAAACATCAATACCGCTAACATTTATTGATCCATTACCCGCAACGCTACCAGTTCCTGTAATAGCTGCATTAACACCATCTGTAATAGAATAAGTGAAATCATTGTTTGCTTCCCCTGTTCCTGTAAGAGTTACTGCTGTTTTATTTGAATTATTGATTGGGCTTGTCAGATTTACTGAAGTTGGAGCATCTGGAGCAGTCGTTTCAATAGTAACACTTAAAACGTCAGAGGCAACAGAAGTGTTTCCAGTAGCATCTGTGGCTTTAGCCGTTAAACTGTGGGTACCAGCTGCTAAGGTAATATCAAATGACCAATTACCACCAGTAGCTGTTGTAGTACCTTTTGAAGTTACTCCGTCAAAAAGTTCAACAGTACTGTTGGCTTCAGCAGTACCAGAGAAAGTAAGACCTGCTGTCTGATTGGTAATATTATCCGAATTAGATATACCTGTATCATCAGAAGCAGCTAAATCTGGCGTTGATGGAGTATTAGGAGCAGTAGCATCGTAAGCAAATGAAACTCCGGAAATATTGGCAGTATTTCCTGCGCTATCAGTAATGACAACCTGCAAATTATATGTTGTATTTGTTGTAAGTGTTACACTTGTCCAGTCAGCCTGATAAGGTGCTACTGTGTCTGTGTTAAGATCAATAAAGGTACTGTCTGAACTTGCTTTGTATTGAAACTTCACTGAAGAAACAGCCGTATTAGCATCACTGGCTGAAGCTGTAAAAGCAGGTATAACATTATGAGAAGAATTATTCACTGGTGCAGTGATTGAACCAGTAGAAACTGTAGTATCAACAGTAACAGAACCTGTAGTAGTGGCTGACTGATTACCAGCATTATCTTTAGCATTAACTATTAAATTCCACACTCCTTGCAATAAGTTAGTTACTAAAGACGTATTAGTAGTGGTGCCAGTATCGAAGAGTGTATTAGTAGCAGCATTAATAATAGACCAAAGGTAGGTTATAGTTCCGGCAATATTATCTGTTGATGTTGTCCAATTCCAAGTTTGAGTAGTCTGATTTGTAGGCGAAGAAGGGGATGGTATGGGTGTTCCTGGAACAGCAGGATTAGTGTTATCTATAACCGCAGAAACAGTCACTACATCACTTTCAATTCCTGAGCTATTCTTAGCTTGTACATGTATATAATAAGTTCCGTTTCCAGAACCTTGCGTTGCTGTAACTGTGCTAAAGTAATCTCCTGACGGGGTCCAGGAGGATGACTGGTTAATTGCAAACCTAAAAGTGGCAGTAGAATCTGTAGAACTCCAGTTCCAGGTTTTTGATTTTGTAGAACTGGTATCATCGGACAGACCAGATATCACTGGTCCATTAGTAGCAAGAAGGGCATTGTATGCATTAATTCGTTTTCCCGAAACTGTCTTGCCACTCAAGGAAGCCTTCGCATCACCCGTGTTTAAGATAATACTTTTTACTTGGGAATAAGTTCTGGAAGAATTCTGGCTCCAAATTAAAGCTGCTAAACCAGCGGCATGGGGAGCAGCCATGGAAGTGCCATCCTTGAATTCATATAATTCACTTGAGCCAAGAGTATGTTTGGTAATAAGAATATCGTCTACATTACAACCTTCACCAATGGTACCTGTACTCGTATCCGCATCAGTTACCCAATGTAATCTAAATTTAAAATTGCTTGTAAAGTAGTTCGTAGGAATAGTTGGCGTCAAATAGAAAACAGCTTTTCCATTAGTATTGTTACTTTCAATTAAGTCATCATCCAGGAAAGCTTCATCCCATTTCATTATTTCTGTAAAATCAGTTCCATTGCTGCTTACTTCTAAAGCCATGTAGTCATGCCAACCGTCAGTAATGTATTCCGTATCACAAACTGCAAAGAAACCCATATCTACCCCAGAAGCTCCGGATAAGTTATAAGTTGCAGAAGTTACAGTTGAATCCGCATTACTGGTATAAGGTAAAGTTAAATCTCCATATAAAACTTTACCCCAAATCTGATCTCCAAAATCATAGGTTCCCCAATTTCCTGTTTTTGCCCAACCACTAGGAATGGCTGGAGGTACTACTGATGTAAACGGTTCGTTTAATACTTCGGCGCTTAAAATATCTGCCATAGTGCTGTAAATATTTACTCCGGGAGCTGCTACATCAACAGAGGTTGCACCATAGTTAGAGAAGTCTGCCAAGGTATCATTTTGATCAGTAGCAGTCACGGAAATAATGTTATCGAGATCATAATCGGACGGATAGGAATGGGTTCCTGCATCGTTATTTACAGATTCATTTCCGGCAGCAGTAATAAATATTCCTCCTGCAGTTTTAAAACGGTTAATAGCGTCATACTCTAATTGAGAAAATGAACCCGTATAACTAGCATTAATTATTTTTGCCCCATTTTGTATTGCAAAATCAATAGCCTTAACTCCGGAGGCAACATCAAAACCAAATTTTAAAGCCATTATTTTTACGGATGGAGCAACACCAATAATACCTTTATTATTATTTTTTACTGCTGCAATAGTCCCAGCCAGATGGGTACCATGGGAACTATTGGAAGGAAGAGGTGTTTTATCATTTTCTTCAAAATCATATCCATGATTACAGTCATTAAGCGCACCCCCATTTTCATCCTTACAGCTCGCACCATCCCACATATTAGCTTGTAAATCAGGATGATTATAGTCAACTCCGCTATCTATGACGGCTACAACAACACCACTATTCCCTTCAGATATGCCCCATGCCTCTGGAGAATCCATATCTGCATCACTCGTTCCGCCAACTCCATTTACAGCTTGACCAATATTGTCCAGTCCCCATAATCTATCTTTAAAAGTATCGTTAGTAGAAATAGTAGCGGGAGTGCGGATATAATTCGGCTCTGCATACTGTACGCTTGAATCATCCTCTAACCTATTAATTGCACTTTCAACAGATTCTCCTTTTGTTTCCAGAACTACCACATTGCTTTTTTCTATCGTTTCTTCAAGGTCTAGTTTTTTAGCTTCGGCAAATTGTTTTGCTTTTGTAATGCTATTTGCTTCTTTTAAATTTATTTTATTTTCTTTAAATTTAACCAATACTTGTCCTTCAACATAATTTTTATTGCTACCTTTTTTAATTTTCTTCTCAGAAGGGACTGGTCTAATGGTTGATTTCCCGGATAAAGAAGCACTAGCGGAAGTTTCAGTTTCATTACTTATGTCTAAAATTGGAGTAGGTGAAGGGTCTGGTGTAGCAGTTGCTTCTGGTGAGGGTTCAGGATTGGGCGATGGTTCAACCGGGGCGCTTGGTGGTGTTGATTCTTCAGTTGGAGAAGGTATTGGCGACGTTGAAGGTTCTGGTAAAGATTCTTCTGTCGTCGAACCTGCTATGGCGCTTTCTGTTGCTTCTTGTGCAAAAACTGGAGGAATAAAAAAAGCAATCTGGTAAAAAACCAGAAGAGAAATTAGAAAAACGGATAAAAACTTTTTAAATACTTTCATGTAATCCTATAGTCGACCTGATTCTATCCTAATTTTGCTACTTCGTCAATATACAACCTCCGGCTCCTTAACTTCACAATTTTCCTTAACCCACTCAATATCCACATCTTCTACTTCTTTTCTCTCTCCATCAATAATAAAATATTCTTTTCTTTGTCGATTGCATTCTGCAGGGGAATCTTTATACACACAAGGCTGCTTGTTCTTATACCATTTACCGGGACAGACCCGCAGCTTAGTAATTTCTATGGATGTAGGTGTCTTAGGAGGAGGGTTGGCAAATCGTTGAGACAAGTTACCAGCAACAGCTATAGTAGTTAAAAATAATCCTATAAAAAGAATAATGGCCAAAATGGAAGGTTTGCCTAATCTCATTATGTGTTAAGTATAGTTATTGGGATATATAAAATCAACTGATCTATTTCCATTCTAAATAGGATAGTTGCTTTTTTCATTTTCTAAAAAGATTAAGACCTAATTATTTTGGGTTTGGTATAGTAGCTTTGCCCTGATTGTAACAGATTCATCTGATGGACTGGTAGCCTCCAGGAAGGCCTTTTTTGGAAAAAACTATCTGCCAGAGTTGAAGGTATCTGGCTCTGAAAGCACCTGCACAGGATAATAAATAGAACTTCCACATCCTGTAAAACTGCTCACCATATTTGTCCCTAAGACCTGGCCAATTTTTATCAAAGTTTGAAAACCAGGCCATTAAAGTTTTATCATAATCAGTCCCGAAATTATGCAGGTCCTCTAAAACAAATGTGTCTTGGAATGCCCTGTTAATCTGTTCAAGTGAAGGAAGTGCTGAGTTGGGGAAAATATATTTGCCTAAAAAGGAAGCTGAAGTACCTGATTTTCCATCTAAACCAATAGTATGCAGTAAAAATAACCCGCCTGGTTTTAAATTCTTATCTACTACTTTCATAAAAGTTAAATAATTTTCTGCTCTAACGTGTTCAAACATCCCCAAAGACACAATCCTGTCAAATTGCCCGTTAACATCCCTATAATCCTGCAGTCTGTTTTCTACTGGCAAGCCTTTTGCTCTTTCATCTGCTAACTTAACCTGTTCTTTTGAGATTGTAACGTTAACCACATAAGCTCCATATTTTTGGGCAGCAAAAATAGCAAAACTCCCCCATCCTCCTCCTATATCTAAAACTTTCATCCCTTTTTGAAGCCCTATTTTCCTGCAAACCAAGTCAAGCTTGGCCTCCTGAGCCTCATCCAAGTTTTGAGCTTCTTTCCAATAACCACAGGTATAAACCATCCTTTTATCAAGCATTGCTTTAAAAAGATCATTCCCTAAATCATAATGTCTTTTTGCAATTATATATGGGTCTTTTTTTCTCCCAAGAGAGAGAACCTTTTCTTTTATGCTTTGCAGCCAAGGCTTATTACTTTTAAAATTATTATGCAAATTGGCTTTGATAATTTTTGCTGCTGCCTCGTCTATCTTTTCACTCTCCCATTCCCCTGCCATATATGACTGCCCAAAAGCAAGAGTTGGTTCCTGATGGAGAAATCTCCTATAGAAATTCTCATTTTTAACCTGTATATCCCAGGAGTGTTTCCCACCCACCTCAATATCTGCAGTTTTCAGGAACTGCCTTACCATAAGCAATATTATGAACTTAAAAAGGTAAAAATTTGCTAAAAAAGAGAAAGAAAAAAGTAAGACTATTGACAAAGGTTTAAGAAGAGGACTACACTGGGCATACCGGGCGTAGGTGGACTACGCTTTCTTTAAAAGAGAAGCTATGACTAAAACATTAGGCGATACTTTAAAAGAAATTCAGATTGCCTTAGGCAATCCGCATAAAAAGCTCGCCGGGGTACTAAAATATTACCTCGGCTTTTTAAATGTCAAAGAAAATGGGATTAAAGAAGAAAATAATTCTCACAATGGTGAGAAAATACAAACCATCAAGCATGGAAAAATAACCTGGGT
Source organism: Candidatus Daviesbacteria bacterium (assembly GCA_016183305.1). Classification (GTDB taxonomy): domain Bacteria; phylum Patescibacteriota; class Microgenomatia; order Daviesbacterales; family UBA10151; genus UBA10151. Next base: position 40,461 of record JACPEW010000003.1, read on the forward strand.
GGATGTCAGGAACCCCAGCAGAAAAGAAATTTCAGAACTTGCCCAAAAATATCCATTCCACCCTTTGCATCTTGAGGATTGTGTATCCAAAGGCCAATTTCCCAAAATTGAACAAAATGATGAGGATAAATACATCTTTTTGCTTCTCCGCCTTCCCCGCTATAACACCCATGACAGGACTATCAATATCAGCCAGATTTGTTTTTTCCTAGGTGAAAATTACTTAGTAACAATACATGAAAGTATTAATGATTCAATTGCCGCAATATTCAGTGAAGCAAAATCCGGTATTGAGGAGCGCAAAGCCTATACCGGCAGTTCTGCTGCCCACCTGTTATATACAATTATTAAAAAATTAACTGATGATTTATCTCCCCTTTTGCAATCAATCCTCATAGAAGTGGACGAGACAGAAGATATTGTTTTTGATGATAAAGTTTCAGGTATTTATAAAATTGGCCAACTAAGACGCAAAATCTTATCTTCAAGAAGAGCAATCGGACCGCTTAGAACACTGCTTAAAGATATGACATCCAGGATCAATAAGTTTGCTTCCGTGAACTTATCTGTCTATTTTGATGGTATTACCCATCAAATAGATAAAGCCTGGGAAACTTTAGAGGAAGCCCGCGATACAGTAGATATTTATAAAGATGCAGATTATACAATCAGCAGCGAAAGGACCAACAGGATTTTAGCAATCCTAACTATCATCTTTACCTTCACCATTCCTGCTACAGTTATTGGAACATTTTATGGAATGAATATTTTGCTTCCTGGAGGTATAGAGGCAGGCTCCTGGATCTTTTTGGGCCGTTATACTACCTTTATGGTAATTATGATTTCAGCAGCTATTCCGGCTTTGCTAATGCATGCATATTTCCGTAAAAGAGGCTGGTTTTAACCCAGGTTTGAGGTAATTTTTGAGGTATTGACATGAGGAATTTTTGGGAGGACAATAAGACAAGCTTGTTGCTTCGCAATAGGTATTGTAATCTCTAATAACCCCCTTGTTGGTTTAGAGATTTTTTGTTAGGAAAGAGGTAAAAATGACTGTAAAAAAATTAGGTTCATCTGAAAAACTCTTTTTATCTGCACTGGTTAACATCATGCTTTTTGGAGGAGTTTTTGCTTTAAAAATGCTTGGCCTGGCTACTGATTCAATATTACTTATCTTGGCAACAGTTGTTTCCCTGGAAGTAATTTACTTTACTGTCTTTATCCAGTTATCTGTAAATAAAAATACTTTAAGCCTAGAAACAGTTACCAAACATATTGCAGAAATCCGCGAGAATGAGGAAAAAGCCCATACTGCTCTTATTTATACCGGGCATCAAATAAAACTCATCCAACATGAATTGGACACCCTGCGCAAAAGCAGGGTTTTTAAAAGCAATGGAAATGGCTCCAGGCCAAGAGTACAAGCATAACCTCTAGTTATACTGTTTTAAAACCTCATCCAAAAGTGATTCAACTTTTTTCAGGTAAACAATTTTATATTTAGGAAAGTATAGAAAAACCGCTGGAGCATCTTCCAGTAAGCTTTTTTGGAAGTCAAAATATTTTGTTCTTCTTTCTTGTCCTGGAATTAATTTTCTGCCATCTTCCAGGTCCTTATCTACTCTTTTTGAATCATATTTCGTTAAATTAGTTTTTGTCTGGGTTGCATGCCATAAAAAGTATTGGTCCGGATCCTGAGGAATACTTTGTGTAATCAGAAGCGCTTGGAAATTTTGCGGGATACCTGATTCTACCCTAAGCTTGCTGTCAAATCCTAGCTCCTTCCAAGCTTTAACCACTGCCTTTCCAACCTCACTTAAATTAGGTGTGCTGGTTAAGATTAATTCTGAGGTAAGCTTATCCTCTGATACTGATGATTTTGCTCTTTCCAAAGCTTCTTTAGCTTCTTTTGAATTTGATAGGTATTTTTTTGCCTCTTTATTGTAAGTCCAAAACTTTGGGGGGTAAGGGTTATTAGCAACTTCTTCACCAGGAATTTCTGGAGTCTGATAAGACAAAGCTTGACGCAAAGACCTACTGCTAAGCAGTTTGTCTGTAGTCCGGAATAAAATAGTCACAATTTTTGAATAATCAGTTTCTGTTTTAACTTTTACTTTGGGATTTGAGGAAAAAGGGTCTAAGCTGCCCGGGCCTATCAAAACCTGCACTTCACCTAAATTAAATCCAGTTACAGCCACTTTTTCATTGGGATAAAAACGCATTTGTATTACTGGCAGCTTAGGGGTATTTGGTTGTAAAACCATTTTAGTAATAAAAACCATGCTCTTTTCAACCTTGGCTACTTTATAAGGACCTGTGCCTAATAATATTGTGCCTTTTTTAAAAATTGGTTTGATCAGGAGTGAAGGTAAAGGAGAATAGGATTCTTTTAAATTAAATTGCACTGTTTGGTCATTAGGGTAAGAAACAGTAGTATTAGGGATAACCAAGTTTATATCAGAAACTTTAATACTGGAATTATCTGCCCATTTTAGATTATCTTTTAATTTAAATTTAAACTGGGTAGCATCATTATTTGTTTCCCAACCTTTAGTTAAAAGAGGCTTGATTTGTCCGCTTTCTGTGGCTTCTACTAAACCCTGTGACAGTAATTTTGTTATCTCAACTGGTAAATCATGCTCCTGGTATGTTCCTACCAGGCCTATTTTAATGGTCTTTGTATCTGAGAGGAGATGGAATTGATTTTGCAGAAAAATAAAAAATAAAAGCCCGGCAAAACTTGCTATAATCCAAACTTTTTTCCTTTTAAAATACTCCCAGGTAATCAGCAGGAGCAGTCTAATATTTTTTGGATTCATAGCAAGTCTTTATACTAACAAGCCAACTAAGGAGAAGAGAATAAAGGCAACAGACAGCCCAATTGTCACATAGAAAAGCAGTTTTTCAGCCCCCCTCTTGGTTCTATAAAAAGACATATCCCCTCCAAAACTAGAGCCTAACCCGGAACCTTTTTGCTGGATAATTATTATCAAAATTAAAAGGATTCCTAAAATAATTTGGATAATATAAACTGCTGATTTCATCTAAGTTTATTTAAAGAAAGGAAAAATTGATCTAATCCAGGATAAAATCTGGTTAAGCTGTTTTTCTAAAGCTGATTGCCTTTGTTGAGACTGCTGAAGTTTGCCTTCCAACTCTTCAATCCTTTGCTGTAAAGCAGCGCCAGCAGAAGAATCTGTTATTACCATTACTTGTTGGGAAGGTTCAAAAGCAGGAAGCGCTAAAGCTTTCTGAGATGATTTATCAGAAGGATTTACCGTTGTCTGCTGGGCACTGGTTGATTGATCAATTACTTTTTCGGACTTAGTAGCTAATATAGGCAGGTAAAGTTCAGGAGAATCAGCACAATTAGTTGTTTGGTTCTTGCAGCCCTGAACCTTAACATAATACTCTTCATCAGACCTAATAGATATTTTGGCAGAAGGACCCCATTCTTCTGTTAATTGTTTCTCCCAACCTGATCCGCCTGTTTTTTTGACAAAAACATTATATCTGGCATTTCCATCAGCTCCATTAGGCCAACCAAATTTAATGGTAACTTGACGGCCAAAAGGCGCAACAAACTGCTGGCTTAATAGCCAGAGAAAAGGCTTATCTGTAGAAGTAGTGGTATTTCCTCCCCTAGGTCTTAGAATAATGGTAGTTTCCCGTGCATTGGTCCATTGGTTATTAATATAAGCCCTAATCATCACTTTAACTTCGCCATTGTGGAATTTAGCGTGGAAAGGATTGTTTTCCCATAAAGCAAACTCTCCACCGGAACTTAAAGTTTTGCTATCCCTCCAGTTTTCATAAACCATTACTCCATCTTGGAACAAACCAAATAAGTAACCTGTAGCCCCTTTAACAGGCTTGACTTTAAACATATAAGCCCCTTCCAAATCAAGCTCTTGTTTGTCAGCAGGATAAACCATTTGAGGAGGGTCTAAAGGGGTAACAGGAGCACTGGTGGGATTTGTACTACTGTATCTAAGATCAACTGTAGAATTGGCAGTTATTCTTGAACCATCGGCATCTTTAAGTTCTATAGCATAGATAGTTCTAGTACCACCTACCTTAGAGATCACTTTGGCATATAATCTACCCTCCTGATCAGTTGTGTCGCTGCTTTGAGCCACATAATCCCCATCTTGAGGATTCATAAACCCTAATTTCAGATAACAACTCTTACAATAGGTTGGGTATTGACCATCAGCATAAACCCGTACATTAACTACATACTGTTCTCCAGGGTTTAAAGAACCTTTAGGTTCTACTTGAAATTCAATAGGCCCGCCACCAGCTGATACTGAATAAGCAGTCAAAAATAAGGCAACTGCGCTGAGAAAGAAAGCAACAAGTTTAGCTTTGAGCATTTTATACACTATATCATTCTTAAGCTTTAAAGACAAATAAGAAACCTAATGGCTAAACCATTGGAGAAAGTGGGTTATTAAACCAATTAAAAAAGAAGCTGCTATAGCTACTAAAAAAGGGGAAAGTTCTAAAGGGGGAATCATCAAACCATTATAAAAATAACCTGCAAAAGTATAGGGGACCAGTTGAAACTCTGGCACTATAGTAGTCAAAGCATATAAAGCTATCACATTAGTAATCCAGGCAAAGAGTCCTAAAGTTAGCATGTTCAGAGGTAAAAATAAGATTTTTAATAGAGGAACCAGCAACCAATTAATTAACATAAAAGCTACAGCCCCAATAAACAAACTCTTAAATCCACCAGTATAGGTTAAACCAGAAATAATTTTAGTGGTAGCAAGCAAAGAAACTAAATTAATTAGAAAATATCTGAGCAGTTTTTTCATGGAATAGTAACAAGTACATAAGTAACAAGTTATTTTTAACTAGTTACTTGTTACCTTTATTGTACTGGTTACCAGATAATAATATTCTACCACGTAGTTTCCTATGGTAGCTGATAGCAAACCTGTGGGCTTCATCCCGCAGTTTCCTAAGTAGTTTTAAGGATAAGCTGTTTTTAGGCAGCTTAACAATTTCCCCTTCAGGCGGATAAAGCCACTCCATTCTCTTAGCCAAGCCAAAAATTGGTAATTGTACATTGTTCATTGTACATTGTTCATCCGCTCCTCCGACCTGTCCTCTGCCTCCATCTATAATAATTAAATCAGGCAAAGGCCACTCAGGATGGTTTAATCTCCTTCTCATCATTTCTTTATGCATCCCTACATCATTAGGTTTCCCTTCCAGGTGAATCTTAAATTTTCTGTACTGGGATTTATCAATTTCACCATTGGTTAAAACTACCATTGAACCCGTTGCCTCTTTGCCTTGGATATTGGAAATATCATAGCCTTCTATCCTTTCAGGAAGTTTTTTCAAACCTAGATCCTTTTGTAGCTTTTCTAAGGCTAGTTTATTTTCCTCCTCTAAAAAATTAGGATTTTCCAAATATAATCTGGTTCTATTAGGTTGAGTTAAATAACTAACCCCTTGTATAATTTTTTTAAATGCAGAGGCTTTTTCAAACATCTGCTTTTTCGAGGCTTTCGTCATTTGGGCAGTTAAATCCCCAAGCAACTGAATAACTTTTCCATCCATAAATTTAGAAAACCTATTTATAATTAGCAAATAATCTTTTTGTGAAATTACCCCAGCGCAGGGTCCAGGACAAAGCTTTAGGTGGTAGTAAAAGCAAGAGCGTCTACCGGCTACTGACTTCTGACTACTGCTTTTTGCGGTAGACTGTAGACTGTAGACGGTCCGCATTGAATTACTACACCAAGGAAACACTCTTCTTAAAGATCTTAAAGTATCTTTAACTATTCTGCCCGAAGGAAATGGGCCCCAGGATTTTTTAACTGTACTTAAATCTTTTTTTCTGGCTGTAATAACCTTGGGATAATCTTCTTTAGTAATAGCTATATATAAATAATCCTTATCATCAGTCAGCCTGATATTAAAAGGTGGCAAGTACTTCTTAATTAGATTTGCTTCTAAAATCAAGGCTTCAAGTTCTGATTCAACTACAATAGTCTCCACTTTGGCAATTTGACTAGCAAATATAGGAGCTCCTGCTGATTTGGAGAAGTATGAGGCCACACGGTGATATAAATCTATAGCCTTGCCCACATATAAAACATTTCCTGAGAAATCTTTATGGATATAAACACCAGGTTTGTGTGGTATCTTTGATTTATCTATTTTATTAATTTTTTGGTTTCCTAATTCTTTTATGGTAAACATGAGCTCCTAAGACAGTAGAGTAAATTAAAACCATTAAAACTATTCCTACCCCTGTTAAAAATGGGGCTGATTGGAAAGAAACAAAAGGCTTAATAACAATATCTTTAGTAAACTTTTGGTCCCCTATTAATAGGGTTAACTGATCCTCATATAAATCAAGCATTGAAGCAGTTCTAATATTAAAATCAAATTTTGCTGTGCCATATGCCGGAATAACACCTGAAAACCTGCCCTCACCACTCAAGATATTTAATTTACTAGCTAGTAAATTTAAAGAGGAAGAGGGATAAAATGAGTTGCCTGTATTAGTAACTTGAACCCTAATTATCCCTGGAAATCCTGAAAAAACAGGACCTGCTGTATCAATTTGAACATCAACTTGTGGGTGGCCTAGAAAATCCTGATTAGACAAATTTACCTTAATATCAGATGAGTTTTGATTTGTATATTTGTAAGATCCAGCAGGGATTGGTTCTAAAGAAGAAAAACCATGAACAGCAAAAACAAAGTGGTTTAAATCTAGCTTATTAAAATAGTCCACTCCTCCAGTAGTATTACTCCAGGTAGGATCAATCATTACCCAACCTTTTTTCTCATCAAAATACTCAGGCCAAGAATGAAGCAAATCTTTGCTTAAAGAAAGTGGCTTAAGTTTTGGATTACTGGTATAAGCATAACCATTAAGCTCCCTGCTGGGAATGCCGGCAGCCCTGGCTAAAGCTATAAATAAATCTGTAAATTCCATACAAACTGCTGACTGGGGATTATTTAAAACAGTCACAGCCCCTAACCTTTCAATATCTTCTTTAAGCCTGGAGGGATCATACTTTAGGCTTTCTACCACATATTGATAAATTAATTGGGCTTTAGCATAAGTATCTGTAGGATTCTTTTCTTCAAAAATCTCTTTTAACTTAAGAATTATTTGAGGATTATCTTTTTCCCAGTATTTATTTGAGGAAGTATATTTTTTTCTTAAATCCCCGTTTAGAGTAGGATTTTTTACTTTAGAATAAGCATAAAGCTTGGCTGACCCAATAACTTTAACATCTAGTTTTTGGTTCCTCTGCAATTTATACCAGGCTAAATAATTCCCATCATCATCCAAAGTTACATTCAAAGGTTTAGGTTCTATTCTTTGATAAATTACATCCTGATAAGCAGTATCTGGTGGTAAAGCAATATTAGTTAAAGCTGGGATCAAATTATTATTTTCCAGATGATAAGAAAGGTCAAAATCAAACAGCTGGTTTGCTCCAAAAGTAACAGAAACACCAGTGGATTTTAATTGGTCTTTATCAAAGGTTAAAAAAGTTTTACCTCCAAAAGTGGATTGGCTTCTAGGGGTTGGGCTAATTAAAGAAGGTTCTCCAAAGCTTTGAGGCACAGTTAAGATTAAGTTATACGATTCCAAGGTTGAGGCGGAAGAAACCTTAGGTACTCTTACTTCCCAAACTTTACCAAGGTTTTGGGCAAAATCTTTGGATTTAAAAGAAAGGGTCCAAGGCAAGGATTTACCAATACCGGCTACCTGCTGGTTAAATTTAATATTAAGGGAGGTTAAAGTATCATTCTGCTGGCTAGCAACAATTAGAGGGCCACTGGGATCCTGAGCTTTAATATCATAAATTTGGGTTGCATCTATATTTAGTTTAAATTGGTTAGCATAATATTCTGAGGTTAAATTTCTTAAATTAATTTTCTCAGTAACAGAGGTTATCCCATCCTCACCCACATCATATAAAACATCATAAGAGGTAGCAAACTCAGAAGCAGCATAAGCCTTAGGAGCAAAAACTACTAAGGAAAATAGGAAAACAACAAAAGATAAAAACTTTTTCACTACCAATATTGTAGCAAACTTAAGGTCTTGAATCTAATTTTAAAGATTATCTTCTTCGTAGAGAGCCTGCAGGAAGATATAAAGCCCGTACAAATCTGGGAACACGCCAGGTATGCGTTAGCGGTCTTAATAATGAAAATCCGCCTCTACATTCTATATTACATCTTGGCATAATACATTATAATATAGGACTTTTAGTTAAATTTGTCAAACAGGTAATTAATTAGCTTGACACCTTAAAGGTGGTAAGCTAAAGTTAAGACATGCCTGGAAGGATAATTCCATTGGTAAGCGGGGAATATTACCATGTCTTCAACAGGGGAACAGAGAAAAAGGATATCTATATTCAACCACGTGATTATAATAGGTTCCAGAAAACCTTTTATTACTATAAGCATTGTGGTCCAAAGCTAAAATTTTCTAAATTTAATAAATCAAATTTGTTTAAACCACTTTTAAATGAAAAGTTAATTGAGATTATCTGTTATTGCCTCATGCCTAATCATTTCCATTTTCTTATCAAGCAATTAAAGGATAAAGGTATTTCCACCTTTTTAAGCCAACTTTCTAATAGCTACACAAAATATTTTAATACTAAATATGATCGTATTGGACCGCTCCTGCAAGGAACCTTTAAAGCTGTTAAAATTGAAACAGATGAACAACTTGTCCATGTATCCCGCTACATTCATTTAAATCCAGTAGTTTCCGGATTAGTTAATAAACCAGAGGCTTATAAATGGTCTTCCTGTTTGGAATACCTAACTCAGAGCCCATCCTTTTGTGAAACTGAGACAGTAATGAACCTTTTTAAATCTGCTCAGGAGTACCAGAAATTTATTGGAGATCAAATTGACTATGCCACCCAGCTTGAATTAATAAAACACCACCTTTTAGATGAATAAGTTTACGATCCCACCTTAAAGGTGTAAAGCTAAACATCCACAGGTTGTAGCTAAATCTGCTATTGACAATCAGGAAGGGGCTTGAAATAATAAATCTGTGAGTATACAACCACCACCATATCCTCATCCTGAATTACCCCCTCCTTTCCCCTTACCTATAATCTCTGAAGATACCAAAAGACGTCTACTGGAAGAGACAGGCTTGGATACCGATCCGAGAACGAGAAGGATCATACAAGGAATTTCTGGTGAACCTACAAATGTACTAATCACAATTAACAGCCTAACTGATAATGTGTTTTTAGACTTAATAGATATTAACAGAGGATTAGTCGAAGCTATCAGTGAAGAGTTAACTAGGTTAGGTCCTCCAACTGAAGCTTCTGAACGAACAAAAGGCATGGCATTAGTTTTAAGGGCGTTCCATATTCAATCTGGATTTGATTTACTTCCAAGACTTGGAAATTTAAAAGAAAATGAGGATAAGAATATGGTCAGGGGAGTAATAAGAGCATCCTTACCAAGTAAAACACAAAACTTATCATTATTAGAGGGATTATTAACTATGCCAAGAATACCTGAACAACAAATAGTGTTAAATGAACTAATAAAGAAGGCTGGAGAAGTAATTGGTTTTAAAAAAGCAGTTTCAGAAGGAGCCAGTGTGATGTACCAAATTTTAGGCAGGATGTGGCCAAGGTTATATCCACCTCAAACACTCCCGCCTCAATTACCCCCGGATCTATAATATCCTTGCCAAATATTGGCCTGTGTAGGAAGATTTGGTTTTAGACAAGGCTTGGGGACTGCCTTCCGCAATTATTTTGCCTCCTTTGTCCCCGCCTTCTGGGCCCAGATCTATTATCCAGTCTGTATTTTTTATAATATCTAAATTATGTTCTATAATCACTACAGTATTTCCAAAATTAACCAGCTTTCTTAAGATTGTTAATAATCTTCCTATATCAGCAAAATGAAGGCCTGTGGTTGGCTCATCTAGGATATATAAAGTATGGCCTGTTGGCCTTTTGGATAATTCAGATGAAAGTTTAATCCTTTGGGCTTCTCCTCCTGATAAAGTTGGAGCGCTCTGTCCCAACCTGATATAACCTAAACCAACATCATTCAAAACCTGAAGCTTGTTTTTGATTTGAGGGATATTTTCAAAAAACTTCAGAGCTTCTTCTACTGTCATGTTTAAGACTTCAGCAATATTTTTATCCTTAAAGTGAATTTCTAAAGCTTCCCTGTTATATCTTGCCCCATTACAAGCCTCGCAAGTCACATACACATCTGGCAAAAACTGCATCTCAATCTTTAAAGTTCCCTCACCTTCACAGACCTCACACCTGCCTCCTTTAACATTAAAAGAAAACCTGCCAGGCCTATAACCTCTGATTTTAGCTTCAGGAGCCTGAGCAAATAATTCCCTGATATGCCCAAATGCTCCAGTATAGGTGGCTGGGTTTGAACGTGGAGTCCTGCCAATTGGTGATTGATCTACTAAAACTACTTTATCTATATTTTCAGTTCCTTCTAAGTCTTTATGTGCTCCTGCTTTTTCCCTTGAACGGTAAATCTTTTGAGCCAAAGCCCGGTATAAAATATCATGGATTAAGGTTGATTTACCTGAACCTGATACTCCGGTAATGGCAATAAACTTGCCTAAGGGAAAACATACATTAATATTTTTTAAGTTATGTTCTGTTGCTCCTATTACCTTTAATACCTTTTTGTCATCCTGAGCGGTTAGCCCGCTTCGCTCCCCAGGATGACTATTGGCAGTCACTTTTTTCTTGCCGGATAAATATTGGCCTGTTAAAGAAGCAGGATCTTTTTTGATCTGCTGGGGAGTACCCATAAAAACGATTTTGCCTCCATGTTCCCCGGCCCCAGGCCCAATTTCTATTAATAAATCAGCTGCTTCCATAGTTTCCCCGTCATGTTCATTAACAATCACAGTATTTCCCAAACTTTTTAACTTCTTTAATGTTTCTATCAATCTGGCATTATCCCTTTGGTGAAGGCCAATTGATGGCTCATCTAAAACATATAACACTCCAGACAAACCAGAGCCAATTTGTGAAGCAAGTCTAATTCTTTGAGACTCACCTCCTGCTAAAGTCATCGATGCCCTATCTAAAGTTAAGTAATCTAAACCAACATCAACCAAAAACTGCAACCTGGCAGTTATCTCTTTTAAGATTGGGGTAGCAATTTGGATCTCACGGACTGATAGCTCAATTTTTTTAATCCATTCCAAGGCCTGGATAATTGACTGGCTGGTAACCTCAGCAATATTTAAACTATTAATAGTAACTGATAAAGCTTCATCTTTAAGCCTGGCTCCCCTACATTTAGGGCAAGATTCTTTATACATATATTTCTCAATTTCAGCTTTTACAAAATCAGACTCAGATTCCTGATATCTTTCTTTAAGGTATGAAACTAAACCTTGAAAACTGGAATAAAAATGAGTCCATCTGCCTTGCCTGTTCCTTCCTTCTACCTTGAATTCTTCTTTACCTGCTCCACTGATTAAAACTTTCCTTGCCTCAGGTTTAAGTTGGCCTAGCCTGGTATTCACATCAAATCCATATTCTTTACCCACAGCTTCAATTAACCTGGTAAACCAGGTATCAGAGGTTGCTAGTTTTGACCAGGGGAGTATGCCACCTTCAGCAATGGAAAGAATTGGATTTAAAATTGTAGTCTCATCTATTTCCAAAAGTGTCCCTAATCCAGAACAAACTGGACAAGCTCCATGAGGAGAGTTAAAAGATAAAAGTCTTGGTTCAATCTCTGGTAAAGAAATATTATCTACAGGGCAGGCAAATCTTTCAGAATAAAGGTGGTCTTTCATTTTTTTGGGATTTTGAGGAAATTCCAAAGAAGCATCTAAAACCCCTCTTGAATACTTTTCTTGTCCAAAACTAAACGGTCTACCACTAAATCAATCGTATGTTTATTTGTTTTTATTAAAACTAAATCCTCAGATAGATCTCTGATTTGCCCATCAACCCTGACTTTAGAAAACCCTTTTTTCCTAAAATCCTCAAAAAGGGCGCTATACTCCCCCTTTCTATCTTTTACTACCGGAGCCAATATCATAATCCTCCTACCCCTGTTACTTGTTACTTGTGCCTTGTCACTTGTTACTCTTTCTACTATCTGTTCCACACTCATCTTCTCTACTTCCCTGCCACAAACCGGGCAATGAGGATGACCTACTCTGGCAAATAGCAGCCTTAAATAATCATA
>JACPEW010000021.1 GCA_016183305.1 Candidatus Daviesbacteria bacterium
GAATATTCCCTTAATCCAATTATGTATACAAACAACTTTAAAAGAAGACAAACAATTCACCCACCTTACCAGTCCATGAATTTCTGCGGATTAATACAATACCAATTTTTAAGGTTTAAATACAAACTGGGGTAATGTCAGTACTTTGACCCCTTGACAAATTAAGTCTATGAAATAAAATAGGGCTGTTGTAAACTGTCCTCCGCCTGCCCATCAAAATGGCAAAGAAAACTTCTATTAAAAAGAGTCCTGCAAAAGTAAAAGCTTCTGAAAATTATTTAGAGAAGCTGGAAACTAATATTCAATCAAACCAATCCAAGGTCAGTATGGTCCTGGGAGCATTAATTGTTTTAGTAGTGGGAATTTTAGTCTATAACTACTTTACTAAAAATAATGCTAGTTTAGGACCAGCCCAGCAAATTGAACAAAAACAAGAACAACAAGATATAGCCAAAGATAAATTGCCTGGTTCCTATACTGTAAAAGAGGATGATACTTTATTTACCATTGCTGAAAAATATTACCAGGATGGATCCAAGTTTACAGAAATTGCCAAAGCAAATAACCTATCAGATGTTGATTCTATAGAAACCGGCCAGAAACTGGAAATCCCTAAAATCTCTGCTGAAACAGCCAACTTAGCTTCCCCTTCTCCCTCTGCTTTAGCAGAAGCTTCACCAGCTGCTACTGAAGATGAAACACAAGAACTTGGTACAGGCACAGGTGGAGGTAATAATACTGTCTGGGGCCCAAAGATTGAAGGAAATACTTATACTGTAACTGAAGGAGACTGGTTATCCACCATAGCAGGCAGAGCTTATGAAGATATCACTGCTTTTGAAAAAATTGCCCAAGCAAATAATATTGTAAATGTGGATCACATAGAACCAGGTTGGGTTCTTACTATCCCTAGATAACCTCAACTGCGCTTTGACATTTGATCTTTTTAACCATTAATATTACATATGTTTCCTTATGCCTTTAACTCATGCTCAAAAAAATTACATCAAAAAGCACATAAGAAAAGAAGGTATTAGCCAAATTGCTCAAGCTCAAAATATTAGTGAAAAAGAAATTCTTGAATACTTAAAAAAACATTGGGGAGAAGAAAAATTCCACTCTTTCTTAATACAACAGGGTCTAAAAACTAAAGAATCCCTAAAACCACATGGTTTTAAAGCTTTTATAAAAGATCACTGGTTAAATTTTCTATTATTAATCTTTTTAATTTTTGGGGTATATACTAACTCTTTTAACAACGCTTTCTTATCAGATGATCTCGCTGAAATAGTGCAAAACCCCCGTCTTGGGGAGTTTAGCAATATTTTTACCAGACCATTTGGCTTTATCCGTTTATTCTTATACTGGTTAGCCTTTCATATTAGCGGATTTAGCCCATTTATCTTCAGATTTATCAATATTTTCTTTCATACAGGCTCAGTTATCTTAGTTTATATTTTATTTAATTTAATGGTCTCCAAAAGGATAGCCTTATTTGTAGCTGCAATTTTTGCTGTTCATCCAGCTATCTCAGAAGCTGTTGTTTGGATTTCTGGGGGAGGCTATCCCCAATATGCTTTCTTTTTCTTATTATCTTTTGTATCCTACATACTCTCCAAAAATAGCAAAACATATTATTTGCTTTCTATAATTTCCTTCTTATTTGCCTTTATGTCTCATCCTCAAATGCCTATGGCCCTTTTTCTTGTTTTTCCTTTGTGGGAATTTATTTTTGGTAATTTAAGAAAGAATTGGTTAAAAACACTTCCCTATTTATTATTAACTATAGCTTTTCTTTTGATTACTTTAAATTACTTATCTGAGAGGGAAACTACCTTACAAACAGTCCATTACCAGGAAAAAGGTATGGATAACCCATTACTGCTTATAATTATTGCTATAACTTCTTATTTTGAATTAATCTTTTTCCCTAAGATTCTAACCCTATACCATTCAGAGCTTAATTTTGGCCAAATCCAGTTTATTATCAGATCTTTGATTACTTTAATCTTTTCTGTTGGGATTTTAGTCAGTTTTAAAAAGAATAAATTTATCTTTTTCTGGCTATCATTTTTCTTAATAGCTTTAGCTCCTACTCTAACTCCTTTTAGGTTAAATTGGGTTGTGGCAGAGAGGTATTTATATCTGCCTATCATAGGAATTTTGGCTTTAGTGGGTCTGGGTTGGGACAAATTAGATAAAATATTAAAATTTAAACAAATAATCTATATCTCTTTTGTGATTACCATAGCAGTCCTTTCTATTAGGACTTTTACCAGAAATATTGATTGGAAAAATGAAGATAATCTATGGATAGCTACAGGCAAAACTTCCCCTTCTTCTCCTAACACTCATAATAATTTAGGCGATGTTTATGGGAGATGGGGAGATAAACAAGCTGCTTTAAAAGAATTCCAAACAGCAATTGCTTTAAAGCCTAACTATGGTGATGCTTATCATAATTTAGCCAATATTTATAATGAGCTGAAGGAAAAAGATAAAGCCTTGGAAAATTACCAAAATGCCCTAAAATATAACCCTAGCCTCTGGCAGTCTTATCAAAATATAGCTGCTATTTATTATGAGCAAAAAAAATACGATCTAGCTTTAGACAGCTTACAAAAAGCTATACAAATCAGCCCTGCAAATTTACAGTTAAGAAATAACCTGGGTGTTACCTACTTAATATCAGAAGATAAAAATAAAGCAAAAGAGGTTTTTAATACTGTCTTAAGTTTTGATCCAAACAACCAAACAGCCAAACAAGGCTTAATAGAAGCTAATAAATAAAATTCACACTAATTTATTTTTGAGCTGCTATTAAAGGGGTATCTATTGAAGCATCAGTAAAAATAACCTGACCATTTGGCCTAGATAGGCCTCCAAAGTAAAAATTAAGTTCACCCGGCCTTACTACTTCATAAGATGCCAGCAGTGGTATTATTTGATCTTCATATACTCCTCTCATTCTTTCTGGCCGGGGATTGCGTATACTCTCACCTGTTATAACTACTTTTGCATCTTTTCCCTGGAATGGAGGCAAAATCCTCTCTGTACTGCTAATCTCATGATTACCAGCTAACATATTATATAAATCATATAAAACCCATTCCTCAACGCCCCACATCTTATGATCATATGAAACTACATGCCTCTTGCCTTCTTTCAGCTCATCCATTGCTGCTTTAAACCGGGTAGGAGCCTCAAGCGCAAAATCATAATTAAAGCCAACTTTTCGGAGAAAACGGTTTGACCCTATAGGAATAGCTGCAACAGTTAATATTTCGGAAATAGGAGTAGTATCATCAGGAAAGAGCTCTTTATAGATTTTATAAGCCTCTGTTATTGCTTCGCGTTCTTCAGGCTCTAAAAAGCCACGGGCAGCAATAATATGGTACCAAATAAGCTGGTTAGTAAGTGGGTAGCGGGTAAGTAACTCATCTAACTTTTTGTGCCGTGTTTCTGTATCCAGGCTGGGATGCATCAATCTTTTTATTTTATTGCCAAGGACAGCCACTGATTTCTCAACGAAACTCATATTAGTCGCTAACTATAGCATAAGTACTCTATAACTACATTTTAGGGTAATTTATTTCTCAGCAGTTATGATGTTTGTCATCCTATTAAACCTTTGCGCACCCCTTAGATTATTTAGTACCGCCACTCCCTTATAAACTTCCGCGGACTCTCAGTCCGCGGTTTTCTTTGAAAGTTTACAAGAGACTGCAGAAAACCCTATCCAGATCTACCACCTACCACGCGGAAGACTGTAATCACAAAAGCATTCATCCCCGCACTAAAAGTGCGGGGTTTTCTGCTAGTGATTATAAACAGACCAGGCCATAGCTACTTCAACCTGGGAGGTTGTTTAGCTAGGCAACCTAGGGATTTTGTCTGTGGACATAATGGGAATCTACGCAAGCTTGCAAGGCTCGCCCTGGGAGCCGGTGGACAGAATCGGACTGTCGCTCTTTGCTTTACGAAAGCATTGCTTTACCACTAAGCTACACCGGCGGTCTATCGCTCTTCCTGGGTTAACTTCCGTATCATATTCCGCCTTCGGCGGTAAATTGTTGTTAACCCGTTGAATTGTCATTTAGACAATTCAACCCACTAAACTACTCCGGCACAGATAACATTTTATCAAAAATAAGGAAAGAGTTTGTTATTTTTTCTTTGAAGCAGATTTTTTAGGGGTTTTTACTTTTTCTTCCAGGACTTCTTCTACCAAAGCTTCTTCAGCTTCTACCTCTGCTACCACAGGTTTTAGAATATTTAATACCTGATCAATCTTGGAATTTAACAAAGCAAACTGTTCCCCGTAATTGGGACAGGAAACCTCTGCTTCTTTGCTGACTGATCTACCACCTTTATTACCAAAACAATTACTGCAATAAACTGGTTTGTCTTCTCTGGGCTGGAAAGGGACCCGGCAACTGTTTTTACATTCATCACAAGTTACATCAAACATTTGTCTTCTCTCAAAATTAGTAGGCCTATCAAAATTCCTGCCTTCTGATCTTCTGGGTTCAGAATCTCTGTTATTTTCAAAACAACTGCTACAGTAAACTGGTTTACCACTGGTTGGCCTAAAAGGTACCTCACAATCCTGCCTGCACTTATCACAAACAGCCTTATGCATTGCAGGTCTGTCAAAACTTCTGCCACCACTAAAGCCCCGGTCATTAAAGCCTCTTTTTCTAAAACCTCCCCTGGATCTATCCCTGTTAAAATCTGCCATGGTGATAAGTATATACCTATCGTACTTGAAAATGCAAAGACTTAATGTACGATAGGACTGTAACTAACGTAAAATTATTGGTAAATTAATGTATGTTAGTTATAACAGCTTTTGAAATTTTTTATCTGACCAATTTAATTATTATTTATCTGGAGAAAATATATAGTTCTTCTTCAGCCCTTGTAACTGCTGTATAAAGCCACCTTTTCCAATCACCATCATTCATCTGTTTGAACCTCTCCTCAAAAAGTATTACCCTTTTTGCCTGTGAACCCTGAGCCTTATGTACTGTTAAAGCATAACCAAAATCAAATAAATCTCCTCCCATAATCTGTGATCTTTTTTTAGTAAAATTCATTGGCAGTTCAGAGTTAAATTGATCCACAGAAATCAAACCCTGGTAACTTCCCTCTTCCCCATCCATATTAATTTCTGCCTCATACCAGCTGGAATCTTTTTTCTTGATATGAATAATTGTCCCCAACATCCCATTAAAAATTCTTTCTGTCTGGTTATTCCTAAGACAAATAACCCTGTCCCCTGACTGGGGCTCTGGAGATTCAAAGCCCAAAGCAGCTCTTATATGATTGTTTAACCTTCTTCTGGTGCTGTTATAACCACAAAGGATTAAAGTATCTGTATTAAAATTTGTTAACATCTCCCCCATCTCCTCCTGAACCTCCAAATCCTCTGGTGAAAACTTCCTCACCCCCCGGGAATACTTACCAGCTCTAATCAGTCCATATTCCCTGGCTTGGATTGATAAACCAATAATAGGGTTTTGCCTGGCTTGCCTGTGGATTTGCTCAAGCCTTAACTCTGGTTCCTGCATCAAATTAAAATTTCCCTTGATTGGAGGTAACTGCCCATGGTCTCCTACCACAATAATTGGCACTTTGTAGGATAAAAGGTGGGACCAAATAAGCTCATCCACCATAGAAGCCTCATCAATAATAATTAGATCACACTCAATTTTCTCCTTTTTTTGCCAGCCAATAATGACCTCTTTCTCATCAACAATAGGGGAGTAAATTAAACCATGGATAGTACTGACAGAATCACCTTTTAAAATAACTTTTTGTCCTTTTAACTTAATTTTTAATACCCTGGCAGCTTTACCTGTATACGCCACAAACCCTACTTTTAATTTTTTATCCAGCTCAGCCAGTTCTTCTCTTAAAACAGCAATTAAAGTAGTTTTGCCAGTACCAGCATATCCACCAAGGCTAATATATTGTTTTTTACCCTTTTCCTTTTTAAACCAATAAAGGATCTTATCTAAAACCTTTTTCTGATCAGGAGAAAGATCAATCATGGGAAACATTTTACCAATTTTTTTTAATTATTTGAGGTGAGACTTGGAGATACGGATTAGTTAGTAAAATTGTTATAAAAGTTGAAAATCAACTACAGGGCAGACCAGAAATCTTGGCTTATACAAAAGAAGGAATGCTTTATCTAAAGGCTAAGGGAAGAAATACTGATATTTATCGTTCATAGGGAAATATCTGATATTCCTGAAAATAAATTAGTTGGAGGAATCTGCATTCCCTATAGCTATGATCCTAATAATCGGACACTTCAATCCTTAGATAAATTGAAATTTGTACTTTATTTTGAGGATAAGGAAATAAGTTAGTTTTTAAGAATCTTATATGATGTTTGTTACAGAGGATAAATTCTCTAAGTAATCTCGGATTAAACTTTAGAGTTTTTGCCAGTTGGATGATCTTAGTTTTGCCTAATTTTTTATTCTTTTGATAGTTATTTCTTACTTTTGCAGCAAGAAAATAACCACTGTAGGGATATGTAAATAAAGTAAATCTTATCTGCCTGTAATTATTCATCATTCCCTCAGGCAGGATGAGTCAATTTTACCAGTTTAGATAATGTTAGCTATACTTAAAAAGCGGGTAACAGAGGTATCGAGAATGTAATTTTCTAGTAACTTTCTGTTGATTTATGTAGATAATTGTCACTTTTGGAGCGGGGTACGAGAATCGAACTCGCTTCTCCACCTTGGGAAGGTAGCATACTACCGGTGTACTAACCCCGCCAGCCCTCATATTCTACCAGATTTTGGTATACTGTGACTTATGGCTTACCATAGTTACCGTTCCCGGAGATCTGTAAAAAGATTGTCCAGTAAAAGTAAAAGAAACTTTTTTGTTACCTTGTTTATTGTAGGCCTTCTTTTTTACTCAACTATCACCTGGGTTTTACCCTTTTTTATAAATAGCCTTGGTGTTGTAAAAAATACTATTCAACCACCTAAAAAAGAAGTTATCCAAGCCTCTGAAAATTCTACCCTTGCCCCTCCTGTTTTAAATATCCCCTATGAGGCAACTGGCTCTAGCAAAATTGATATTAAAGGCTATGGTACTGCTGGTTCAAAAGTAAAACTTTATCTCGATGATAGCGGAATCCAAACAGTTGATGTTTCAGATGATGGCAGCTTTATTTTTGAAAATATCGAATTAAACTTGGGTACTAATAATATTTATGGAAAAACTGTTGATGAAGGAGATAAAGAAAGCCTTCCTTCTAAGACTATTAAACTTATTTATGATAACGAAAAACCATCCTTAGTAATTTTTGAACCAGAAGACGGTAAAACAATCCAAGGAGTGGACAAAAAAGTTAAAATCTCAGGGAAAACAGATCCCGGCAGTCATATTTTTATAAATAGTACTCAAGCTATTGTAGACAGTGAAGGAAAATTTACTACAGAACTGCCTTTAAACGATGGTGATAATATAGTTGTAATTAAATCTCAAGATGAAGCAGGAAATAATGTTGAGATAGAAAGAAAAGTGATTTTTCAACCCTGAAAAATCGTCCTGAGTAACTGCGGAGAATCTATTCTATGATACCCATTTGCCAGTAATAAATAAAACCGCAAATCCAGCCAAAAACAGTAAAGAAAATACTAGGTAAGCAAATATTAAATACTGGTTTTTATAAAATGCTAGCACTATAAATATTGGGAAGATTGTTAATAAATATCTTGGTACTGCCAAAAGAGTTGGAGAAAAAAGAGGCAGCAATAAAGAAACTAAACTAAAAATAGCAAAATCAAAACTAAGCTTTTTAAAAACTTTCCAAACCAAACCTATACCAAGTATAGTTAAAATAAAATCCAAAAATGCCTTAAAATTTTTAGCAATATATCCTGGAATAACCAGTTGTTGAAGACTATTAAAAATAGTTGAACCAGGTATTACCAACTGCCTATGCCAGTAATCCTCTGCCTGAATAAAATAAAAAGGATCACCAGTCTGTTGATAAAGATAATAGCTATATAAAATAAAACCTAAAGGAGCAAAAAATACAAACCAATTTTTTCTGTTAAATCCTCCTGATAAATAGACATAAGAAATTAAGCCCAATACTACTCCTAAACCAGCAAGCCTTGTTGCAGATACTAAAGCTGCTGTTAAAGTTGCTAAAGGAAGCTGTCTTTTTCTAGCAAAATAGAAAGTAGAAATTGTCAAAAGTAAAAATAGACTCTCTGTGTAAACTGTTAAAAAATAAAAAGACATTGGAAAAAACAGTAAAGCTAAAACTGCTTTTTGAGCTATTTCTTTATTAAATTCAATAGCAATTAATTTATAAAGTAAATTTATTGCCAGTAAACTGGAAATAAAACTAATTAAAATACCAGCGGATAAAAAACTTCCTGTTATTTTGCTAACCAAATTTATAAGTATTGGATACAAAGGAAAAAAAGCAAACTGAAAAGCTTTATCATAACCATCAGCAATTCCTAAATAATGTCCCCCGTCCCAATTTGCTAAACTTTTTAAAAAATCATTAGGAAACAATCCAGAATGAGGTAGTGTAGAAAAACCAAAATAAAATATTGTTAAAATTGCCAAAGCCCATATACAAAAGATTATGCTGATATTAGAATATATTCTCATGATAGTATCTTGGATCTTAACACTGGCTATAACTTTGGGTCAATTAATTAAACTTCCCCTTCTTGCTCAAGGCGGTGCAACTTTCTTAGATCTAACAGTAATATTGTTATGTTTATTTGGACTGCTAAAACTAAATTTTAAATTGAGAACTCCTCCTATTTTTTTAACCTGCGCTTTTATCTTTATTTTTATTGCTATGTTATCTTTAATCTTTACTCCCCTATCTTTAAAACCAACTCAAATTTTGTCCAGCTTTTTATATACTGTTAGACTGGCTGCTTATTTTTTATTAGGCTGGTTAATTTATATCAATGCTTTTCCCTCCTTAAAACAAAAAATTCCTGCAATTTTAATCTCCTCAGGTTTCTTACTTTCAATACTCGGGTTATTACAATTTATTTTTTTACCAGACTTAAGGTTTTTAACTAAAGACGGTTGGGATCCACATTATTTTAGAACTGCCTCAACATTTTTAGATCCTAATTTTTTAGCAGGTTTTTTTGCCCCTACTCTAATTTTAATAACTCAAATAAAATTAAATAAATTATTTTTATTTCTTACCTTTATTCCTATTTATTTGGGGCTTTTAACTACTTTCTCAAGAGGAGGATACCTTGCCTTTTTAATTGGCTTCTTAACTTTATCCTTACTTAATAAATCCCTTAAGTTAGTCATTATCAGCCTTCTGCTTTTTGCAGGGTTATTGTTTGGATTTTTTAATTATCAAAAAACAGTAGCAGGGCCAAGAAATATAGACAGAACCCAATCAGCAGAATTTAGGCTAAATACCTGGCAGCAAGGTTTAAGCTTATTCCAACAAGCTCCTGTATTAGGAATAGGTTATAACAGTTATCCTTATGCTTTAAGAAAATACCGTTTAGCAAATGAGGAGTTTTTAAAATCCCGTGGCGCTACCACCAATGACTCTTCTTTATTATTTGTAGCAGCTGCCACCGGAATAATTGGTCTAACCTTTTACCTTTTCTTTTTAGCTAATTTATTAGAAGCAGCCTGGCAAAAACATTTACAAAATAATATTTGGGGTAAAATCTGCAGCGCTGGAGTCCTGGCCATTCTAGCCCAAAGCTTGTTTGCCAATACCTTATTTTATCCTTTTATCTTAATCTGGATTATTTTAGTTTCTGCTAAATTATCTGAGTAGACCCCAAAAGGAAATTTTCTTTTCAACTAAAAATTTCTCAATATAATCTAAATCTACTTTAATATTTTTTTGTATTTTTCTTCTTTCCAGCAGTAGTTTTGGCAAATGGTAAATAATCCACAAATCAGCCAAAACAGGGGACCAAAAAAAGCCTTTCTTTAATTGGTAAAAAATAGTATTAAAATGAACTAAAATGATTTTAAGCCATCTCCATCTCTTTAGTAAGAGGGGAGCAGGGAAGTCCTTTATAATAGTTTGAGTCATATTTCTAAACTGCCAATACTCAACCAAAGCAGGGGATTTTTTAGCAGTAGCTTTATGCTTATGATAAACTACAGCCTTAGGGTAATAAATAGATTTGTACCCTTGAAACTGAGCCCTAAAAGCCAAATCAACTTCCTCAGAATACATAAAATAATTTTGATCAAACATTCCTAATTTAGTAAACTCTTTTTTCCTAAATAGGGAAGCCCCGCCAGTTGCCCCAAAAATATAATTTTCTTTTTCAAATTGCCCTTTATACTCTTGCTCCCAACCAATTGATTTTGCCTGCCCTACTTCATTAATTAAAATCCCTACCCCATCGATTTTTTTCCTATTATAAAAATTTAATAATTTGGAATTAACAGAAAAAACTTCAGGATGTTTATGAGCACAACTTACTAACCCTTTTAAAAAATCTTTATCACAACTAGTATCGTTATTTAAAAATACCAGGTATTCCCCTATGGCTGCTCTTGCTCCTTCATTACAAGCTTTAGCAAAACCGTAATTTTTATCTAATTTAATTATTCTAACTTTAGGAAAATTATTATTAACATACAAAACTGAGGAATCTTTTGAGCCGTTATCTGCTAAAATTACCTCAAAGCCTTTGTAGCTTTGCCTTTCTAAAGACTTAAGGCAATCCTCCAGTAAATGCTGGCCATTCCAGTTTGGAATAATTACTGAGGTTCTAATTTTTTTCATTTGCTAGCAACTATTAATAAATGGTAGTAAGCTAAATTTTTAAATTTATTAACTAAACCTTGATAAAAAATTTTCTTAAAAATCCACCCCATTAAAGGAACTTTACTGATAAACCCTTCAAAAGGTAATCTGGTAATGGTTCCTTTTAGCTGCTCTGTCTTCCAGCCGTTATCTAATAAGAATTTCTGTAAACTTTTAACTGTATAAAAATGCAGATGTGTTCTGTCCAATAACCCACTATCTTGATACTCAAAATCCCCTTTGAAAAATAGCTGTTTTCTCATTGCCCAACAAGCAATATTAGGAAGAGAAATTATTAACTTAGTGGCAGGGGAAGCAATTTTTTGTAATTGTTTTAATACTTGCTCTGGTTTAACTAAATGCTCCAATACATCTGCCATGATAATAAACTGGTAATCTTTATTTAACAAACCAAAAATATCTTTATCCTCAATAGATTTGTTAATTATTTTTCTGGCTTTTTTTGGAATTTTTAAAACTGCTTTACTGTCTGCTTCCACTATATCTACAGTACAACTTTGCTCCAAAAAAGCCCTGGTCATATAACCAGTTGATGAGCCTATTTCTAAAACAGTCTTATTTGGGCCTACTATTTTTAAAATTTCTTGTTGGGTAGGAGAGAGGCCATATTTTCTAAAAATATTATCGTAGATAATCATCCTTTTGCCTGATCCAAAACTTTTTTCTTAACTAGGATAAAAAAGATTATAAAGGATAAAACTTCTGAAGCAACTGTCACTACTGAAGCTCCTATAAAACCAAATTTTGGAATAAAAGCTAAATTAGCTCCAATATTAAAAACCACCATCCCTGCAGATAAGATTAATACTTGCTTAAGGAATTTCTCTGTTGATAGTAAAACTGTTACCGCTGGCACATGGATAAACATAAAAGGAATAGATAATGATAAAATCCTAATAGCAGTAACTGATGGCAAATATTTTGGCAATACCGAAGAAATAATTACTGGTAGTATAAAGAGATAACCAAAAAGTATTAAAAGGCTAATTAGAAGCATTATTTTTAATGATTTAAAGTAAATTTTTTTTAAGCTTTGAGGGGAAGTTTCATGAACCCTTGCAAGAACTGGAAACAAAGCCATAGATAAAACAGAAGGAATAAAAATCACAGCTTCTAAAAATTTGTAAGCAGCCCCATAAATTCCTGTTTCAAAACTACCTTTTAAATAGGCTAGCATAACTGTATCTATCCTAAAATATAATAACCCCAATACTCCTAACAACCCATAAGGCAAAGATCCTGCTACAGCTTGCTTTATTGCATTAAAGTTAATAACAGACCAAACTAATTTTTGCTTATTAAAAAAAAGTAATATTAGAAAAACAGCATAAATTATCTGTCCAACAATTAGAGCAGTAATTGCTCCAGTTGGGCCAAAACCCCCTCTTACTAAAACAAATCCTGTTAAAGCAGTTGTTAAGCTGGAGGCAAATAAGGCAATTGCAGAAAATTGGAGTTTCTGTAAAGCAGCAAAAACAGCATCAAAAGTAAAAGCCACAGCTTGAGGCAAAATTGCTATAGTTGCTAAAAGAATTAAACTAACTCTAACTTTATCAGGATCCAGAAAATATAATATTAAGGAAAATACAGCAAAAAAGACTGATGTTAAAGTCAGCCTTAACATCACAATATTAAAAAGCAGCTGGGAGATTACTGATTTATCTCTTGCTACTTCCCTCATTAAAAACCTGTTAAAACCAAAATCAGCAATTCCAGAGATAATAGCAAAATAGGCTAAAGCAACAGTATATAGACCAAAGTCTGAGACTTCTAAAATTCTAGCCAGGTAAATAATATAGAAAAAACTGATTATTCTATTTAATACCTGTGCAAATAAGACATAAGAGCTTTGTTTTAAAATACTTCTCACCGATTTATTGTAGCAGATCTGTATTCTGGTGACCCCAACGATACATTGCACAGACTGAATGAATTTTTCAAATTATTCTTATCTGACGGCCTAAATTCAGAATTTGCTTACACTTTTGGCCTAAAAAATGCATAGTAAAGTACATTAACCTCTTTTACCTTTTGCAAATTTAAGAATTTGATCTTTCTTCAAAATTACGTAGGAGGAACAATTTTTCTGAAGAGCACGACTGATGAAATTTTCGAAGCCAACATAAATAATTTCTTTCTTTTCCTCTTTTGCGGTTTGAATAGCTGGTAATAAATCGGTATCTGATGAGATAAGAAAACATTTATCGTATTCATTTTTTATGGCTCCACGTACTTGATCTACTGCAATTTGAACATCAACACCTTTTTCATGAAATTTACCATCGGACATAAGAAGATAACCAAGTTTTATTTTTATACCTTGCTTTCTTAAGTTTAAGAATAGTGATTGCTGATTTGCATAAAGAGTCTCCGACTTTTTATTCCCGGGATACTTTCTAATTTCACCAACATAGTAAATGATTTCATTGGATGAGATTTTTGTTAACGATTGAGCCAGTCCTACATAATCAAAGTTTTTTAGGTGTATTTGAGGTAAAATCTTTTTGACCTTTTTGTAAAAGTTGCTACCATCAAATTGAACTAAAATCTTCTTCTTCACCATTTTATCTTAGATTATTTGTAGATTTTAAGCAAGAAAAACCCCCGGGTCGTAAAGAACCGGGGGGAGTTAGCAAATCAAAGTATCTCCTTTCGGAAATACAACATTATATTATCAAAAATAATGGCAAAATGCAACTATCAAATCGATCCTTGCGGCCAAGATGAATCACCAAGTTTGGTGTCAACATTCGCTCCCTAACAGTAAGAATCTTGAAAGTAAACTTTCAAGCCTGCTTTCCTTTTGCTATCGCAAAACGTAAGGTACTTTCACCACAAGGATCATTCGGTGAAGTTATTATACGTCTTAAAGCAATCATAATGTTGCCCTTCTTGTAATAGTTCAGTGTTTGAGTTAACAATTTTACCATTTCTAGTACACTGCCATGTAGAGGGGTTAATGATTTCGCCATTTATTATTGAACCTTCTCCTATCTTTCCCAAAGCGATAGCATTGATTAGAAAATCGCGGTTCTTCTTTTTTGTGTTAACCGAACGACCGTATAGTAAACAGTCAGACGCACATTTATTTGAGAGGGTAATAATTATAATAAGCGACAGCTTCGGAGGATTTCTTAATGGATCTTTATTAAACAATTTCATGGATAAATACTTATTAATCTCCTGTTAACTATTTTCATCTATTTTTAACAATTGTTAACTTGTGAACGGAGAGGGATTTGAACCCCCGACATCTGCAATGTGAATGCAGCGCTCTACCGCTGAGCTATCCGTCCATTATTATCCTCCCAATTCTACCACCCTGGCTCTTGCGCAACAACTCAATGCTTTGAGATAATGCTCATTATGGAACCTAATGTACTGGATACTTATTATGGAACTGGTGATATTGCTCCTAAAAAAAGCTTTACTGATCATTTAGGAGGGTATTTTATTGAATTCTTTGAAACACTGGTTGTTTTTGGAGCAATCTTTGCTGCTGTTTATTTATTTATTGCCCAATTCCATAAAGTCTCAGGTAACTCCATGGTTCCTACTTTTCATAATGGAGATTATCTAATTACAGAAAAAGTTAGCTACAGGCTCAGGGAACCTAAAGCAGGGGAAATTATTGTTTTGAAAAATCCCCGTGATGAATCACAGGATTTTATCAAAAGGATTATTGCTGTGCCGGGGGATACCATCCAAATATCTAACAGCGGTGTTTATGTAAATAGCCAATTATTAAAAGAAGGTTACCTGCCTGCTGGTACTCCAACCCGGGCTGGAGCTTTTATAACAGAAGGCACATCCCTTAAAGCCTCCGCTGATCAATACTATGTAATTGGAGACAACAGAGAACATTCTTCTGACTCCAGAGAATGGGGACCAATCACTAAAAAAGAAATTATCGGGAGGGCTCTCTTCCGCTACTTCCCTATCCAGGCAGTTAGTTTACTTACCAACAAGTAAATTAAAATAACCCACAATTGCTTGATGTAAATCCTCTAATACTGGAGTAGTTTTTCCTGGCTCACCATCTATTAGTAATTCCAATCTTGCTCTTTTACCAGTTAACTGGCATTTAACGTTAAACTTATCTGTTCTTTGAGACAAAACATTGCTGATATTGGCTTGAATTTTATCTACATCCTCAGACATAATTCTCATTGAATCCGGATCAGCATTTTTCTTAGGGCCAATCCCTTTTTCTGTTCTTAACCTTCTAACTAACTCCTCTGTACCCCTAACTGACAAATTCTTCTTTAATACCTGCTTATAGGCATCAATAATCAGGTGTGGATCTTCCAATGCTGCCAAAGCTCTGGCATGACCTTCGCTTGTATCTCCTCCCATTAAAGCATCCTTTAAGGCATCAGGCAAGATAAGCAGTCTAATAGTATTGGAGATATACGACGGGCTTTTTGAAACTCTTTCTGAAATTTCCTGATTAGTCAGTGAAAACTCATCCATCAGTCTTCTATAAGCTTGAGCTCTTTCTAAAGGATTTAAATCAATTCTTTGAACATTTTCAACAATTGCCATCTCTAACATCCCCTGGGGACTGGTTTCTCTAATAATCACTGGTACCTTGGTTAACCCCACTACCTTAGAAGCTCTCCATCTTCTTTCTCCTGCTACAATTTGGTACCCGGCAGGAGTTTTGGCTACTACTATCGGCTCTAAAATTCCATGGGCTTTAATTGAATTAGCTAGCTCTTGTAAAGAATCAGGAGAAATCAAACCTCTTGGCTGCAGGGGATTAGGTTGCAGAAGATCTATTTCAAGCTCGTAAATCTGCTCATCCATATTTTAGGACTAATTTAAACAACGCTAACAACGGATTTGCTTAATTTCTTTTTAAACTCCACTTTTCCCTGAACAGAAGCAAAAATTGTGTAATCATTGCCTTGCCTGGTACCCAATCCTGAATAAAATTTATTTCCTTTTTGTCTGACAATAATATTCCCAGGCATAACCTTTTCTCCACCAAAAACTTTAACTCCCAATCTCTTGGAAATTGAATCTTTATTCTTTCTAGTACTTCCTCCACCTGTTTTATGCGCCATAAATTATAATTTTTGACAAGGGTAACACGAGTATAATGGCTGTGTAAATTAAAGTCAAGCTTATTTTTTCACAGCCAACATCACCTTGGTAAATTTTGCCCTAAAACCAGTAGTTTTCCTAAAATTGGCTTTAGCATGAAACTTGCTTACCCTAATCTTTTTTCCCTTAGTATCCTCAAGCCTCTTTAAAGCTAGTTTTTCTTTTAAATAAGGGGTGCCTATTTTAACTTCACCATCTTCAGATAAAAGCAAAACACTGGTTTCAATATCTCCAGTGCCTTTTTGTAAAGCAACTTCTAGAGGTTGACCAGGCACAATTTTATATTGTTTGCCTGAAATTTCACAAACTGCGTAACTAAGCATGCTGAAAATTTTATCCTTTCTCAAGCTCAATGTCAACCCGTCTGGCCTTTTGGTCTCCAATACACCCTACTAATATACCCAATGATAAAAGACTGGTAATTAAAGAGCTGCCCCCATAAGAAATTAGAGGTAAAGTAATTCCAGTAATAGGCAAAAGCCCTACATTCATCCCGATATTGACAAAGATTTGAAATAGAAACATTGAAACTACGCCAAAAATCACCAAATAACTGAATAAATTATTTACCCTTTGAGCTTCTTTGAGACAATAAATTAGTAAAAACAGATACAGCGATAGAATTAAAACAGACCCTACAAATCCCATCTCTTCTGCAATTGAGGCAAAGATAAAATCAGTTCTAAACTCAGGCAGAAATTGTAACCTGGACTGGGTTCCCATTCCCAATCCCCTTCCAATCAGCTCCCCAGAACCTACTGCTACCTTTGATTGAATCAAATTATAACCTTTGCCTAATGGATCTGACTGGGGGGATAAAAAGCTAGTAATCCGTTCTCTTTGATAATCATGCAAAACAAACCAACTGATAGGAATAATACACAAGGCAACCGAGGTAAGTAATAATATTTTTTTAACAGGCACATTAGCCCCCAAAAGCACTCCTATCCAAATTGCTATTAAAGTTAAAGCAGAACCTAAATCAGGCTGTTTAAAAACCAACAAAATAACAGGCAATGCCCAAAGTAAACTTTTTAAGATATTTAAACCAGTAGGTTGCTTTTCAGACCAGAATTTAGCAAGCAATAAAATTAACACAGGCTTGGCAAACTCAGAAGGCTGAATATTAAATACGCCTAATGGGATCCAGCGGAGCGTCCCTCTTGTCTCAATTCCTAAAATAAAAACAGCTACCAAAAGTATCAAAATAAAAATGTATAAAGGGCTAATTAGGTTTTTAACAGACTGAAACTGGAATTTAGAAATTAGAAAAAAAATTATTAAACCAGTAAAGGCAAAAATACTTTGTTGGATAGCTAACTCCTGTGAGGAAGAATAAATTACCAGTATGCCAATAGATATCAACAATAAACTGCTGATGCTAATTGGAAGATTAAGACTGCTTAGAATTTTCATCAAGCTTTAAAACTTTAAATTCACTACCTTTTTCTATAGAAACAGAAGCTGTGCTTAGAAGTATTTGCTTTTCAAAACCAGCTGGCCAGGAAGGGGCAATAATTTCAGTTTTATCTGCTAAAGTTAAGTTTTGCTCTTTTCTGTTTTGTTGTATTTGCCTAATAAGTTCTCTTGCCTGCCCTTCTTCTTGTAATTTTGGAGTAAGTTTTGTATTCAGTTCCACTTCCGGTTCAGATTTTGGGGACTTTATATACTCTATTTTTTTAACATTTAATTCTTCTACAATCACCTGCTCTAACTGCTGGCTTAACTGTTTTGATAATTTATAACTTACTGCTGCTAAAGGTTGTCTTAGTTTAATATTTGCTTCTTTTCTTTTAGCATGGCCAAGCTCAGCAATTTTCCTCACTACCACCATGTCTGCTATTAAATCTTTATTTAACAAATCTTCATTAGGTTCTGGAAAAGTTTGCAGGTGCACCGACTGTTCTGAGGTTAAATTCCGGTAAATTTCCTCAGAGATAAAAGGCGCCAAAGGCGCTAAAAGCTTGGCTGTTGTAACTAAAACCTCAAACAAAATACTTAAAGCTGTATCCCGGTCTTCTGTATTCCCATTAGTGCTTATTCTGTCTCTGTTTCTTCTTATATACCAGGTTGATAAATCACTTACTACAAATTCCCTAATTAATTTAACAGCAGAAGAGGTATCATAATTTTCGTAAAATCTTTTTATATCTGTGTTTAATTTTGCCAATTTTGCTAAAATCCACTCATCAAGTATGCTCAATTCTTCTCTTGCCTGGCCTTCTTTCCATTCAAAAGTATTAGCATAATCAACAAAATATTTATAGCTGTTCCAAAGAATCAGCAAAAAGCTCCTTGCTACCTCAGGTACCCCATCATTAGAAAAATTAACATCCTGGCCTTTCATAATTGGGGAGCCTAATAAATACAATCTCAAAGCATCTCCTCCGTATTGCTGCATCACTTCTTTTGGATCA
Source organism: Candidatus Daviesbacteria bacterium (assembly GCA_016183305.1). GTDB lineage: Bacteria > Patescibacteriota > Microgenomatia > Daviesbacterales > UBA10151 > UBA10151. The sequence goes on from JACPEW010000021.1 coordinate 18,364, forward strand.
GGATAATTATTGTAGTTTTTACTCATTTTTCTCCCATCAGTGCCTAGCATTACCCCTTCTACTAAAACATTTTTAAATGCAGGACTGTTATATAAAGCTGTACCAATTACATGCAGCACATAAAACCAAGCTCTAATCTGGCCAGTATATTCAGCAATAAAATCAGGTGGGAAAAAATCCTCTAGTTTTAGATCTTTTTCAAAAGGAAAATGTCTTTCAGCAAAAGAAGCAGAACCTGCTTCAATCCAAGAATCTAATACTTCAGCTGCTCTCTTAGCTTTTTTACCACATTTAGGGCATTTTATTTCTACTTCATCAATATCAGGTTTGTGTAAATTAGTTATTTTCTTGCCAGATAACTGCTCTAATTCTTTAATAGAACCAGGCACTGTCCTATCTCCATTTTCACACTCCCAAACCGGCACTGGTGATCCCCAATATCTGTTCCTGGAAATATTCCAATCAGGTGCAGCTTCCATACTTTTAGCAAATCTCCCCATTTTAAAATGCTTTGGAAACCAATTAATAGATTCATTATTTTTAAAAAGTCTTGGCTTTATTGACTCAATATCAACATACCAGGCATCTTTGGGAGCATAAAATAACCTAGTCCCGCATCTCCAACAATGAGCTACATCATGAGTATACTCATCAACTCTATAAACCAACCCTCTATCTTCTAAATCTTTTATAACTGCCTCATTAGCATCTAAATAATACATCCCGCCAAATTTTGGCACACTATCAAAAATTACTCCTTCTTCATTAACATGCATCACTAGCTGAATATTCTCTCTTTTCATAACCACCAAATCCTCCTCACCATATACTGCCAATGTCACTACTCCGGTTCCCTCTTCTGCAGTCACGAACTCATCACCAACAATAACAAAAGCTTTCTTGCCAGAATCAATCTGGTAAAAAGTATAATGAGGAATAAATTCTTTACCCTCTAAATCCTTACCAGGAAATTCATCAACAATCTCATATTTACCTTTTAGCATCTTTAAAGTAGATTTAGCTAAAATATAATACTCATCTTCTTGTTTAACTTTTACATAAGCAAGTTTTGGATTAACTGCCAAAGCAGGAGTAACAATTTTATTCCAGGGAGTAGTAGACCAGGCCAAAATATAAGTAGGCTTGAAATCCCGCTTCGCCCGATTATAGGTATTTTCCTCATCCTTTATCTGGTACTTATAAACAGCTGTTGATTCTGTTACTGGTTTATAATTATCAGCATCCATTGCTACTTCAAAATTAGAAATTGGGGTAGCACAATGAGGGCAGTACAAAGACACTCTTAAGCCTTTATAAATCAAATTTTTATCATACATCTGTTTAAAAACCCACATCACTGATTCCATATAAGGCCGATCCCATGTTTTATAGGCATTTTTAAAATCTACCCACCTGCCAATATGATCGATATACCATTCCCAATCAGAAGAGACTTGGTTTACATACTGCAAGCATTCTTCAATAAACCTCTTCACCCCAATTTTTTCTTCAATATCCCTTTTTCTTTTAATCTTTAATTTATTCTCAACTTTATTCTCTATTGGCAATCCATGTCCATCCCAACCCCAGACTCTTCTTACCCTGTAACCTTTCATTGTCCAATATCTCCCAAACACATCTTTAGGGATACTGGACAAAAGTGAGCCATAATGGGGAGAACCTGTGACAAAAGGCGGACCATCCAAAAATGTCCATTTTTTGTCTTCAGGCCTGGATTCAATAGATTTTTCAAAAGTTTGGTCTTTTTTCCAAAACTCTAAAATATTTTCTTCTAAGTTTGCAAAATTAACTTTGCTATCAACTGGTTTAAATTTCGCCATGAAGTAGATTTTAACAGATATTACCTTATCCTTACAATTTTCAGATTTAATTTTTATTAAAAAGGTAGATACTAATAGGCTATGTCTGCTGAAAATGAACAAGCCCGTTCTTCCGGAAAAAAAGGTCTAAGATTTTTATCTGAAGACAAAGAAATTCTAAAAAGGAATGGGTACCGTATTTATCTGCTGCATGGCCGCAATCTTGCAGATTTGGAACAAGAGGGTTTACGGTTTACCATAGCTGACGATTTAAAAGAAGAATTATTGAAACAACGCCCGCAAAATAGGTCACATCAAGGAGAGGTTGCCTTCATGCCTGAAAGGACTATTCTACCAGACAGTAATTGTTTGACTTTAGAATTCCAAGATGGAATAGCCAAGTACTACGGTGAAAGGGAAAGAGGTAGATTAGGATTAAGGGGTGTTAGAGGCGGTATAGCTAGATTTGCAGATTATGGTGAAATTATCTCAAATTATCTTCAAGAAACAGGAGTAAAGTTATTAGGTAGGAGTTCAACCCCATACCCTTCAGCCAGAACCAGAACAAGGGTATTCCCGGAAATGGTAGGACCGCAAAATTTTGTCGTTGATACCGGCCCCTATGATTCAGATGGGCTTAATGTAAGAATTAACAGCAGAGATGAAACTGATGGAGATATTGGAGCTTGGCCTTTACTTTACCCTACTGCAAAACCTAAAGCACTTAGGCGTTTATCTGTTAAACCTTAAAACATTACTCTATACACACCCTTAGGGTGTGGCAGCTTGACACCTTTAGGGAAAATCTTCTACTATTAAAGTATGACTATTAGAAAAGTACCTCTAGTGACGGGAGAAACCTACCATGTTTTTAATAGGAGCATAGCCAGACAACCAATCTTTCTGTCTACTTACGATTACCAAAGAGCTTTAGATGTTTTAATCTTCTACAGCTATTTTAATCCACCTTTGCGCTTCTCCCACTATAAACGCTTATCAAAATCGCAAGAGAATGACTTCATGAAAAGCTTAAGAAAAAATAATGAAAAACAAGTAGAGATACTGGCATTCTGCCTTATGCCCAACCACTTCCATTTCCTACTTAAAGAAATTAGAGAAAGGGGAATCTCAACTTTTATGAGTAACTTTCAAAATAGCTATGCTAAATACTTCAACTTAAGAAAAGATAGGAACGGCTCTTTATTCCAAACTATGTTTAAAGCAGTCAGGATCGAAACAGACGAACAACTCATCCACGTAGCCCGGTACATCCATTTGAATCCCATCACTGCCTATATTCTCAAAGATATTAAAGGGCTAACAACTTATCCCTGGTCTTCCTTTCCCATCTATGTGGGAAAACCAATAGCAGATATAGTGAATACTAAGACATTATTGGGGTATTTTTATTCAAAAGATAAATTTATAACATTCACCAAAGATCAAATTTCTTACCAAAGAGAACTAAACAAAATAAAACATTTAGTACTTGAATAGTTTTATTCTACCTTCATAAAGTAAGTTTGGTATAGAGATGAATAGGTAAACTATATAGAAGAATAGCGTCTTTTATCCCTTATAAATCAGAATATCCCAAAAATACACTTTTGATTTGGCACTCTTCCTTAATTTCAAATGGCACATCCTTATGGTCTTTGGATAAATTTCTTCATTACTACAAATCTGTAGCAGCAAAACGTATTATAAATTAACGATTGGACCTTAAAAATGCCGGAATCTCTAAATCTTCATCTTCCTCTTGCGCTTGAATTTGGTTTTCCTCTTCTTCAGGATCTGCAACAGTTTGTGAGACAGGGGAATCATCTATAGGAGTGCTTTGTTTAACCCAGTTTGGGGTTTGCTGGTGTTGAAGTGAAGCAGAACCTATACCTGAACCAATATATTCCCGCAGTTTCCTTCTAGTCTCATCAAAGCCAGTTGCTATAACGGAAATCTTAACCTGATCTAACTGATCTTCTTTAATAGTGGCACCAAAGATAATATTAGCATCAGGATCTGCAGCTTGAGCAATAATTTGAGCTGCATCATTAACCTCAGTCATAGACAAATCAGATCCGCCAACAATATTAAACAGTACTCCTTTGGCTCCTTCAATTGAAACCTCCAAAAGTGGTGAAGCTATAGCCATCCTGGCTGCTGCAGCTGCCCTGTTTTCTCCCCCTGCCACTCCAATTCCCATCAAAGCTGAACCAGCATTAGACATAATTGTTTTAACATCAGCAAAATCTACATTAATAAGTCCTGGCATGGTAATTAAATCAGAAATTCCCTGGACACCTTGGCCTAATACGGAATCAGCCAGTTTAAAAGCTTCCTGCAAAGTCATATTTTTCTCCACACTTTCTAATAACCTTTGATTTGGGATAGTAATTAAAGCATCAACTTTATCCTTGAGTCTTTCGATCCCCTCTTCTGCTACCACCATTCTTCTGGTTCCTTCAAAAGCAAAAGGCTTAGTTACTACCGCCACAGTCAAAGCCCCTAAAGTCTTGGCAATCTGAGCCACAATCGGTATAGACCCAGTCCCGGTGCCTCCGCCCATTCCAGCTGTTAAAAACACCATATCAGCATCCTGCAAAACATCTTCTAATTTTTGAGTAGATTCCTCTGCTGCCTGTTGTCCTACTTCAGGATTACCGCCAGACCCTAAACCTTTGGTTAAAGTTTCTCCAATTTGGACTTTTGTAGGAGA
>JACPEW010000005.1 GCA_016183305.1 Candidatus Daviesbacteria bacterium
ATGTATATGTACTAGCGCTCGTAATTTAGACTCATCTACCTTAAAACCAACTCTTAAAAGGTAGAGAAAGTTACTTATTAGAGAAGGATCGGAACTAGTAAATTTTACTGAAGTCAAATTTTTATTTCCCTCACACCACCAAATCAAGGAACAACAAAGTTTAGCTAACATTTTAGAAAAAGGTATGGTGGATAACATCTCAGAGGCTGTTCTTTCCAGAATTACTCTATTTTCCTCACGGGCCTTTTTTCTGATGAAAATACTTTTATATTGACCAATAATCTTTCGTTGTGATAAACGCTCTTGGGCCTTAGAGGACAAAATAATGCTTGAAAGCCATAATGAGGAAGTACTTTGTGCAATACTAAGTTTAGCTGCGACTTCTTTTATTGAATATCCCCGTTTTCTAAGAAGAATAGCCTCTTCTTTTACATCAATGGGGTAGGGCATAAGGTTATATAACCATCATAAATGGTTCGAAAATTGTTGTCAAGACTGATCTAAATTGAATTTACATTTGATCATTGTAACATTGAAAACTCACTGAAAATTAGAAATTGAAAATTTATAACTTTACTTCATTATGGGGAGTAGTTTTCCTGCAGTGTTTACAGAATTTACTCAAAGTCAGCTTTTCTTTTATCTCTACTGTGTTTTTGCTGTTTGTATAGTTTTTGTTTTTACAAACAGAACACATGAATATAAATAATTGTCTGTTACCCTTTTTAGCCATAATCAAGTGATTATATCACACTGGGAGCCGAAGACGGGAATCGGACCCGTGACCTGCTCCTTACCATGGAGCTGCTCTGCCACTGAGCCAAGTCGGCAATTGTTCAATTCTATCATGTTTTAAATAGTTTGGTTAGCTTGCAATCTTTTTAAATATTTAAGGCGCCAACTTCTTCCTTTGCCTTTATTTAAATTTCTAAAACAAGGAGTTAAAGAATGACAATTAGGACAAAGAAGTCTTAGATTTTCTTCTTTATTATTTTCTGAGTTTCCATCAACATGGTCCACCTCCAGAGGTACTTTACCAGTAATTGTGTGTCTTTGGTTCCAGCCACAACTAGAACACTGTTCTCCATATTTTTCTGAGAGAAAACGTCTAATATGGCTAGATATACCTCTTGCATTAATGCCCATTGAGCCATCTTCTAGGCCCTTTTTCCATCTAGAAATATATAACTCAAACCTTCGGTTATTTTGGCATCTAATAGAGCAATATTGGGCAGATGATCTATTGAGTTTGCTAGTGCAGTTTAAACAATAGGCAATTTTAATCAATCTTTTTCTGATTCTATTATTAATAGAAGCTGCGCAGCTATGCCCACAGAACATTTTAGGATCTGATGGTTCCTTGACTTGAAAGGGAAGTTTGCAGTTTAAATTGTTACAAATTCTTGTTATAAGTGTTTTAGTTCTGGGATAGAGCGAATAGTGCCTTTTAACAATTTCCGCTTGTTTTCTTCTGTATTCTGGATCGTCATAAAATTTATAACGCATACTTCCAGAATACCCAAATAATTACCGAATGTCAAGTTAATAAATTATTGTGAGCCGATGGGGAATTTTGCAATCCCGACCTTTCGCTTACAAAGCGACTGCTCTACTTCTGAGCTACATCGGCACAGGCTATATTTTACCAAGTTTAAAGGAAAATTAGAATAACTAAGGAGAACAACTGGAAGACCCGCTATAATTAGTTAGCGGCTTGTAAATTCTTCCAGAAACTAAAAAAATAAATAATTTCTCCCTACTATAGTCGTTAGCCAAAATTCTTTCCTCAGCAATGCTAAGGTGGGTGTTCTGTGGTATACCAGATGGTATACCAACTTCCAAACTCCCATAAAGAAACAAATCAGTGAAGAAAAATAAATTGGCTTTAAACGTGCTATGCAGGGCAGCACACTTTGCTCTTAATAGCTAGGTGTGGTTGTCCTTTAGGCCATCTACAAAATGCCCTTTAGGATAATTTGATCATACTCACAAAGAGGTGTTTTTGTCAAGGCCTCTGAAGCTAAATTCTTACATTCTCTCCAAAAACTATGCTATACTGAATTTGCATCTTAAAAGGGTGCAATTTTAATGGAACGAATCTCTAAAAAACAGCCTTTATTTTTTTTATACCTCACAATCTTTGTTAATATTATTGGATTTGGAATGGTTTTCCCTCTTTTGCCTTTTTATGCTAAGGAGTTTCAGGCTTCAGAAGCAGTAATAGGTTTTCTAGCAGCTTCTTTTGCCATAGGTGAGTTTTTATTTGCTCCTTTGTGGGGAAGATTATCTGACCGGTTTGGCAGGAAACCAATTATTTTAATCTCCCTTTTAGGTATTAGTGTGGCTTTTGCTTCTTTTGCTATTGCTAATACCTTAACCTGGCTTTTTATCTCACGTTTTTTACAAGGTGTATTTTCTTCTGCAGCTTTTACTGCTGCTTCTGCTTATGTTGTTGATATGACTACCAGGGAAGAACGGATTTCAGGAATGAGCCGTTTAGGAGCATCGTTGGCTACTGGTTTTATCTTTGGTCCAGCAATTGGAGGGGTTTTATCTTCAGTCAGCCACCAATTGCCTTTTTTTGCAGCTGCAGCCATCACTATTTTTAACTTAATATCTGTTCAGTTATTTCTAAAAGAATCGTTAAAAGAAAAAGAAGAAAAGTTAATTTTAAAGGAAGGTTTTTTAAATATTAAAGCAATGTATAAAGGTCTTAGGGGACCTTTAGGAGGACTTTTTATCCTGATTTTTATCTGGTCTTATGCTTTGTCAAATAATCAGGTGGCAGTCCCGCTGTTTGGAACAGAAATATTAAAAGCCTCTGCTGTATTAATAGGAATATTTTTTTCCTTACAGGGTTTAACTTCAGGTTCAGTACAGTGGTTTTTACTGGGTAAAATTGCCTCAAGAGTTGGTGAACATAAGATAATCTTTTTGGGGCTTAGTTTTATGATGGTCAGTTTGTTTATTCTGCCGTTTTCTCAAGCTGCATTTATGATGGCAATACTAATGATTGTTTTTAGTTTTGGTTCAGCTATTACCAGACCTACACTTCAAACCCTAATTTCCAAATATACTCACGAAGGACAAGGTACTACAATGGGAATAGCTAGCGCTTTTGAAGCATCTGGCAGAATTATTGGACCAATTCTGGGAGGAAGCTTTTACTTGAGGTTTGGCTTTCATTCACCATTTACTATTTCTGCTTTACTGATTCTGATAACTCTAATTTTTGTAGCTCAAATTAGGGGAATTTTTAAAGACTAAAGCCCTAAAATACGAGAAAATAATCCTACAAACAATCCTAATACTCCTTGCAGTAAAGAAGTTCTGCCAAAGGGAATCATAAGCAAGAGCAGTAAAATTAAGATCCCATAAGGCTCAATTCTTTGGTAAGATCTGGCTAATTTAAGAGGAAGTTGAGACATTAAAACTTTTGATCCATCCAAAGGAGGGATAGGAAGCAGATTAAAAATGCCTAAAATTAAATTGATTCTTATTGCAAAACGTAACAGGTCTAAGATAAGTTCTGGAGTTTGATTAAAGCTGTTAAATAGGTGATAAAGCAAAGCAGCAATAATAGCCAGAGAAAAGTTAGCTAAAATGCCTGCTGCAGACACTAATAATTCACCTTTTCTTAAGTTAGAAAAGTTTAATGGGTTAACAGGCACTGGTTTGGCCCAACCAAATAGAATTGGGGAGCCTGTAAAAATAAGTAAACCTGGTAACAGGATAGTGCCAAATAAATCTATATGAGGGATAGGGTTTAAAGTTAATCTGCCTGCTCTTTGGGCAGTAGTATCTCCAAACTTTAAAGCTACCCAGCCATGCATGACTTCATGGACAATCACAGAAAACAGTAAAATTACTATTGATAAGGCAAGAAGTTCTGGCATTTTATATTAAGTTTTCCAAGTTCCAAATTACAAGTATTCCAAGGAATATTCAATAACCAATTTTTAAAATTTGGTACTTGATGCTTGAGATTTGGTACTTAAACTGTTATAGTTTACCACATGTTAGTTTGTTCAAGGTGTGGAAAAGGTAAAAATATTGTTAATTTCTCAAGACACAAAAAAGGTTCATCTGGAGCAGGAGGAACCTGGGCTTTACGTGCTCCAATTCATAAAAGAACTCAAAAAGCTAATCTTCATGTTTTTAAAGGGGAAAAATACTGCACAAAATGCTTGAGGGTGATTAAAGTTTCTTTAAGGGAAATTCAGGGTAGCCATTTAGAAAGTCAAGCAGTGGCATAACTTTCTTGCCTTCCATTTGGATTTTTCCTTCCGGGTAAAACTTCACAATTTTGTTATTCCAGCGCGTCCAAACACCTGGCCAGGGGCAATAGGCTCTAATCATTCTGTCCAGAATTCCGGGAGATGGAGGACTATTAATGTCAAAATAGCCACTATCCCTGGTTAATTTGGGACAGTAACTTGCCTGACTATCATTTTGAGGCTTTGCTGTAATTTTTCCTTCTATGAAATCACTAATAATTTTAGGTAAAACTTCAGCAGCTCTAAGGAACATTTTTTTACTCAAAGTATCAAAATTAGCCTTATCAGAAAGCTCTAAATCTTCTTGATATATTATTGGTCCATGATCTACTTCCTCATCAATTTTCATAATAGAAATACCAGAGATTTTATCTCCATTTAAAATAGTTTGCTGGATAGGTGAAGGGCCCCTATATTTGGGTAAAAGCGAGGGATGGATATTAATACAACCATATTTGGGAGTATTTAGCTCTTCTTTGGTTAAGATTTTTCCATAAGCTGCCACAATTGCTAAGTAAGCTTTTTTTAAAGAATCTACCAAGGTAAAGTGCTTACCAAGTTCCTCTTTAATAGGTTGTACAAAAGATGGTGTGCCTAGAAAAACTACTTTCATAATTATCAATTTACAATTACCAATTTTCAATAAAGTATCAATTTTCTAATTTTCAATTGATAATTAATACATTGAAAATTCATTGATAATTGGCCATTGATACTTGAAAATTTATATTGTTACCTTCTCAAACATATCTGTGCCTGTTTTATCTCTGCCAGTGAATCTATAGAATTTCCCTTTTTGTTCTATAATCCGGTTAGAAAATAAAATCCCATTAAGGTGGTCTATTTCATGCTGGAAGATCCAGGCCAAAACTCCTTTTAAAAGTATTATTACAGTTTTTCCTTCAGGAGTTTGATAAGAAACTTTAATCTGAAGAGCTCTTTTAACCTCTCCCCACATATTAGGAACAGACAGACATCCTTCAAAATACTTTTTAGTCTTTTTACCTACAGATAAGATCTTTGGGTTAATAACAGAAATAAACTTTTCCCCTTTTTTAGCCACAAAAAAACTCCCGTCAAGCCCTACCTGGGTAGAAGCTAAACCAACCCCTTCAGGATCTTTAAAGGTTTTGGTTACCTTTATCATCTCCTCTAAGGTATTTTTTAATAATTGGTCAATTTTTTTAACTGGTTTAGTTTGAATTTTAAGCCTTGAATCAGGCGCTTTCACTACTTCCATGAACCTATTGTACCAAAAAAGATAAGAGTATGATAAAATTCCCCTCTATGTTTCACAAAAACCCTGAAATGGTTCCTGAAATGGTTATTGCCAGACAATCTGTAGCTTTGAGAAATTGGCATGAGACAGTTATTACTGAAGCTTCCGGAGCTCCTTAAGTCTCCACATAAAAACTCTGGCTTTGGATTTAGCACTATAATAGCCTTTGGTAAAGTTTAAAGCTTCTTCTAGTATTTTTCTATCAATATTTTTGGCAAGTTTAATATATAAAGAATAACGCTTGGTATCTTCTAAGCTTTCTGCCAGATATACCCCATACATTTGGAATTCTTTAGAGATATTTTTAGGCCTATCTTTAAACTTAGTTTCAGCAATGATCTTGGATACAGACTTCATGGTTTAGCGGAGACAGTTGCTTCTTTTAACTTTGCTAAAGCTTCCAGATAATTTGGCTTTAATCTAATGGCTTTTGTTAACATTTGTACTTGTTCTTCTTTTTTGCCCAATGTTTCTAAGACTAAAGCTTTGTTGTAATAAAGCTTAGGATCAGTGGGAGCAAAATTGATAGTGGTATCTAAAGTTTGTAGGGTTTTTTCTATATAGATTTTATCTAAAGTAGCCAGCTCAAAATAAGTTCTAACAGCAGTTCTTAAAAATGAAACATTTTTTGGGCTTGTTTTTAAAACCTCATCAGTTAATAAAACAGCCTCAGTTTTTAACCGGGCTGAAAGAGTAGCATCAGTTTCTTTTAAAGTGGCTGCTGCAGCTGCAGCAGCAAAAGCTAGTTCAGACTTATAAAAAGGCTCATTTGGGTTTAGCTCTACAGCAGCGCTTAAACTATTGTAGGCCCGCCCTGGATTACCAGCATCTGAGGTTGCCTGGCCTTTGGCAAATAAAGTATCTGCATACCAGAGCTGGAATATAGAATATAGAAGGTAGATGGTGAACAAAATTACTACTCCCTTGGCAATCTTAATATAGGAGGGGTGGAGGTAAATAGAATGTAGGATTGAAGATACCGGATTTAGGATCAAAGGCAACTTAAGAGGCTTTACAGATTCAGCAGCAACAAATACTAGTGCGGGGAAGAGATAAAAAAAGATAGCAACAATAACTACAGAGAAGAGAAAAAAGTTATAGATTAGGTAGGAAATATAGGCAGCTAAGATTGAAGCAAGAATTATGAAGTATGAATTATGGTTTTTATCCATGATCCGTTTAATACACCAGCATATAAATGTCCCAATTACCAGCATGTAAGTTCCAAACCCTGCTATTCCGGTAGTAGCCAGATAATTTAAATATTCATTGTGGGCTTTGTTATATAAAAAGTCCCATTCCGAGGTTAAATTATGCGACTGGGGTCTGTATTGATAATAGGAATAAGCAAAAGTCTCTACTCCTGAACCAAATAAGGGGTAGTGTTTGAAGACTTCCAAGGCTCCGGACCAAACAATAAACCTGATTTGTCCAGATTCTGTTCCACCATTTTCCAACTGAGTGCCTGATGGGGCAGCTACAGGCAGGGTTATCCCTGGCCTGGCAGGAACAGCGAATTTAGAGACTAACCTGAAAGAAGTGAGGGCAGATCCGAACAGGAAATTGATGGCCACGAAGGAAATAAGGATGAATCCTAATAATTTCCAGTTGCCAGTCTTCTGTTTATCGGTTACTGATGAACTGATAACAGGTAAACTAAATTCTGATAACCGGCCACTGAAAACTGATAACAGAATAAATACTATAAATCCTCCTATCAGTCCCAGTGTTGGGCCACGGGAATAGGTGAAAGTAAAGGCCAGATAGAAAGTAACAAGTAACAAGTAACAAGTAACAAGTTCAAGTTTATTTTTAGCTTTTAAGAAAAAATACAAAGCTGGAAAGATTAACATAGCAAGATAAGCTGCCAGCCAGTTTGGTTGGCCCAGTGTTGCAAATACCCTGGCTTGGACATCTTGAATCCAGCAACCAGCATTAAATTCTCCTCTTAAAATTACACAAGAAGGAGAAACTCCGAAATGTTCTAAAACTCCCCATAAAGAGATTAAAAAACCAGAAGCTAAACCAAACTTTAAAATATTTTTAATTTTGGAAGAATCTATATTAGAAACAAAAGCCCAGTATAATAAAAGATAGGAGATAAGAGATAAGAGGCCGCCATTAGAACGCGAATAATAACCCCAAATAGAAATATGAGGATCAATAGAAAAAATAGTAGATAAAATATTTGCTCCTAAAAATAGCACAAGCGGAATATCTAAAGGAGTGCGTTTAAAAATTAAAGTTTTAGACTCAATCATTCTCAAAAGCCATGCGCCCACAATTATAGTAGTTACTGCATAAACGAAAATCATCTTGTTATATTCAAAAAGTTCATAATTTGAAGATGCCCAAACAAGAGGAGTTAAAAAAAATAAAAAATAGAAAGAGTAGGAAATAATCTTAGCGGGCATAATTTAACTATCATTATGCTAACAGATAGAGTAGATTTAGGGCAAGAGTGCAGGCTAATATTTTAGTATAATAAAAAATATGTTATCTTTGAAGAAGATGAATCTGCATGAGGACTATTTTAGAAGTATTATGTTTGGTTTGCAGGACGGGTTGGTTTCTACAACAGGGGTAGTAGTAGGTATAAGCGCGGGGGTTTCTGACCGGGCAATTATTATTTTAGCTTCATTTGTAGCAGTTTCAGTTGAGGCCTCTTCCATGGCTGCAGGTCAATACTCTTCAGAAAAAGCAGTCCATCAAATGGATAAGTCAGGAAAACATACAGATAGTTTAATTAAGGGTGCATTGCTGATGTTTTTTTCTTACCTTGGGGCAGGTTTAATCCCTATTACACCATTTTTAATCTTTCCGCCTGATACTGCAAGGCCTTTTAGTATTGTTGCTGCATTGATTGGTCTTTTTGCAATAGGTTTTCTTAAAGGTAAAATTGTTAAACTTGGAGCGTTAAGAAGCGCTGTAGAGATGTTTATTATTGGAGGATTTGCAACAGCAGTTGGTTTAATAGTAGGAACTTTCTTAAAAGTCTAAAGTGGCTGTTGTTATTGAAGCTAAAAATAATATCTCTACTTCTGCAATGCCTGTTGTAGTCCCAGATTCCAAAATGCCAGAAGCGCCTATAGTGCCTGAAAATAGTAGATCCTGGTAAAAAATGGGGTGCGTATTGACTATTTTTATAGGTTAATATATAATATTTTTTATGGAAAGAAAGCATAGCAGATTTATTGACCCAAATGATTGTGAAAGGCTTAAAAAATTGGGAATGTCAAAAGTTCAGGCAATAGATTTACGTAGATCTTGGAAGAGTAGGTTTGCCTTCTGAGTTTAAATATCTTAATAGAGATGTACAGAACGATAATCTTATGGGACTAAATATTGAATTTGGAAGAGCTGTGGAAGAAGCATTTACTCCTACGTTGTCTGAGCTAGCATCCAGAGTAAATGTTGAAAAAGTGATGGCTTTGGGAACCTTTTTATCTAGAAGACAGATAGGAGAATATTTAAAATTTCTTGTCAGAACCACCCGATACGTTGAAGCTTTAATCAGATCTGGGGATAAGAATGTGCCAGGGAGACAATCTTATCTAGGATTAGAAGCCTATAGACCGTTGTTCGATAACAGTGGCTATATACCGTTGTTCGATAACAGAAATGGAGAGGTAAGTGAAATTGTAGTAAGAGGTATTGCTAATGCTGCAGGCTATAATAGTGAGCTTGATCCTGGTAAAGTAAGTTCCTCCCCCACCCCACCCAAGTGTATATTCACGCGTTCTGAACCTATGAAAGCAGGCGAATATGGTATAACGCTTTTGCATCCTCTTCCCGGCGCTCGGGCATTAGGACCAAAAGGAGAGGTCTGGCAAGCAGTTATCTTTAGAACTCTGGGACCTGGCGGAGGAACTTTTGGATTGGCTTATATGGCTGATTGGGCTATAAAACAGGCATAGTGTAGTTTATCTTAATAATGTCACAAACAATTGAGACCTGGACAGTCTATCATTGAACGAAACAGGTACAACCATAGGCTAGAGATTCTACTGTTGTGGCCGGGTAAACTTATATGTTAAACTCCCATCATGTTTGGGAGAATTTGGCAATTAGTATCACATGATATTGGGATAGATTTAGGTACTGTTAATACTTTAGTATTGGTAAAAGGCAAAGGAATAGTAATAAGGGAACCTACTGTGGTAGCGCTCCATAAAAAATCCAGGCAAATTCTAGCAATTGGAACTGAGGCCAAAAGAATGTTGGGCAGAACCCCTGCTGTTATTGAAGCAGTAAGGCCGCTGCGGGATGGGGTAATTTCTGATTTTGATACCTGTGAGGCCATGCTGAAGTTTTTTATTCAAAAAGTTCATCAAGGTCCTGGCAAAGGATTATTTTCCCTGCCTAAAATCCCCAGGCCCAGGGTGGTTGTGGGTATTCCTTCAGGAGTGACTGAGGTGGAAAGAAGAGCAGTCCAGGATGCTTGTTTGTCTGCGGGAGCCAGGGAAGCTTACCTCATTGAAGAACCGATGGCAGCTGCAATTGGGGCAAAGCTGCCGGTGGAAGACCCGGAGGGAGTAATGATTGTAGATATTGGTGGTGGCACTGCTGAAATAGCAGTAATATCTTTGGGGGGAGTGGTAATAAACAGGTCTTTACGGGTGGCTGGGGATGAGCTGGATGAGGAAATAGTAAACTACATGAGGACTAGGTACGGAGTGTTAATCGGAGAGCGGACAGCAGAAGATATTAAATTAGAAATAGGTTCTGCTTATCCTTTAGGTGATAAAGATGATATGGTAACAGTAGTAAGAGGCAGGGATTTAGCAACAGGATTGCCAAAATCTCTAAAGATCACAGCCTCAGAGATAAGGGAAGCTTTATCCGGCACTGTATCTCAGATAATTTCCATGATACAGGAAGTTTTGGAAGAAACACCACCTGAGTTATTAACAGATATAGTTGAAAGAGGTGTTTTTTTAGCAGGAGGAGGAGCTTTACTTAGAGGTTTAGATAAAAGAGTAGCAGAAGAAACAAAAATGCCTGTATATGTGGCAGATGATCCTTTAACTACAGTAGTAAGGGGTTGCGGGGAAGTTTTAAACAACTTAGACTTGCTCTCTAAAGTTCGGGTAACAGGTGGTTTGAGATGAAAAAAGCTATACTTTTTGATATTGACGGCACTTTACTTGATGCTTATGATTTTGTTTTTGAATCCGTAAAAAATAGTGTAATTGCACATAATCTTCCACCTCTGACAAACAAAAAAATTAAAGAGGCTTTGGGTAAACCATTGGCACAATTTTACCAAACTCTTTTTCCAGGAATCGATCCGGGTGATCTTGCAAAGACTCATCGTGAGTTCCAGGAAAATAATTTTCATTTAATTAAGCCCTTTACAAAAACAAAGACAGTTTTACAACAATTAAAAGATGAAGGATTTTTAATAGCTGCTGTGAGCAATAGGTTACGCCTCAGTCTAATTAAATCCTTAAAGCTAACTGGGACTATTGATTATTTTGATGTAATTGTTTGCGCTGATGATGTTAAGAATCCAAAACCACATCAAGAGCATTTGTTAGTAGCTTTGGAGCAATTAAAAGTGGAACCAGCAAATGCCTATATGGTTGGAGATACAGACCAAGATATTTTGGCAGGAAAAAACGCTCAGGTAAAAACCGTTGGAGTAACCTATGGTTTCTTAGGACCAGAAATTAGAAAATATAATCCGGATTTTATAATTGATAAAATAGAACATCTTTCAGCTTTATTGTAATAGTGTTAATATACAACCATGTTACAAGTGCCTTTTTATGATCCGAATATAAGTTATGAGGATAATTATGAGAGAGGGCCATTTGGAGCATTTACAGATGGGAAAGTATTTGAGCAAACAGGGGAACCGCAAGAGGATTTTTTAGGACAGAAAGTATACTTGCCATTTGGAATTCCTGCAGGACCTCTGGTTAATTCCAGCTTTTGCAAAGCAGCTTTTGAAAAAGGCTTTGATATTTGCGTTTATAAAACAGTGAGGTCTTTTGTCTTTCCCTGTCATCCTTTCCCAAATATTTTAGCTGTAAAAATCGAGGGTGATTTGACCCTTGAGAAAGCCCAAGCTAAGCTAATTGCTGATAATAATTACTCAGAGCCTTTGTCTATAACTAATTCTTTTGGAGTACCTTCTAAAGACCCTTCAGTTTGGCAAGAAGATGCTAAAAAAGCTGTATCTTATGCTGGGAAAGGCCAGGTTTTAGTTTTAAGCTTTATGGGAACTGTCAGGGAAGGTCAAACCCCAGAAGACTTTGTAGCAGATTTTGCTTTAGCTGCCAGGTTAGCTAAAAAAACTGGGGCAAAAGTATTAGAAGCTAATTTGTCTTGCCCAAATATTGGTAATGAGGGTTTAGTTTGTTACAACCCGGATACTACTGAAAAAGTTAGCCAAGCTATAAGAAAAGAGATTGGCGGTATCCCACTAATTTTAAAAGTTGGCTACTATCAAAATAATGAAGATTTGGATAAATTGGTTGAGGTTGCTGGAAAATATGCCCAAGCTATCGCTTCAATTAATACTATTGCAGCAGAAGTGGTAGATAAGGATGGTAATCAAGCCTTACCAGGTAAAAACAGATTAAAATCAGGAGTTTGCGGTGCTTCTATTAAGTGGGCTGGGTTAGAAATGGTGAGGAGGTTAAAATCCAAAATCAAAAATCAGAAATCAAAATTAAGGATTATTGGGGTAGGTGGGGTAACTAAACCAGAGGATTATGCTGAGTATATTGATGCTGGGGCTGATGCGGTAATGAGTGCTACCGGAGCAATGTGGAATCCATTTTTGGCTCAGGAAATAAAAAGTAATATCTGATTGATTATATTTTCGATTTTGAGAGGTAGTCTATAGATTTTTGATATTGATCTTGGGTAATCATATTTTTCTCTTTGTAATACTCCAAAATATCAGTTAATTTCATGGCTGCATAAACCCGGCAGCCTTCTTTTTCCACTTGTTCTATCCCTCCTTGCTCACGGTCAATTAAAACTAGCATATTCACATAAAACCCAACTTGTTTAGCAGCTTCCAAAGCTTCTAATTTAGATTTACCATGAGCTACCACATCATCAATTACTAATAGCTTAGTATCTGGTTTTGGGTTAACACCCTCTTTAATAACGATTTTCCTATCAGTATTTAAGCCAATTTTTTCAAAAACATTCATAAAAGACATACCTGAAACTTCAGAAAACTTTTGGGCAATTACTAAAGCTGCTTTTGGTACTCCAGTACAAAAATCCTGAGGACTTTCTAATTTTACTTCAGCCAATACCCGGGCTATTTTACTTAAAACATTACCGGGCAGATTCCTTAAATTCACATAAATTGGTGACAAAGGAGCGTCTATTTTTACTTCATGAACTTTTAAGGCAAACTCACCTGGATCTTGAGAAAAATCAATAGGGCTAGTTGGTCTAGAAGATTCTTCCAGATAATATGAACCATCCAGCTTTTGTTTACGCCTAATTACTTTGGCTTCAATTTTGGTATTTAAAAGCAGGTTTGCAAGTTCCTGTTGTGATGGGGTGAGACTAGACATGTTGTAAGATCTCCTGGATTTGCGAATGTAAACTTTCAGCAGCTTCTCTAGGATTTGGAGCAAAAATAATGCCTCTTGAAGAAGAAATTATTAACCCTTGTTTTTTGCTGTTTAAACCATTTTTAAGGGTAGCTTCTAAATCTCCACCTTGAGATCCAATACCTGGTACTAGAATAGGTATATCGCCAACAATTTCCCTGATCTTTTTAAGCTCTTCTGGACAAGTGGCTCCCACTACTACAGCCAAGTTACTATTAGTATTCCAATTTTTAACATGTTCAGCTACTATCTGGTAAAGGGGTTTCACATCTATTATTAGATCTTGGAATTCTCCAGCTCCTGGATTTGAAGTTCTTACTAAAACAATAATCCCTTTATCGGCTTTTTGTAAAAATGGTTGTAAAGATTCCTGGCCTAAGTAAGGAGAAACAGTTACAGCATCAACTCCTAAATCATCAAAAATAGCTTTAACATAAGCCTCATTAGTATTACCAATATCACCTCTTTTAGCATCTAAAATTAGTGGCACCTCAGGAGCAGTTTTTTGGATATATTGGATAGTATTTTTTAAAGATTCCCAGCCTTTTATTCCTTCAGCCTCATAAAAAGCGCTGTTTGGTTTATAAGCGCAAACCAAAGAATAAGTTTGGTCAATTACTTTTTGATTAAGAGTAAAATCAGCAGAATCTAAACCAATACAAATAAATTTTCCTTGATCCCACTTAGCAGTTAATTTCTCTAAAAAACTATTCATGAGTTGCTTATTACTTTAACCTGAGATCAAATTCTTTGCAAGTGGTGATCTGTGTGCTAATATTTGTTTTGCTTTCATGATTAAGATTATCCCTGATTTTAAATTATTTCTGTTATTTATCTTTTTAAGCGCTTAATCCTTTTTCTTTTAGATAGTATTAATCTTTTGAACCTGCCGAAACAAGCCCTGTTTTATATTACAAATCCAATATCTTTTGGTATCTATAGTAGCAGCAGGAATATTAATAAACAGTTCTATTTTATTTTCCAAGCCCGGTTTGCAGCTCAAGAAAACAAGGCTTTAAAAGAGCAAGTGGGAAAAATGATGGTTGAAAATGCTGCTTTAAGAAAAAAGTTGGCAGAAACAGAAGCTCTGCTTTCTCAAGAAAAGTATCTTGATCCAGCAATTTATAACTTACTCCCAGCCAGACCAACCGGACTGAATAGATATTTAAAAATTGATAAAGGTTTGTCATCAGGGGTAAACATAGGCCAGGCAGTTATTTTTGAAGATAATTTTATTGGTAAAATAATTAATGTTTCTACTAATGCTGCTTCTGTTCAGCTCTTGACTGATCCCGACTCAAAAGTAGCTGCTTTTTCTCAAAATAAAGAAGGTAAAGCAAAAGGGATATTGCTTGGTCAGTTTGAAACAGAGGTATTACTTGATAAAATCCTGCATGAAGAAAAAATCAGTTCTGCTGATTTAGTATATTCAGAAGGAACAGAAGGTTTTTTGCCAAGAGGGTTAATTTTAGGCAGGGTTAATCAGGTGATGGAACGGGAAAATGAAGTCTTTAAACAAGCAAAAGTACAGCCAATATTTGATATCAGGGATTTAGAGTTAGTATTTGTGATGGTGGAATAAAATAAAATGATCAATTTTCAATATACAATTTTCAATTGATAATCAATATATTGAAAATTATTTAGATATGAAAACTCTAGTAACTATTCTAATAATAGCCTCTTTCCTGCAAACTACTATCCTGCCTATAGACCTAGTTTTACTTATTTTAATTTGCAGAGCATATATAAAATCAGAAAAAGAAAATCTTTACCTGGCTTTTGTTTTTGGTCTTTTTGTTTCTTACCTTGGTTTAAGTAATTTAGGCCTTCAGAGTTTAATTTACCTTGGAATAGTGTTAGCCACTCAGATGTTGTCAAAACTTCAGTTTGCAGGGAACCCTTTGCTTGTTATGCCAATTGCTTTAGTGTTTTTATTTTTAAATCAGCTTATCAACTCCTATATTAATCACAATACTTTAGAATTCTACACTGTTTTATTGGCTGCTTTGATTTCTCTACCCGCACTTTACTTGGTTAGACTTTGGGAAGAGCGTTTTATTGTTCAAAGAAGCATCAAATTAAAATTTTAATTAATTTTTATGGCACGTAAAAAACGCAGCTTAGGATTTAGTTTTCCTGATGAATTGACCAAAGTAATTAGCAGGCAAGACCATTTTCAAAAAAATGGGACAACTGATTGGGCTGATTCGCTTTTGCCTAATTTTCATCCAGGACAAGAACGTTTATATCAAAAAAGCAGTTGGAGGGTAGCATTTTTTATCATCTCTTGCCTGGTTCTATTTTTTATTATTTTCCTAAGGCTTTTTCATTTGCAGATTGTGCAGGGTAGAACAAATAAAGAGCTGGCTGATAATAACCGTATCCAAGTTAAATTAATTCATGCTCCGCGGGGTGTTATTTTTGACCGGAATGGCATAGTTTTAGCTGCTAATTCTCCAGCTTTTAGAATTACAACTAAAGCTTCAGGAGTCAGCAAATCACGTTTTGTGACCAGAGAACAAGCTTTAGAATGGGAAGTCAAAAATGATCCCCGTTTAGCGGATTTAGAAGTTGATAATCTTAGAACTTATCCAAAAGGAGAACAGTTTGCTCATCTGTTGGGGTATATGGGGGAAATTTCTGATGCAGAGCTTCAGCAGGAAGAATTTAAAAATTACCGGCCTGGAGATCGAATTGGAAAAAGCGGAATTGAGGCTACATATGAGAAACTACTGCGCGGGATAGATGGCGGAGAAATTATTGAGGTGGACTCGCAAGGTAGAAAAGTTAGAACTTTAAGATTAGTATCACCTATTGCTGGGCAGAATATTTATTTATCAGCAGGTGCTTCTTTGCAGGAAAGGCTTTACCAGCTGATGCAGGAGACTTTGCAAAAAACAGGCAGTTGTTGTGGTGCCGCTGTTGCTCAGGATCCAAATAATGGCAAAATCTTAGCTCTTGTATCCCTGCCTTCTTTTGATCCAAATGTTTTTTCAAAAAATTTAGATGATGGATCTATTGGAGAGATTTTTTCTCATAAAGATTCACCAATCTTAAATAGAGTGATAGCTGGAATTTATCCACCTGGGTCTACTTTTAAAATAGTTACTTCTTTGGCAGCTTTAGCATCAGGAGTCAAAGCAAATGCCAGTTTTGAAGATACGGGAATAATGTATCTGGGTACTTATAAGTTTACTAATTGGTACTTTAACCAATATGGCAAGGTAGAAGGCGCTGTTAATTTAGCAAAAGCTTTGGAGCGTTCAAATGATACATATTTTTATAAAGTTGCCCAAATTATTGGTGAAAAAGCAATTATTGATTGGGCAAGAAAGTTACGCTTAGGAGGAAAACTTGAAATTGATTTGCCTGGAGAAGAAGTGGGTCTTGTGCCGGATGATGCATGGAAGCAAAAGACATATAAACAACCTTGGTATCCAGGAGACACCCTGCATATGTCTATTGGCCAAGGATTTGTATTAACAACGCCTTTGCAAGTTTTGGGCATAACATCCTATATTGCCAACAATGGCAAGATTTACAAGCCAGGGCTTTTACTCAGTGATAAACCCAATATTTTAGCTTCTAATTTATTGGGACAAAATCAAATTAATTTAGTCAAAAAAGGCTTGGAGCTGGTGCCAAAACCAGGAGGAACAGCCTGGCCATTTTTTACTTTTCCTATTACTACTGCTGGTAAAACTGGCACAGCAGAATTTGGAGATCCAAAAAATAAAACTCATGCTTGGTATACCTCATATGCCCCAGTTGAGAATCCTCAGATTACTTTGACGATTTTAGTTGAAGCAGGAGGAGAGGGTTCCTCAGTAGCTGCTCCAATTGCCAAGGAAATTTACAGGTGGTATTTTTCCCCAGATAAAAATAAACTGATACAGGATGTATATACTCAAGCTACAGACTCCAGTAAAAATTTAGGAGAATAATGAATAATACTGCCTATTTATTGGCATTACATTCTATAAATGGTTTAGGGCCAATTAGGTTAAAGGCAATTTTGGATTATTTTAAAGATCCAAAATTGGCTTGGGAAAGTAATTTACAGGAAATTAGGGGAGTTGGTATACCACAAAAAGTAGTAGAGTTGTTGGGTGAAGCCCGCCAGAGACTCGATCCAGTAAGCTATGCTGAATCAATAAAAAGAAGCGGTATTAAATGGCTCACTATATATGATAAGAATTACCCAAAGCTGCTCAAAGAAATTTATGATCCACCGGTAGTTTTATATTACAAAGGAGAAATTTTACCCCAGGATCACAAATCAATCGGGGTGGTGGGTACTAGAAAGATTACTGGATATGGGAAATTAGCAACAGAACAATTTACTAAAGGTTTAGTTAATGCTGGTTTGACAATTGTGTCAGGTTTGGCAAGAGGAGTTGATAGCCAAGCGCATTTAACTGCTGTTTCTGAGAAAGGCAGGACTATTGCAGTTTTAGGTAGTGGTTTAAATAATATTTTTCCTTCAGAAAACAGAAGCTTAGCAGAAAAAATAAGCAGTGGTTTTGGAGCAGTAGTTTCAGAATTCCCTCCGGATAATTCTGCCTTACCAGGTAATTTTCCTGCCAGAAATAGAATTATTTCTGGTTTATCCTTGGCTGTATTAGTAATTGAGGCTGCAGAAGATTCTGGCTCGCTTATTACCGCTAAGCTGGCTTTAGAAGAAGGCCGGGAGGTTTTTGCTGTTCCTGGTCCAATTACCTCAAATCTATCCAAAGGTCCAATTGATCTTATCCGGCAAGGGGCAAGAGCAGTATTTAGCGCTGATGAGGTTTTGGAAGAACTGGGGATAAATAAAGTGATAAGTGATAAGGAAAAAGTGATAAGTGAAATAAATCTTTCAGAAGAAGAAAGACAAGTATTAATAATATTAGAAAGTGAGACTAAACATATTGATGAGATTGGTAGACAGTTACGTTTTTCTTCTGCAAAAATCTCTGCTCTGCTTTTAAAAATGGAAATTTCAGGACTTGTTCAAAGCATTGGAGCTGGGATATACTGCAAGAGGTAATATTTTGTATATGCCCAAATCAGTTCTACTTATTTTAGCTTTGTTTGTTATTATTTTAACAAGCATAGTTACTGTTTTGCTCAGCAGTCTTGGACAAATATCCACTCCTAAAAGCGAGGTTGATTCTGCTGTTAATCAGGCTCAACTTCTCTACCGTCAGAAAAGGGAAAGAGGTGAGAATTTTTCAAATGGTCCATGTTTATCTGATGCTTTGATGCGGGGTTGGGTGGCAGATGTAGTAAACAATCCACGTTTGCCTATAGATGATTTACCGGAAAACCAATGTCCATCTTACCGTGAAGGCAGGTCCCGCCATTTTGTTGAACTTGATATGGAAGGGAATTTAGTGAGAGCTAAGTAGTAAAGTAAAAAGTAAAAAGTTAAAAGTTTTGAATTAATTATGAAGTACTTAATATTACCATTTACCTTAATAAAATTTTGGTATCCAGGTAGCATTGCTTTTTTTGTTAGGACTTGGAAAAACCTAATGCTTTTTTTAGAAGAAGATTTGGCAGTTGGACTGATGTGGAGGCTTATTTTTACTCCTCTTTTCCATGATTCAACTATTATAGGTAGAATCCTAAGCTTTATTTTCAGGTCAGCAAGAATTTTTATTGGATTATTTGCTTTTGTAATTGCCACAATTATCCTATTTTTAATCGGCGGTTACTGGTTAGCATTGCCTGTGTTGGCTGTTTTTAATACCCCAGATTTAATTAGTAGAGCATTGTTTTTAAGTGGGTTCGGATTATTTATAATTGAGATAGTTTCTTCTCCTCATAAAAAGATTTGGCAAGTTAAAGATAACTTATGGCAAGCCTCATTGGTTAAACCAGAAAATTTAAATTTCAAAAACCTGCTTACTAGTCCGGAAGTAGCGGATTTGCTTTCTAATTTGGAAATTCAGCTTGGTGTCTTTCCAGCTTATGAAATAACTGACAAAAAAAGTTTGATAAAAAGGGTCTTTGAACTAGGAAAAATATGCAAAAGTGAATATTTGGGGCCGGTTCATTTTTTTGTAGCCAGCCTTCCTGATATCCCGGAAATAGACAAATATTTGATGAGATTTGAGCTTACTGTTGAGGATTTTACTCAAACTCTAATTTATTTAGAGAAGAAAAAACAAACTTGGAGAAGAGTCTATATTTGGGACGGTGATTTTACGGTTTATCATTTAAAAGGAACCAATAGAGGTTGGTTAGGAGTACCTACTCCAAATCTTGATTTGATAGGTGAGGATTTGACCAAACAGGCAGCTTCTCAAGGCTTTGCTGATTTGATTAGGGAAAATGGGATTATTAACGAGGTAGTTAATATCTTATCGCAGGAAAGCGGTAGGAATGTGATAGTAACAGGCCCTCCTGGATGTGGCAAGACAGCGTTTTTAAGGTTTTTGGCCAAAACAATTGTGGTAGGCGATGCGCCAGCAGCCTTGGCTACTAAAAGAGTAGTTTTACTAGATCTGACTAAACTTTTATCAGGAGTAAAAACCCAAGGTGATTTAGCAGAAAAAGTAAAAGTAATTTTTGAAGAAGTCGGTTTTGCTCAAAACATTATTATTGCTATTGAGGAAATCCATGAGCTTGGTATGGGAGAAGCAGGAAGCAGTTTTAACCTATTATCCTTAATGCAGCCATATCTTGAATCTGATGCTTTTCAATTTATTGGCACAACTGAAACTGAAAATTATGCCAGGATTTTAGAGAAAAATGGCAGTTTTGCCAGAGTGTTTAGAAAAATAGAGCTTGCTCCAGCAACAGAGAATGATACTTTAAATATTTTAGAATACCGGGCAATTGAGGCTGAAAGAAAACAAAGGGTTAAGACTACTTTTATAAGCATGAAAACTGCAGCAGCGCTTTCAAAAAAACTAATCCATGACCGGGTACTGCCAGATTCTGCTATTGCGGTTTTTAAAGAAGCTTTAACTCAATCAGTTAACAAATGGGTGACTAAAGATATTGTCAGAAGAGTTATTTCTCAAAGGGTTAAAGTTCCTCTGATGGAAGTTGGCAATACTGATAAAAATAAACTTTTAAACTTGGAAGCAGAGATTCATAAAAGATTAATAGACCAAGAGCAGGCAGTCAAAGC
>JACPEW010000004.1 GCA_016183305.1 Candidatus Daviesbacteria bacterium
ATTAAATCCTCTTTTTTCTCCTGAAGCTTAACCTCTTGGACCTTCATCTGGTTTTTAGTCAAAGTACCAGTTTTATCAGTACAAATTACTGTTACTCCGCCCAAAGACTCAACAGCGATCATTTTCCGGACTAGAGCCTTTTGGCGGTACATTTTCCTGACCCCTAAAGCCAAAACGATTGTTACTACCGTTGGTAAACCTTCTGGCACAACAGCCACCATTAAAGCAATGCTGGTTAAAACCAGCTGAGGAATATCATGCCCATTAAAAACCCCTAAGCCAAAAATAATAACTGCTACCAGAATTGCTACTAGCCCTAAGCCTTTACTTAAAGTAATCAAGGATTTTTCAAAAGGAGTTTTCTCCTCCTCAATAGTAGCCAGGCTTTCTGCAATACTGCCAAATTTAGTTTTTACCCCTGTTTGTAAAACCTCAACTAAAGCCCGCCCAGAGACAGCAGTGGTGCCAAAAAATACTAGGTTTTCTTCTTGTTTGGTGGATTTGGCTACAGGCAAAGACTCACCAGTCAAAACACTTTCATTAACTTGTAAAGAAAAGCCTTCCACAACTTTTCCATCTGCCAAAATCCTGTCTCCAGATTCTAAAACCAATAAATCTCCCGGCACAATTTCTGCGGAAGGAATTTTTATTTGTTTACCATCTCTTTTAACCCTGGCAAACTCTACCTGTAACTTAGCTAGGGCTTCAAGTTCTCTTGAAGCTTTATATTCCTGCCAAAACCCCAGAAGAGTATTTAAAACTAAAATAGCGCCAATTAAAAAAATATCTAATTGATCTCCAATTAAAGCTGAAAGAATAATTGCTCCAACCAATAAAATAGATAGAGGATTTTGTAACTGTCTTAAAAAAATCTTCAGGGCTGAAACGCCTTTTTTTTGAGGCAGTATATTTAGACCATATTTTGCCAATGAACTTTGCGCTCGGTGAGAAGTAAGGCCAGACATCATGATAGTAAATTAACAGGTATCACAATCAGTAAAATCCCGGCAGTATTTAAAATATAGGTTAAAATAGCAATTTCGCGGTATTTTAAATGAGACACTCCTAACATAAGTAATCCTATCTCATCAGGAATAGGGGAGGCTACAATAAAAGCTCCTAGGACTGGAACCAGAAAGCCTAAATGAGCCTTTTGCAGAAAAGTATTAATTTTTTGCAGCTGAAACCCTTTTGAAACTTGCTTCAGATCAGAAGATATCTCTGCTCTAAAAAACCTAACTATTAAAAAATCTCCTAAAGCTGCGCCAAATCCTGCCAGAAGGGCAGTTAAAATAGGATTATTTTCCTCTGCTAAAACAATCAACATAGCTAAAGCAATAGGAGAAGTTAAAAAAGAGGTATAAAACATACCAGCCAATATTTCTGAGGCAAACCTGATAGGAAGAACTGTTTCAACTAAGCTATTAAGGTAACCACTTTTAATTAACCACCAGGCAGAACTTAAGCTTAAAATAAACAGAAAAGTTTTAAAGAGAAGTTTTTTAACTTTGGAATCCATTATTTTAGTTTAACAGAAAAGTTGACATAAATACCGTTCTTAAAGATACAATGTCTTAATGTATGAGGCGTTGCTTTAATAGGTAAATTTAGGGCTTTAACATACTTTTCTACCACTCTCTCTATTGACCGGGGAGTCAGTCTCATCGCCTCTCCCTGATTAGCCGGATCTATCTTGCCTTGGAAACGGATAAATAAAGGCCTAAAAGTATCTTTGCGGGAACTTAAATACCTTTCTAAAGTTATCCTAGAGTTTCTAAAATAGCTTTATCCCTTAAACCCTCTTTTTTAGCCGTATCCGGAGCATTTAGCAAAGACTCTAACTGATTATTATCTAATACTTTAGCAGGGCTGCGTTCAGCTTCTTCCAGTTCTACTCGCTTATAAGACAACGAGGGTATATCAATCCTAGCTAAATACCGCAAAAACGCCCTTAAAGCAATCATAAAATAATTTCGGGTGACTGTTTTTAAGATTTTTCCAGTTTTTGGATCTGTATAACGCGAAAGATAACGCCTGTATTTTCTAATTAAGTTCAAGTCTATATCTTTCGGGTCAATATCTTTGGCAAATTCTAAAAAGCGTTTTAAATAATGATCATAATTCCTAATAGTCAGCTGGGAAGCATTGCGCTTAAGCTCTAAGTATTCCAGAAAATCTGTAATTAGTTTGGACAGCAGCATTACAACAAGGCTATGCCTAAAATCCCCAGTATAGTTAAAATTCCACCAAAAATAACCAAGGTAGAGGTTAACTCAACTGTGCCTGGCCCTTTACCAGTTTGGTCTACAAACTGATCAAGGGTTTTTGCCCCGCCTTGCCCGGCAGAAGGAGTAGAAAAGCCTGTACTGCCCTGAAACACCGTTGTTCCTGTACCCGGCAACACAACTACATTACTTCCAGAACCAGTATTGTTAAAAGCAGGTATAGGGGTAGGAGTTGCTGCAGGCTGTTGACCACAAGACCCTGTCCCAATCACATAATTACCATTGGTTACAGAATTTAATACATCCACCACCGTACCTCTTTGTACTACATTAGAATCTCTGGTTTCAGCTTTATTCTGAGGATCAAAGTCAAAAGTAATTTGGCTTGCACCTGCTGGAGCGTTTTCAGCTACCATAAAGTTGACTGTTGCAAGGGTTCCTGTACCTTTAAAAGGCGAGGAAACAGAAGCAAGTCCAGAAATGGTTATTTTCCCGCTGGCATTGTCTATATTGTTACCGGGAAAATCTGGATAAATAGTGCCATTAGCAATATTTTGTCCGATAAATCTGGAGCTGTCATACATGAAAATAGCATCAGTCCCATCTGTTTCTGTTGCCCCGGTATCAAGGTTTATCTTTACAGAAAAAGTACAACCTCTGTTAAAAGTACCGCTAGCAGGATCTAAAGACAAGGTTGCTGTCTGGGCGAAAACCCCAGCAGGAAAAGCCATTAACAAAAAAGCAAAAATAACAGGCAGTGTCTTTTTCATTGTATATTAATTTCCAAATTATCAACTTTTTCTAAAATATTCTTAGCTGTTTTCATCTCTACCAAATTAGTGTAGGCAGTAGAATCCTTTTTAAAGTCTACTGTTAATACAGTTTTTCCAACAAGGTTCGCTTTTAAGTTCAACAAAGCGAATTGGCCTAGTCCTTTAAAACCATTTTTAGAGTTAGACACCCCGGAAATAGAAATTATTCCCTTATCAGCATCTGCTGCTATAAGAGGGTAATCATCAAAAAGAGTACCTTTAGTTAAATCTTTTGATGTTACCTCTAATGCTTTAGGATCAAATTTAACTACCAAATCTACCCCTGAAACAGTCCAGCTACCAGTATCTATCATAACAGAAACCGGCACTACTTCTCCTACTTTAAAGCTCAGATTAGAAGCAGTTAAAGATATTTTTGCTTCTGATTTGGTAACAGTATTAGTTGCTGGTAAAAAAGGAATAGGGGAGGATGCAGGCGAAGTTAAGTTTTTGGCAAAATAAACCAGCTCTACTAAAATTATTATCCCTAAAATTATAAAAATAATTTTAACAACAGGAAGCTTAACCTTAGCTTTCTCAGGCTGGTTATATATTTGTACATTTATATCTTCCATATATTTAATTTGTACTACACCTAGCAAACTTTTACCAGCCCAAGTAATCACTCCACAACCGACGAACTCGAACTGGCAGTTGCAGTTGGATTAGGATTCACCACAACACCAATACATTTTCCAGAAGCATCCGGATAATCTCCATTCAGTTTGCAAGTTCCACCGGAAGGACATTGGATATTATCAATCCCTCCGCAAAAGATAGTTACCGGGGTATCCACACCAGCCACTGGTTCTGTATCTTCTCCTCTTATAGAATCAGGCATCGAAACCCTCATGCAAGCATAATCTATTGAGTTAACCCTTGAATCCTGGTTAAAATCCCCAGACCTGTTTTGAGTATCACCAGAAATAAGCCACTGGCGGTTTAGTTCAGCTTTATCATTAACATTAATCCTGCTATCTCCGCCCTCAATTGGGAAAATATCACCTATAGGTAAAACAAAGTTAGGAATATTGGTTGTTCCATCTCCAGCTATAAAAGTCACACTTCTTCTTAAAGATTTAGGTGCTTTAATTGATAAACTATATTTTTTACCCTGTTCCAGTTTTTTGCTTAATCCTTGGATAACCCCGTCTTTATCAATACTAACTTTTTGTTTAACTTTAGAAGTCCCTTCTTTAAAAGCTTCTGCTATAGCCAAATCTACATTTTCAGTTTGATGGGAAAAAGGCTGCCTGCAAAAAACCTTAGCTCCTAAAGCCAGTTGAGAAACAGGGCTGCAAATACCAGGAGCGCTTTGTCCTGTTGAAGAAGTGAGCATAACATTAAGCGCCTGATCTGTAGGAGTATTTGGCCAAACAACCTGAACATTGTTATCTTTCCAAGTTTTAACCTCTAAGCTTGTATCATTATCATCTTTAACAGTTCCTTTA
Source organism: Candidatus Daviesbacteria bacterium (assembly GCA_016183305.1). GTDB lineage: Bacteria > Patescibacteriota > Microgenomatia > Daviesbacterales > UBA10151 > UBA10151. Next base: position 4,489 of record JACPEW010000004.1, read on the forward strand.
GTAGGACCAAAGTTTTTCCCTGTTAAATTCAAAACTGTATCATTACCTTTTAGATTCAAAGAACAGCTGGTAATAGTGGGGTCTGCGCCTAAGAAAGTAATTTGAGCTTGACATTTGGGGCAATTTACAGGAGTAGTAAGATTGCCATCTGAATCTTTAAACTGTACAAAGACAAATTTCGGCCCAGGAGTAGTATCTTTAGTAATTTGGAAAGGCACACTCATCCCATCAGCAGTATAATCCTGCCAGCCAGCTTTTTCTAGATCAGAAGGGGTCTCAGCAATCCTAAAGGCTACAGTAGTAACAGGGGGGGGCAGTTTAACTACAAAGTTACATTGTCCGGCGCAACCAGCGCCAGGAGGTTGGAATTCATAAGATTTGTGGTTGGGATCATTATCAGAAATACCAGTAGGAGGTAATGTATGTTTATTATCTCGTGAAGTAAATAATTTATCATTACTTACTCCGTCTGCTAAAGAATTACCATTGGCATCTTTTTCATCAGAGTTAGGTATCCTCACAAAATACCCATCAGGACCAATGGTAACTTGAGCAGAATAACCACCATTTGTTCCAGTAGTAACAGATTTATACATCCCCCCAGGATATCCCACAAAGGAAGAAACATCAGCTATCCATACTTTTACTCCACTTACCCTCTTACCTTGATCATCTACTACTATACCACCAATAGTAGCTGTAGTTGGATTAGTAGTTACTTTACAACTTGTATTACAACTACCCTGACCTGGTGTTTGTTCATCACATTGGGCCTCAGCTCCACAACCCAGCTCGCAACAACCCTGGCCAATCCCACCACTACCTGAACCCTGAGCAGCTCCGGTACATTGGCCATTCCAGTTAGCATACCTGGTCTCATTGCCTTGAGCAGATACATTACCATTACAAGCAGTAGCTGGACCGCTGGTATCTTTAGCTGTAGTTGGATTAGTAGTTACTTTACAACTTGTATTACAACTACCCTGACCTGGTGTTTGTTCATCACATTGGGCCTCAGCTCCACAACCCAGCTCGCAACAACCCTGGCCAATCTACCTGCCGGACTTACTCCACCATTACACCAAAAATTCAAAACTTTCAGGTTAGAACAGCCAGTTTGTCCTGATTTATCTTTTATAGACTTTATTGTTTCACCCTCAATTTTAGCTAAACAAGTTGCGCAATCTTCTGTCATACCAGGGGTCTGGTTAGCCAAATTACAAGGTCCAGAACCATCCCCACCGCCACTACCACCATCACAACTAGGAGGTCTAGGAGTATCATTAGGTCCGCACTTAGGCGGAGACCCAGTCCCGGGTCCTATATATTGAAGCCGCACACAACGCGGTCCGTCTTTAAAACCAAAACACCACCCACTATCAGCTGCATTAATATTAAGCGGATCACCGGTATTTGCAGGACAATCTTCATTTTTCTGGCAAGTATGACTCTTCGCGCAAGTAGCATCTCCGCTTCCATCTTTAATAGGTGCCTTTAATACAAACTGATGCAACCTATTACATATTCTACAATCACCAACTCCAAGCTCTTCTGGAGTAAAGGCTGTTTTATTACATTCTAATGTATCTTCAGCATATACTGTACCTGCCAATCTTTGCTGGAAAACTAAACCACCAATTAATAAAAAGGCTAAGGAAATTAAAGTATATATTATTCTTCTATTAAAAAAATTTTTCATTTTTATGGCTTTACCAGCAAACTTTTAGGCTTTTTATTATCCTCATAGCCTAGAGATCCCACTGCGAGCCATTCAACATAAAATGGCACTTTGGCTGTTCTTGACCCAGTTGATCCTGAAAAACCTTGATAATTTCCTCCTCCTGTTTTTTGGCTAGGATCAGTAATACCTTCCCAAACACTAGTATGTATAGCATTAATAGTACCTCCGGCAGCTTGAAAATTTAAGGTAATGGTTTCTCCATTCACAAAATTAGAGCTTTTAGACAAAGTCACAGTAGTCTGCGGACCAGCAGGAAGAGTACCGCAGGTAAATTTGGGGCCTGGGTTTTGATCAGTTCTGCCATTAACCTGCACTGTCCAAGCATATTCTTTACCAGGATTTACCTTTAAGCTGTTAACTATGATTTTACCACCACTGGCTGTGTTATTAACTGAAATATACCTATCAGCTGGATTGTTGATATCACCGGTCGGATTATTCCAGTCGTCTCCAGGTCCGTCTATTCTGTTTAATCTCAAAACATAACCTATAGCTCCTGCTGCTATATCCCAAGACAAATTTACTTTAGAATTATCTGAGGAACAAGTATAAGTTAAATTAGTTAGTGGGGAAGAAGAGCTGGTAGGAACAGCAGTCTCAGCAGGACTGGTAGGCCTTGCTGTAGGAACAGCAGTCTCAGCAGGACTGGTAGGCCTTGCTGTAGGAACAGCAGTCTCAGCAGGACTGGTAGGAGCCGGGAAAGAACTACCAGAAGCTACTGCAGGACCTAAAGGAGAAGTAATTTGCACAGAAAAACTTTTACTTTTAGTAAACCATTTACCATCTTTTTGAAAAACATCATCAGATTCTACAAAGGCAATTGGATCACCACTTGCCCTGGATCTAATCATTCTTTGGTTTTTTAACAATTCCATCCCAATAGGGATAGCCAAAATCAGTATTCCCAAGATAAGGATACTGACTAAGTGTTTTTTATTGGCTAAGCCAAGAACTTGTTCATTCTGAAGCAATTCTCTTACTTCGTTTTTAAAAGATTCAAAAAATTCTCCCATGTGTGCAGGGCCCTACTTTTATAGTGAACTATTACGGGTAGCTTTGTCAACTACATGTATACCCAATTAGGCATAATCAACCTTTGTCATTTAGACTTCCGGGCTAAAGGGTGATATTTTCTGTGTGTTTCCTGAGCAAAACGGTCTGAAGCATTAACATATCTGGTAGTTGTATTTAAACTCTCATGGCCAAGTAAGATTTGAAGGGCAGATGGAGACGCACCTTCCTCAGCCATATAGGTAGCAAAACCGTGTCTGAGAGAATGAGCGCTTGTTGGAAGATTAATTTTAAGCTTCTCCCTGTATCTTTTGATTTTTTCCTGTAAATAATTTGTGGATATCCTCCTTTGAGCTTTTGCAATATTCCGGCCTTTTGTAGGTACGAATAGAGCCTGTTGAGTATCATTTCTTAAAGCCAAATACTGCTCCAAATAGAACTGAGCCCTATCAGTCATATAGACAAACCGTTGTTTTCGCCCCTTCCCAGTTATAAAAATCCTTCCACTACTATCTATATCCCTTTTATTAAGATTTAAGAGCTCTGAAATACGCATTCCTGTAGAGAACAAGACTTCAAGCATGGCTCTATTTCTGGAAGATATTATCGGGTCTTTTTCTAAAATAGAAGGGGATTCTATAAGTGATATTAACTCATTCAACTCAGCCACATTCGGGTGAGGCTTTTCCTTTTTCACCATCTTAAACTGGTTCGGCACAACAGGAGTGTGATAATCCTGATCAATCAAAAAATTGATATATGCTCTCACTGCTGATAAACATCTATTGACACTGGCTGATGATAATCTGACAAGAGACTTTTGATGATTAGTAGCAGTTTCCCGGTTAGCCGAAACAAGATAAGCTTTAAATTCAAATATCAAACGCTTATCCATATCTTTTATATAGATATTTCTAGATCTCAGGAAATTATCAAGGCAGAGGAGATCTTTTTTATAGCTATAGATTGTCTCAGGGGAATAATTATTAGTTTCCAAGAACAGAAAGAAGTCGTCAATTAAATCTAGATGCAAATAATTATTTTCAACAGGCAAAGGTGTATTCATTATGAGTATAAGGTTGATTATACTCATAATACCAAGGCTAAATAAGATTTGTCAAGCACATAATTAAAACTCAGATGTGATTTGAAGAAACCAAATTAGTTACCTATAATTAAATTGTACAGCAGCAGAAACATATGTTTTCTCCGCAAATAGTGTGGAATGACAAATTCAGTTTGTTAGGCTCATCTGGAAACAATTGGCATACCCCTCTAACTGCCTTTGAGGCTAATTAGGCTCGAGGCTCTACAAGGCCCCAAAAACGGCTTCTAAGGGGATAAGAGCTAGGATAGATCATCCATAGTTTAGGGCTACAGAAAGCTCTAAAACAAAAATTACATTTCAAATATTAAGGATAAAATATTGGGGCAAAAATTGACGGGAAATAACCATAAATAAGTAAATAAAATGCTGCCTTAAAATTTTGATTTTTGAATTTTGATTTTTGAATTTGCCGTTTAGACCACTTCTCCGGTTAATCTCTATCATATATTGTACGACATCAAAAATATGGGGAACTCTGAACTGTATCAAAAAAGAGGAGGGATATATAGTGTAGCTTACAGCAAACAGTCTACAGCAGTAAGAAGTAAACAGTAAGAAGTAGACAATAAGGAGTCAGCTCCCCAAGGCTCCGGGTTATATTAACAAACTATATCAGCACTTATCCACAGAGAATGATGGATTTAGACACAAATAGACCCCATAGTATTATACAATCATGCCTAACAACTATATCATATTACATCAATCATTTTTTTCACGAAATATCCCATAATTTTTCACAATCTCCTCTTAACTCCTATTCTACTCCTCTTCCCTACCTATCCACCCCATGAAGTCGCCAAAAAGCTAACTACTAATACTCCTACTCCTATAAAGATATATTCCCATACTACTCTCCTATTTAGCCTTCCTTTTAAGGTTTGAGTAGCCAATCCTAAAAGCACATACATAGCAGATGATAATGTTAATGACCAAATTGTAGTAGGAGCAGGCCAAAATGAAAAGCTTAAAGCAAGCTCTCCTAGAATTAGGCTTAAAATAAAACTTTGTACCCAAACCGGCAAGCTTACTCTATCCTCCATCTCAATAGACCATAAAACCTGCAGAATTAGTAAAAAACTAACTAAAAAAACTACTACCCCATTCCATAAAAACAATAAATTAAAAGCAAAAATCACATGATATAAAAAGAAAGCTGCCAATAAAGTAAATAAAAAGCTTGCTGTTGACGCAGCCCTATACAGAGGTATTGTTCTAAGGCTTGCTACATTAAAAACATTCTGAGCTAAAAGTAAAAGATAAAAAGTCAGACCAAAAATTACAGCTACAGGAAGCCTGGTTAGCCATCTAACTGGTAATAAAAAATAGAAACTAGCTACTGCCACTGTAAAAAAAGTTGGTAAAATCATCAATACAAAAGCCTTTGTTAGATTAATCCCATCCCAAAGAGACCAGAGAGAAAGCAAGTAAGCTAAAACTCCTAATCCACCTAGAAACTGAAACCTAAGATTGAAATCCACTAATTGAGTTGATAATAGTCCTATAGTTAAGAAAAATGAGCTAATAACTATTTTCTGTCTTTTGTTTAAAATTAAGACGCTATTCACATTAATCCCTTTATTATTTGGCTACCATTTTCAGAATATGACAAATAGCAATAGCTAAAGCATCTGTAGCATCATCCAGATGGCCACCCTTCCAATACGACTTAAGCTTATTTTTTCTTCTATCTGGAGTCCCTAAAAATTTCCTTACCCCGTCATGGACTTGATTTTTATCAGCCCTGCCTGATCCTGCTACCATTAGTTTTACCTGTAACCCGGTATAATCCTGAAATGGGATTCTGTATTTAGCGGCTGTTAACATAATTACTCCCCTGGCTTGGCCCACCATGATAGCAGTTCTGGTATTTGCTCCAAAAAATAACATCTCACAAACCATTTGATCAGGTTTATGCTTCTCAATTACCGCGTTTAGCTGGCTATAAATCATATGCAACCTATCTTGCATCAACTTTTCTTTAGGAGTGCTGATATTTCCATAAGTCACCAGCTCAATATCATACTTAAATTCCCTACCCAAAATATCATCAGGTATTTTTATTATTCCATAACCAGTAGTAGCAGTTCCTGGATCAATACCAATTATTATCATATAACCTCAAAATTCGCGTATACTTTTTGCACATCATCCAGATCCTCTAATTTACCAGCAAAATCCAACACTTTTTGGGCTGACTGGGAATCAGAAATTGCAATTAAAGTATTGGGTTTAAAGACCATTTCCTGGGATTCTACCCTATACCCTGCCTGAGTAACTTTATTGCCCATAGTATTTAATTCTGGGCTTTGTACATATATTAAATACTTCTGCATTCCTTCTTCCTCAAAAGGTTCAATATCCTCTGCTCCTAGATCAATTAATTCTAAAATTTCTTCCTCACTTTGAACTTTGAACTTTGAACTTTGAACTTTTATTTCTCCAACCCGGTCAAACATATAAGCTACACTGCCCTGTCCAGCCAATCCTCCACCATTTCTCTCAAAGATATTTTTAACTTCCTGCAAAGTCCTAAGTTTATTATCAGTAACTCCTTCTACAATAAAAGCAGTTTTTGCAGGACCAAAACCTTCATACAACACTTCTTCCAAGGTTTGACCGGGCAGCTTACCCAAACCTCTATCAATTGCCCGCTGGACATTTTCTTTAGGCATATTTACAGTTTTAGCAGCATCTACTGCTACCCTGAGTCTTGGATTAGAATCTGGATCACCAGAACCACCCATTTTTACAGCAATAGTGATAACATTAGCAAGCTTGGTAAAAGTTTGGCCACGCTTTATGTCAGCAGTCCCTTTGGCTCTTTTAATTGTCGACCACTTAGAATGCCCGCTCATATTTAGTAGATATTAGTCTCTTGCCATAAGTTTTGCAAGCAAAGGAAACACGAAATATTGACAATCAGCATACTCTCTATCTATACTTCTTCACTTAGATGGACATTGCTCCTCAGTCTTCAAATTTTTGCCAACAAGCTATAGAAGCAGCTTTAGATTCCAAGTGGGAAGAAGCTCTTAAAATTAATAAAAAAATCTTAAAATTAGATCCTCAAAATGTTGATGCTTTAAACCGCCAAGCCAAGGCTTGTATGGAGCTTGGTAAATGCAGCTCAGCTAAAAGAACCTACTCCGAAGTCTTAAAATTAGACCCTTACAATCCGATTGCCTTAAAGAATCTAAAAATAATGAAATCTTTCAGGTCTAATGGCCAAAGTTTTATTGCTTGTTCCCCTACTAAACTTTCTCCTTCCCTATTTTTACAGGAGCCTGGTAAAACTAAAATTGTGAGCCTGTTAAAAGTAGCAGAACCGCAAAAACTATCCCATGTTTTTTGTGGAATGAAAGTGGGCATGGCAATTAAAAATAGAAGAATTACTGTTACTGATCCTTTAGGAAACTATTTAGGAGTTTTACCAGATGATATTAGTCACCAATTAAAGAAGTATTCAGAAGCAAAAGGTTTAAAAACCAACCCTCATTTTTAGAATTCTCCCCATCTAGCACTGTAACAACCAATCTTTTAACTTCGCTAAGCAACACAACCGATGAAAGTTCTGAGGAACTTGAAGAAGAAGCCGAAGTTTAAATCTTTAACAAGCGTAAAACATCTTCTGGACCCAACACCGGACCTTTAGTATCAATACTTAAACTTCTTAGTTTGTAAAACTCCATCATTTGTTCCGGAGTAAAAGGCCTGGGAATTTTAACCAGCTTATCAACATGCAGGTTTTGCAGGATAGGAGTAATTGTTTTTCTCCTTACATGATCTTTAGAATAAACAGCTGCCCTGATTTGAGTTTGAAAAGATAAATCCTTCTCCCCTTTAGGAGACAATATAATCTGCCACAAGAATTGGTCTTCACTGTGCATCTCAGGCAAGTCGTTAAAAATATTTTCTATTCCTGCCGGTAATTGATTGTTTTTAACTCCTACTTCCCAAATAGCTGTTTCCTCATGATTTAAATCCAGGGTATAATCTTCTAATTCTAATAAATTTAATTGCTCCTTAAACTGGTCTAGAATGTTTTTTGGACCAAAAAGAGTTAAAGCTGCCTGTTTACCCTTAAACAGTCTTTCTATGCTAATTATTAAACCATCTTTTTGCAGGCGGTCCCTAAGTAAATCAAGAGTTTGCGCATTTAAACCCTCAATATTTCTGATTAAAAACAAACCATACTCTACTTTTGAATGATGAGGAATTTCCTGGTAATCTCTCGTTGACAAAAAAGCCAAAATAAATGAAATTGCAATAACCAGTAAAAATAGTATAAGCCACAAAACCATAAAAATTACTTTTTAATAAAATCTTCTCCTAAGTATATGTTTACTTGGGCACGGGATGAAGTTAACTCCTGCTCTTTAGCGCTAATTCTATCACTTGAGGAAAATATTTGCTTGAGTCTTTTTAAAGTTTGCGAATCTTCACCAAAAAGTAAAGTTTTCTTAAGCTTTTTATCAGCATTGCTGGTTATAATTACGTTTCCTCCTAAATTAATAACCAGCCTTGCCCATTTGCCTGCCAGCTGAGGATGATCTGCAGCATTAAAAACTGCAATACTTTTGTGTTCTGCAAAAACTGCAGGATCAGTCAAATCAGTTAAAACACTATCCAATTTCACAGGATCAGCCGTAAAAACTTGGCTGCCATCCGGCAGGGTTTCTTTATCTAATATATCTAACTCTTGTAGATTCAATACCTTGATCTTATCAAACCTAACTGAAGCAATACTCAATTTAAGCTTTATCAGCTCCCACATGGTAATATCTGTTTTTAAAGAGGATACAAGCTGAAAACCGGAGAAAGGATTTTTCCTTAAAGTATCTATAATCTCAGAAGCAGAAAATTGATTTGAAGTGCTAAAATCCAAATAGCCATCAACCGGAACAGCAAAAAAAGAGGTTAAAGTATCTGCTAGTAATTTATTTCCTCCTATTCCTTTTTGAGATTGCCCTAGCTCATAGATAGAACGGAGCTGCCATTTACCAAATCCTGATGGTACTTCTAAAAATGTCTCATCTGGGATATTAACAATAGTTATCTTTTCATCCTGAGGGTTATATGAGAAAAGGGAGATATTTTTTGATTTAATCACCAAGTTGATATTAAATTCCCCATTCCAAGCATAGTTTTTTTGGGAAATAAATAAACTCTGTATTAATCTTGCTGTCCCTGAAATAATTATAAATCCAAAAACAACCGCTAAAACCCCCAAAGCAAGCTTTGTTTTCTTTTGCATTTTAGCCTTGGATTGAACATGTTTCCAACCCTTGACTTTATGGACAGTTTTTGAGGGCATAAATCTAGTTTACTCAAATAGCCCTTGACCGTGCAACTATCTACAATATAAACTGTGAGAGTGAAAGGGGGTGAAAGTTTTTTATGAATCCAACAGATCCAAATCAAGGCGGTATGGGAGGCGGAATGCCTGTTGACCCTAATCAAGGCGGTCAACCAGCAGGAGCACCTGTTGATCCAAATGCTGGACAACCGGCTCCAGAAGCTCCAGTTTCAGAACCACAAGTTCCTGAAACTCCAGCTCCAGAAACTCCTCAACCAGTTCCTGGACAGGGTGAACAAAATCCAGTAGGCGGAGCACCAGTAGTTTAAAATTCTTTGCAAAGAATTTAACAGATAAAGGGAGGCTTAAAATGCTTCCCTTTTCTAATCTTTAAGCCATTGGGATTTTAACTTTTTAAATTTTTGTTCTTTAATTGCCTGTCTTATTTCTTTTACTAAATTAGTTATAAAAAAGACATTATGATAAGAGGCCAACTGGTGATACAAAATCTCATTGGCAGCATAAAGGTGGCGCAGATATGCCCGGGAAAAGTTTTTGCAGACATAACAACCACAACTAAGATCAAGCGGTTTTTTATCCCTAGTAAATTTTGAAGATTTAATATTTACAGCAAAGTGGTGGTCTTGATATTGTTTTTTACTGGAATAGTGACTAGATGTTGGGGAAACATAAATAGAACCGTTTCTGGCCCTCCTGGTAGGTGCTACGCAGTCAAAAAAATCCATTCCTCTTTCTATACCATTAAATAAATCCTCTACTTCCCCGATCCCCAGTAAATGCCTTGGTTTTTCTTCTGAAAGCTGCTCTGCTACCCACTCAAGAATCTGGCAAAGCTGCTGGTGAGTGCCATAAATACCACCAACAGCAATAGCCTCAAAATATTTATCTGTAAATTTAGCAGACCTCGTTCTAAGATCCTGATGAGTCCCTCCATGGACTACACCATACAAAAGAGAGGGTGTAGATACATATTCACCCTCCAGGTGGAATAGATTGGCACCTATTCTTTTTTGGTGTTCTGCAAGACTTCTTAAACCCCATCTTTCAGTTAGCTTCAAAGACTCTAACATCTGTTGATGGGTGTGTTTGACAGACTCATGGTCATCAAAAGCTACAATTAAATCTGCTCCTAATTGATGTTGAATTTTAATGGATTTTTCTGGAGTTAAAACATGTTTGGCACCATCAAGATGTGACTGAAAAGTTACCCCTTCTTCTGCAATTTTGTTTAACCTGGGCCTGGCTTTAAGATCGCCCTCAACTATTTCTCCACTAGTAACTGATCTTACCACCTTACTATTTCCATGTTCCAAAGCTATTCCTAAAGAAAATACCTGGAAGCCACCAGAATCTGTCATGATTGGTTTATCCCAGTCCATAAATTTATGAAGTCCTCCAAAACTTTCTATTAAACCTGCTCCTGGCCTGAGCATAAGATGATAAGTATTAGCTAGGATTATCTGTACACCAATCTCATTTAATTCCCTAGGACCTAAAGCCTTAACCGTTGCCTGAGTTCCCACTGGATTAAAATTAGGGGTTTCAATTTCCCCATGGGCTGTTTTCAACCTCCCCGCCCTAGCCTTACCATCTTTATATAAAACTTTAAACTGATTCATGGAGATATTTTATCCTAACCGTACAACTTACTGTGGGATCCAATTGCTATAAAAGTAACTTCATCACCATTCTTTTTAAAAATTACCCGCAAATCACCAGTTACATTAAAACTTCTATACCCTGTGTATTTTCCTGTTAAAGAATGATTATTGAGAGTAGGATTAAATTCATCCTGTAAAAATAAATCTCTTCTTTCCTTAAATTTCTTCTTTTCGTTTACTCTTAATTTTTGGTAAAGCTTCACAAAATTCTTATGGAGCTTAATTTTCATGGGGTTATTTTAAAGAATCTAAATATTTATCCATCTCTTCACCACTGGAAAATGCAGGGGAAAGATTCCTCCCGTGTTTGATATCACCCTCTACCTCATCAAGCATTTTTTCCAGTTCAGGAGTCATCTGAGGAATATCAGAAAAAATTACTTCCCTAGTCCTAATAAAATTCCGGAGGGCTGCATTAATCACATCAGATAAGGTTAACCCCAAATCCTTAGCAGCTTTTTGAGCATTTTCTTTAACTTCTTTATCAGCTTTAATATGGATTACTGTTTGCATATTAACCAAAGTATATACAATAGTTACAAAGTTGTCAAGCTATATCTGATTTTCAATCAGTTTCAGACAGCCAAAAAGGCTTAAAGTTATATAATCAGGTTTTTGTTCTTCAGTTTCAGGTTCTTCTGAAGCAAATTTACCTTATTTAACCCAAACTGTAGTTGCTCCCAGTTTATTACCAATCTCAAGCTCAGACCTCACTCTGTCTCTAATCAATAAAGTGTGTTTAGTAGGTTTAGTTAGATATTTGGCAAATGTGTTTGGATCCTTTCCTCCTTCTGCAAAAACAATTTCCTTAAAATATTTACTTACCCCTAATCTGTTTACCTCTCTCTGCATATCCTCTCCTCCTTTGCCTATTAATACCAGCGGACTAGTATATAGTTATCCCGTTAAAGTGAGTACTCACTTTAACCCCAGGCCAGGGTTTTGCGGGAGAGTTTTTCTAGCTCAATCCTTGGTCTGTCTTTGAAATAATTACTATCATTTATGTGGTCTTTTAGTAACTGAAGCAATAAATCCCCTGCTACTACTTCAGGCAAAATTACAAAATCTGCCCCTGCTTTATATAAGCTTTGGGCATCTTTAATCCCTTCTGCTCTAACTATCACCCTAATATTAGCTTTCCTAAACTTTAAATCCTCCAGCAAAGTTTTATTATCCTCAACATCCTGGGCAGTAGAAATAATTAGTCTAGCTCTATCTAAATTTAGAATATCCAAAACTTCAGGGTCCCCCATATCCCCATAAATTACCTGGATTCCTTCTGCTAAAAGTATCTCTACCTGATGAGGGTTAAAATCTAACACTACTAATGGTTGTTTTTCTGCTTTTAAAAACCGAACTATCTCTCCTCCTACTCTGTGAGCTCCTATAAGTACTACATGATTTTCTAATTCTGCAGGTTTAATACTGTTATAGCGGTTTAAATTTTTCCTCTCAAAAAATCCTATCCATTTGGTGATTAATCTATAAATCTCATTAGACTTGGAGATAGTCACAGAAGAAATAATCAGTGATAAAGTCCCGCTTGAGGCAATTACAGTTAAAGCTTCCTGGCTCACCAATCCCTGGTTTAAACCTACTAACAAGATAATCAAAGAAAATTCTGAGATATGGGATAAGGTAATAGCTGTATGAAACATAGTATGTTTCCTAAAACCAAAAGTACCAAGCAGTAAAGTAAAAATAAGAGGTTTTGCTAAAACTGCATAAATTGTAAATATTAAAATTGGCGGAATAAGTTGGGTAATGTGGGTAAAATTAACTTTAGTGCCAAGATAGACAAAAAACAAAGCCACAAAAAAATCTCTGATTGGCTTAACTTTACCCTGAATTTGATAGTGGTATGGAGATGAGGCTAAAGCCACCCCTGCTAAAAAAGCTCCTATAACTACAGAGAACCCCATTAATATTGATGCTGAGATAAAAATAAAACACCAAGCTAATGCTGTTAAAAACAATAATTCTGCAGACTCAGATACTGCTTTAAATAGAGCTCCTAAGATATAGTGGTTTAAAATAAGCGAGATGCTAAGTAAAACCAAAACCTTTCCCATAAAAGCCAAAATCGGCAAAGCTTGGGTTAAACCAGTACCCAACATAGAAGTAGTTGAAGTTAAACCCAGTAAAATTATTACTGCCAGTAAATCCTCTAAAAGCAGTATTCCTACAGACAACTTCCCATATAAAGACCTTATATCTTTTTTTTCCAGCAATAGTTTAATTACCACAATAGTTGAGGAAAAAGATAAACCTATTCCTAAATAAATAGACTCTGCTAAAGTAAACCCAAAGCTTTGGGCAATAAAAGTACCTAAAACAGAAGTAATAAAAATTTGTAATATACCTGCTGCCAGAATTGGCCTGCCCAAGCTTCTGATTTCTCTTAAATCTAATTCCATCCCAACTAAAAACAAAAGTAGAGCAATCCCAATCTCTGGCAAGAAAGATAAAGCTGCAGAAGTATGCACATCAAAAACCCCGACCAGGGCAATTAATAATCCACCTACTAAATAAGCAATAAGGAGAGGTAATTTCAGTTTATAAGTAATAAAACCTAAAACAGAAGACAAACCTAAAATTATAGCAAGCTGTATAAAAATATTATCCATAATCCCCTCTTGTCATTCCGAGTGAAACGAGAAATCTTAAGATTAAATAATCTAGAGATTCTTCACTTTGTTCAGGATGACAAATAACTAAGTGCTTTTTTTAAATCTTCTGGCAATCCGCTCTCAAATTCCATCCATTCCCCTGATTTAGGATGTTTAAAACTAATCTTGGCTGCATGCAAAAATTGCCTAGGACACCACCTTTTATCTAATCTGTATGTTTTACGCCCGGCATACCTCTCATCAGCCACTACTGGATTACCAATATATTTTAAATGTACCCTAATTTGATGAGTCCGTCCAGTCTTTGGCTTGCACCTTAAAAAAGTGAACAGGTTATAGTGAGTGGTGGACAGTTTCTTAAACTGAATTTTATTAAAACCAAAAAAGACTTCCTGTAACCTGTCACCTGTAAACTGTAACCTTTCCAGGGGTTCATACTCAGTTACTGCTTCCCTGGCCTCCTCACCCTCCATTACTATAAACTTTTCCCTATTCTCTGGATTCCTGGCAATTGCAGCGTCAATTATCCCTCCCTCTGTAATAAACCCATGAGCTAAAGCCAAATATTCTTTTCTTACTACCCTCTCCTTAAACTGAGATTGTAAATTCTCCAAAGCATCTTGCGTTTTGGCTGCTAAAATCAAACCTGAAGTATCTTTGTCTAACCTATGAACTATTCCGCCTCTTAAAAGTTTAATACCAAAATCCTTTTGCAAAATATCTGCTAAAGTTTTACTCTTTACTGTTTCTGCTGGATCTACCACTAAACCAGCAGGTTTGTCTAAAACCAGGAGAGAATCATCTTCATAAATAACACTAATTAGGTTTGTCATTGCAGGTCCCAAAGGGACGTGGATATAACAGCAATAATTTCACTGTCCATTATTAGGAGCTTTATTCAAATAACTTTTTACCTCTGTGAGTACCTGATCAGGATTTAAGGCAGATTTAATCAAAAACCCTTGAGCCCCTAATTCAAAACATTCTTTTATAATTGAATCTTGTCCCAGATTAGTTAAAACAACAGTTGTCAGATTAGGTGATTTGGGATGATTGACTTTTAAATCCCTAAGTACTTGCGCCCCGTCTTTTTTAGGAAGCATGATATCCAGAAGCAGTAAATCATACTCATTATTTTGAAGTTTACTAAAACCTATTTCTCCATTGGCTGCTGAGTCTACAAAATATCCTTCTGCCTGTAAAAGCTCTTGGTAAAATTCCCTTAAAAACTGATCATCCTCTACAATTAAAATTCTTTTCTGCCGGTTATCCATACAGTTTCTTTATACCACTAAATAGCTACCGGCTCAAGACCCTTGGCTTCACCTTTAGATGTTACCCTGTATTTTTCTATATCCTTCAAAAGTTCAGGTGTAGCCACAGACAGAGAAACAGTAAAGGTTGTTCCTTTGCCTGCTCCTTCTGAACGGACCCAAATCTTGCCATGCATAAGTTCAACCAAATTTTTAGAGATATAAAGACCTAATCCGGTTCCACCTGAGGTGGCTGCTGCTGTATAGGAATTATCTAACCTGGAAAATTTATTAAATAATTTACTCATATCCTCTTTGGAAATCCCTACTCCTGTATCTATTACTGAAGTTTCTACTACTTTACCGTCAGTAAAAAAATCAAAAGCAATTTTCCCTCCATTAGGAGTAAACTTTAACGAATTACCTACTAAATTAAGAAGTACCTGCCTTAGTTTGTCTGGATCAGCCAATACCTTAGGAATAGATTTTTCTGCGACTATAAACTGAATAGTCTTTTCTTGAGATTTTGATAAGTAAACCTCATCCATAATATCCCTAGCCAAAGATAAAAGATCTACTGGTTCAGGGTTGATTTCAATCCTGCCGGATTCAATTCTGGACACATTCAACATATCATTAACTAAATTAATCAAACGCTCAGTTGAAATTAGTATCCTAGTAACATATTTTTCCAAAGTAGCAGACAAAGGCACATCAGAACGGTGTAAAGCCATCCAAGCATAGGAGCGTATAGCTGTCATTGGTGTTCTTAATTCGTGCGAGGCAATTGAGACAAAATCATCCTTAAGCTTATCTAACTGATGCAACCTGGTATTCATTTCATAGACCTGTTGAGTAATCTTAGTTAAAGAACTTTCTGTATCCTGCAGCCTAAAAGAAAGATCAATTAAACGTGTTAACATTTCACCAAATTCAATTTCCTCTGCAGTTATTTGGTCTGCTGAAGCGCAGCGGGCCAGCACTAAAAGACCTCTCAGCTCCCGGACATGTTGTATTGGTAGAATTAAAAGCGAGTGAATACTAGACAACTGTGGATAAGCAGGATTAATAAAATAAGCTACATCAGACACTATTGCTGCTTCTCCATACATTACCTTCATCTCCCATTCACTGCCTTTTTGAAATAAGTTTTCTGTTTTAGTTACCTCTCCGACAGTATTATGGTCTGTATCTATAGAAAAGGTCTGTTTTTCCTTCCCAGAAAAATCAGTAAATATGGCAGACAAAAAAATATACGGATAACCTACTAAAGTTAGCTCTGTTAAAGCTTTAGGCAGTAAATGTTCTAATATTTTAGTGCTGTCTTTTATATCTAAAACTGTTTGCTGGAGTTTTAAAAAAGCAACTAATTTTTCTTCTGATACCATGAAGTTATCCTTCTGTCATTCCTGCGAAAGCAGGAATCTATCGCTAAGCGACAAGCTTTGCTTATATAAATAATAACAGATTCTATGTTAATTTTTAAGAATATCTGGAACTTCAGTAGGATTAATCTTACCTGCTATAGAAGAAAAAGCTTCTTTGCATACCTCTATTGAAGCCCTGCCAAAAAGCTTGGCATATTGGTTAACTAAATTATTTAATACTTCTTTTTTATTTCCGGTGATTTTAACATCATCTGCTCCCCCAACCTGCAGTCCAGTCACCTTATTGGCCTGGTCTATTGCAACCGGACCAATAATTGACTGTTGTTCCTTAATTATCCGGCTAATCGCCTCAACATAAGGATCCATAAAAAACCTTAACTAATTCAGTTTATCTAAAACTGTTCTAAATTGTATCAATCCTAGTGTCATAACAAAATAAGCTAGAAAATAAATATAGTCACCATATCCTCCATTAACCCATGTACCCTGGCTATTCTGGTACAAGAAATTAAAATCTGCCAAATATTGCATTACAAAAGCACCTATTAAAAGCAGTATCCTACTTTTCATTACTCCTCCTAATAATTTTCTGGACAGAAAATAAGCTAAAATTGCAACTGATATATAAAACGCTTCTCCAAAAGGATAACCAAAATCAAGAAAAACTTTTAGAGGATCACTAAAATCAAACTCATAGCCTTTCAAAAAAAGCAGATAAGAAATCATCAGCATTGAAACCGGTACAACTACTATTTGTAATTTATTTGTAATCGTATTTAAGGAAAATTTTGATCCAGCAGCCTTAGCTAAGTATGCCATACCAAAAATATAGAATGGAATACTGCCAAAAAACCCCACATCTGCTAACGAAGGATAAGGAATTTCTATCTTGAGAAAAATATTATAGTAGCTGAATACTAACTGACCAAATTCTTGTGCTAAAAGTCCTAGCGAAAAAAAAATAATAGCCCTGCCAATTGCCGAAGAAAACCCTCCCCACTTTTTTGAGATTATTAAACCCCAACTTCCGCCCCATAAACAAATCAAACCATATGTCGCAGCAAAAAGATAATTCTGGAAAGTTTCTTTAGAACCTGGTAAAAAAATTGTTAACCACCAAATTGTCATAAAGACAAAAAAAACTGTGGCTATCTTAGCTGACCATTCTTTATTTAGAGTTTTCAGCATAATTTCAGTAAAGCATTACTAGCATTCAATGTCAACTCCTGTTTTGAGGGTGTATAATCGATTTTAAATGATTCCAGTGTTCCCAAAATTTATCAAGCTATCCTTTGAACACAAACCTCATGTAGAAAAACATGTACTAAAACACCCTCCTTACTCAGATTTTAACTTTACTTCTTTAATAAGTTGGGGTGGCGAGGAAACTTATTTATCTGAACTTAATAGTAATTTAGTTATCAGGCTTAGAGATTATTTAACCAATGAACCTTTTTATACCTTTATAGGCATAAACCTGGTGAATCAAACAATTAAGACTCTTCTTTATGAATCTAAAAAAAATGGCCTTCATCCTAAACTAAAATTAATCCCAGAGGCAGTCCTCAAAGCAGATCCTCAAATACTTCACCAATTCGAAATACAAGAAGATAGGGATAATTTTGACTATATTTATTTATTAGAAGAAGCAAAAGATTTTAAAGGTAACCAGCATCGGGATAAAAGAAATTTCATTAA
Source organism: Candidatus Daviesbacteria bacterium (assembly GCA_016183305.1). GTDB lineage: Bacteria > Patescibacteriota > Microgenomatia > Daviesbacterales > UBA10151 > UBA10151. Next base: position 22,299 of record JACPEW010000004.1, read on the forward strand.
CAGATTTAAAAGGCTTTACCAGTCTTCTCATCAATTACTTGATATAGCTAACCCTCAAATTCGAACTGAAATGCTAAATCTTTTCTATCATTGGCAAAAACTTAAAGACAGAACTGATAAAGAGGTGGAAAATGAATTATTTGCTATCAAAAAGGTGCTTCAGCTTGGGAAACGTTTAAATCTTATTTGTATCGGTATTTATATAGAGAAAAAGTTAGTTGCTTTCTCAATTAATGAAATACTAACAGATGGGTATACTATGAATTTGTTTGAAAAAGCTGATACTAATTATCAAGGTATTTTCCCCTATTTAAGAAGCATCACAGCAAGATATTTAATAGATTTAGACGGTCAACTCCTCAGTCACGAACAAGATTTAGGAATAGAAGGACTAAGAAAATCTAAAATGTCTTATGGGCCAAAGTTTTTCCTAAAAAAATATACCATCTCCCACAAAACATCATCAGCTTAGCAACCAAATTCCCAAAAAAGCAATAAAGGCTAAAATAAAAATCCTAATCAAACCTTTTTTGCTAATATCCTCCTTAAAGACTCTTGGAACAATTAAGGTCAAAATAAATCCATACAAAATTCCATAAAATACCTGTGTTCCTTCTAATACACTTACTATTGAAGCTGATCCTAAAGTGATTGCCAGGTATGTAAATAATTTTGCTCCCACATAAATTGATTCATTAACCATCACTGCCCCTAAACCCCAAACAGGAATTTTACTGTTATTAATAGCAAATGCTTTTCTGATAGAAGGAAAAACCATATAAAGTATCGCTCCCCCTAAAAATATTCCCCAGCTTTCATAACTAATCATTTGTCCAAAGGTATTGTTTTCTGAAACAAATTTAAATAACACATAAGCTGAAGCTATAAATAAATCACAAATTAAAACCAGTAAAAATGCCCTGGAAGGTTTTAAGGATTTTTTATCACCTAAAGATGCCATGTTGATTGCTGCAAACAATACTAATAAAAACCCTAGGGCAGCTTTTAAACTAACTGTTTCTTTTAAAAAAAACATTGATAAAGTTAAAACAAATACCGGGGTCACTTGAAAAAGGATTACAATCTTACTGGTTTGTTCCAGCAGCAATGCTCTGTAATAAAGGACAAAACCAAAAATAGATAATATACCTGTTAATAACACTAGCACTGTATCTTTTACGCCAAGTACTGGAAAACCGTTCACTATCCATAAAATCGTTCCTACAATCAAACCACTTAATGCAGTATAAACAGGCATCCCGCGGTAATCTTTAATAACTTTTTCTAGTAAATATTTATCAACAAAATTAATTACTGCATACAAAGCAGGGGCAAGAAGAGCAAAGAATAACCAGTTCATTTATTTTATACCCAGCAAACCTCTTGGAAACGTATAGAAGACTTAGAAACTTTAAAATAATTTAAAACAGTCTCTGTGGCTTTTTCTTTATCAAAAGGCTTGCAGGAAAATATATCAACCTCTGCTTCTCCATTTCTGGTAAAGGTGTGTGTTGAAACATGTGAATAATCAATAATTACAAACCCCGAAAGCCCAGGATTTTCTGGAATACCACTAACCACTACTGGACCATACAGAACATGCATATCAATTTTTTCTGTTACCTCAACTAAAAACTTCTTTAACCCTTCCTCATCATTTAATATCTGGTTATCAACTTTTTCCAAATCCAAAATAATATGAAATCTGCCTGTTTTCATTTATACCTTTTTTATCCTTATAGTTTCTATTATGATCGTAATGGTCTGGTATTGTCAAATATAACGGGAAGGTCCACTGTTTTCTTAGCCTGCGGTAGCAAACAAGCACATAGAGAATTATTTATGCTATTGATACCCATTTAGGCTCTCCTGAGCATCAACCAGGAGGCACCCAAGCCTCTCATATGCCTAGTGAAGGGACGACAGAATTTGTTTTCCGACAAAATATTAAAGATGCTGGAATCGAAGATTGGATTGTTCCTCCCGTAATAACTTCTACTGATGCTTTAATAAGTTGGCAGGATCCGATAAGACTATTATTTATTGATGCTAATCATACTTATGAAGCTGTTAGGGAGGACTTTTTGAACTGACAATAATACGTCGTAAGTAGTATATGGAGATATTACCCAAACAAAATTGTACTCAGAACCTATTCTTGTCAATCATCTAGCATTCATCTCTAAAATCAGACAACTCCGGAGCGGTTAACTAGTTATTCTTAAAGCTATTTTATTTAACTTTTTCTATCACTTATTTAATAACCTTTTTGGAGCAGGAGACACAATATTGGGCTGTAGGCATAGCAAGCAGCCTGCCTAATTCAATCTGATTACCACATTTCTCACATTTGCCATACCCACCTTTTTTTAGTTTAAAAAGAGCAGTTTTAATACTGTTTTTTGTTCTTTTTAAAATTTCCCCTAAAACTAAATTTTTTGCATGGGTATCAGCAATATATGAATCTGTCCCAGGCTCTGAAGATTCTGCCAAAGCAGGACTTCTCGCTGGATCATCCTCCTCTACTTCTTTTAAATTCTTATCTATTTCTTTTTGTTGCCTATGTAAATACTTTTTAATAAAATCCAAAGATTGTTTAGGAAAACTTAACATTAAACCTCCTTAATATTTTCTTCCAATTCTTGAGTTTCCAAATGAAATTTGCTTTCTGATTATACCAGCTTTTAATTATGATTTGAAGGACTTTACTTCTAAATCTTTCATCAATAATAAAATCCATGATAAATATTTTTACCTGTTGCAGGTGTTTAATTGGGCTCTGCTTGGTAATCAGATAATAAATAGTTATTCCTAAAATGGTTATAACCAAAGAAAAGATTGCCCCTGAATGATCCTGCTTTAAAGGTTCAAGTATAAACCCAATTATGCCTATATAAATAAACCCAAGACTGACTATTTTTCCCCTTTGGTGGAAATGAGTAGCCTGTGACCAAATCCTGATTAAAACAAAAGAAAGTAATATAGCTTCAATTGCTTGAACAGGCCAACGTCTCCCAACTAATCCTTGTTGGGTAACTGCAAAAAACGCTTTTGAAGGAATACCAATGTTACACCCTCCCAGCAGACAACCTATATCAGAAAAGATTAACCCGCCTATAAATCCTACTAAAGCAATATCAGCCAGTTGCCAAAAATTGATACGGAAACGCTTAGCAAAAAAGTATAAAGTTAACCAGCCTCCTAAAAATCCTCCCCAAAAATTAAAACCAGGTACTTTATTTATCAAAATAAAATTTAATGCTGAAGCGCTAAATAAGGAAAAATTTTCTATTACAAAGTAAATTCTTGCTCCCAGCAAACCCCCAATAAAGGTTAAAAGCATTAAATCCAAAGCTTTTTCTTCGTTTATATCCCAAGCTCTGCAAAGTCTCCAGATTAAAAATACTCCAAATATAAATCCTGATATCAAAAAAACGCCAAACGAAGAGGCGTTGATGCTGCCAATTGAGAAAAGTACCGGAGCCATACTCATGAGCTTACCATAACATTATATTTGAATCAAATTGACAAAACGTGATACACTGACTAAACACATGACCGCAACAGCGCATGCATTAATCGGTGGAGCAATTGCTGCTTCTGTTCCAAATCCGGCTATCGGCATACCCCTTATAGCTATTTCTCATCCTATTGCAGACATGATCCCTCATTGGGATTTTGGCTTAGGCTGGAGAAGCAAGAGTAAAATCTTGCTTTTTTTAGAGGCTGCAGGCGATTTAATCCTTGGAGTAATCTTAACTTTTATTCTTTTTGGTAATAGCACTAATTATTTATATTTAGCCTTAGCTATATTTATTTCTGAATCATGGGACCTTTTACAAGTTCCTTATTGGTTATTTGGCTGGAAGTTTTTCCCTTTCTCAGCCTTCTATAATTTTGGCCATGAGATTAACAGAAGAGCAAAAATGCCTTGGGGAATCCTAACTCAGGCGGCCTCAGTTACAGGACTGGTTTTAGTTCTTAGAATTCTGCACTAAGTTTTGCAAATATTTATTAAACTCTTCACCAATCTCAGGATGTTTACAAGCTAAATCTACTACAGTCTTCATATATTCTAATTTATTGCCAGTGTCATAATACTTACCATTTTCAATCTCTACAGCATAAATGGGCACGCCTTTATCTTTTAACAAATTAATTGCATCAACTAACCAAATCTCTCCTCCTTTACCAGGCTTAAGACTTTTTAAGGCAGAAAAGATTTCTGGAGGTAAAATATATGCTCCCACCATAGCAATATTTGATGGGGCCTCATCAGGGTCTGGCTTTTCCACAATCCCTTTAATCTTAAAAACATTACCTTCAACTGGTTCTAAATCAGCCACACCATAACGCTTTAAGTCTGCTTTATTCTGGATTCTCATCCCAGAAATGACAATCCCCCCATATTTTTCATGAACCTTAATCATTTGAGACAGCCTAGGTGGATCAGCATAAATAAACTCATCTCCCCAAACAACAGCAAAAGGCTCATCTTCTATTACTGCTTCCCCTGCTAAAACAGGGGTACCATTACCGTAAGGGCCTTTTTGCCTGACATAAATAAAATTAGCCATATCTGAGATATGTTTTAAATATTCTAAAACTTCTGTTTTTTTACCATTGATTAAATTCTGGACTAAATCCTGGTTAGGCACATCAAAGTGGTCTTCAATTGCTCTTTTAGTAGCGCCTGTCACAATAATGATATTCTCTATACCAGAGGCAACTACCTCCTCTACCACATATTGAATAACAGGCTTATCAACTATTGGAAGCATTTCCTTAGGAAGAGCTTTGGTTTGAGGAAGAAACCTGGTTCCAAAGCCTGCTGCAGGTATTAAAGCTTTAGTAATCTTTTTAGCCATGGTATTAGTATAAAGCAAAAAGTCAAAAGTTAAAAGTCAAAAGTATTGTAATTTTGTTCTGCCGGAGGCAGTTTGAAAAACATTTTGAATTTTGAATTACTTAACTCTTTCTATATACTCCCCAGATCTAGTATCTACCTTTATCTTTTCTCCATTACCAATAAACATAGGTACTTTTACTACTAATCCATTATCTAGAACTGCTTCTTTAAAAACATTAGAAACAGAGTTACCTTTTTCACCTGGACCTGTTTCAGCAACTGTATAAGTTAAACTAGCTGGCAACTCTAAACCTAAAGCTTCCTCATCTGAAACTACTAAAGTAACTTCTATACCGTCTCTTAGATATTTTGCTTGATCTCCCAGGACTTGGGAGGAAATAGTAAATTGTTCAAAGCTAATTGGATCCATAAAAGAAAAGTTATCTCCATCTTTGTAGAGAAATTGAGCTTTCTTCTTGCTAACATTAGCCTCATCTACCCTTGCTCCAGTTATAAAGGTTTTTTCTACCACAGAACCAGTCCTGACATTTCTAACTTTAAGTTTAATAGTCCCACTCCCCCTGCCCATTTTGACATGCTCATAAGTTACAACCTGCAAAATATTATTGCCTTCTTTATAAAAAGTATTATTCCTAAGTTCTGTGACATTAAGCATAAGTTTTAAAGAAATGTAACATATTTTTCCTATCTCTTGCAAGCCACTGGGCATTTGAATAGACTTGTTCTAAAACTTGAGCTATGGTTCTTTTAGCTTCAGGAGCAGGATTCTTCTTAATAAACCTTTCCAAATCTAGAGCATCAGAAACTTTAGTAAACTCACCTGCTGGAGAGAAAACCCTAGTAAAATAATGTCCTCCTGCATACCTGTCTTTAAGAAGCTGCCAATGCTTTTTAATAAACTCCCAGGCTAAATACCTGCCATGAGAATTGCCCCAAACAGAAGCAATAATTTGTAAGCTGTTTTGAAATCTAACATGTTCAGAAATAGCAAAATCCAGGGCTTTTTCAAGTAAATCCCTATCTTTAAACACTCCTAAGCTTCTGCCTATTCTGTCTCTTTCTTGCTGGTTATCTTCCCCTTTATACATCCTGACTAAAGTATTAAATTCTTTTAATCCTCCATTTTCTGTTATCAAGTTATAAACCACTCCTCTTAAATCAGGATCTAATCCTTTGCTACCAAATAATTTTTGGGCTTTTTGAATAGTTTCCTTGTCACCAAAAGAACCAAATCTATATAAAACCATGCTTCTAAGTAAAGAATCTGTATGCTTTTCTCCTGGTCTTTTAACCCAACCAACTTTTTTAACAATGTTGTTATAAATTTTCTGACCATAATTCCTAAAATCCTGGTAAAAAGGTTCATAAGCTATTAAAGATTCTAGCTTTGCTAAATTAGCAGTAATCTCAGACCAAACTACATAATCTTCTTCCTGGGTAAACTTGGATGTGAGTTCTAAAGCCAGATGAGTTTGAGTTTCTCCTGCTTCTGCTAAATCAAAAATATCCCTTATTAATCCCAGTCTATCTGGGGCAGATAATTTACCATCTTTCACAGCCTGCTCTAGGCCTTTAAGATATTCCTCTGGATAACTCACCCTAACCACAGATGTTTCTCCAGCGTTTAACTTAATCCACCCATCTTTTGGGACATCAATACTTATTGACTTTTTATCCATTAAGATCTTTGTCATTCTGGGCCCGCTTTGCGGACTGCAGACTTGTCCAGAATCCTTACTACTAGATTCTGGTGTCGCTCCGCTCCCCAAAATGACACTAACAGGTATACTCCAGACAGTCTTATCTTTAGACTCCTTCTTAGAAATAGAGCTGGAAAAAAACCTGGATTGTGTTAACTGTAGTCTGTTGCCCTCCCCGCTTTCAGTGTGGGCCCGCTGCAACCTTACCACTGGATGGCCTGGTTTAGAAGTCCAGCTTTTCATCACCTTAACAACTGGTTTACCAGAAACTTGTTCTAAAGAATTCCATAAATCTAAAGTTTGCGCATTTGAGTAAGCATATTTTTTTAGATAATGTTGCAAACCCTTCCGGAAATCTTTTTCTCCTAAATATGACATCAACATCCTTAAAACTGAGGCTCCTTTAGAATAAGACACCTTATCAAAAATCTCTGCAATCTCTGCAGGATGACCAACTTCTACCTCAACAGGATGGGTATTTTTTAAAGCATCAAGTTCTAAGGCTTCTTCCAACTCAGTCCCCACAAACTGGGTCCAAATATCCCACTGGGGGAAAATATGATCTATTGCCAAATATTCTATAAAAGAGGCAAAACCCTCATTCAACCAAAGATGTGTCCACCACTTCATTGTTACCAAATCCCCAAACCACATATGAGCCAGCTCATGGGCAATTACTAAGGCCACCCATTGTTTATTACCTGTAGATGACCGTTCCTCATCAATAAGGAGTGTAGATTCCCGGTAAGTAACTGCTCCCCAATTTTCCATTGCTCCAGCAGCAAAATCTGGAATAGCAATCATATCCAGCACAGGGAAAGGTAACTCTATTCCAAAATAATCCTCATAAAAATTTAGACATTTAACAGCTACATCTAAAGCAAATTTTGCTTGAGCTTTTTTGCCTGGAGTAGTAAAAACTCTAACTTTCCCATTTTTCCTTTTCTCCTCAATATACTCAAAATCTCCTACAATAAAAGCTAAAAGATAAGTAGACATTTTAGGGGTTGGTGCAAACTCAATAATCTGGTAATCACCCTCATGCTCTTTAACTGCTGTTTCAATAGTATTGGAAATAGCTTTTGTTCCTTTAGGAATTATTAAACTCACTTCAAAAATAGCTTTTCTATTGGGCTCATCAAAACAAGGAAAAGCGCGCCTTGCATCTGTGGATTCAAATTGAGTAGTAGCCAAATGTTTTACTTTTCCCCCTACTTCATACTTGCTTCTATAAAAACCTCTCATTTTATCGTTTAAAATGCCTCTAAAAGTTAATTTAAGTTGGCCTTTACCAGCCGCCAGTTTTTTTGGGAAAGTTAAAATGGCTGTTTCTGCTTTTTTATCATAACTAGTTTTTCCAACCCGGGTTTCCTGGTTTTGATGAATAAATTCAGCTGATTCTATCTCTAGCTCAGCAGCATGAAGGGTAATCTGTTTAGTAGGTTTTTCTAAAACTAGAGAGATCGTTTCTTCCCCTGTAAAGGTAAACTCATTTAAATCTGGCTTGAGTAAAATTTTATATCTTTCAGGCATAACATGAGATGGAAGTCTGACACTTTTCATAGGCTTAAGTTTAGCCTAAAAGCTGGTATAATACAACTTACGCCCAGGTGGCGGAACGGTTTACGCGCACGACTCAAAATCGTGTGGTCTCACGACCATGTGGGTTCAAATCCCACCCTGGGTACTCTTAATGCTATACTGGTATTATGGTTAGATTTCAACTTGAGGATGATACAAAAGAAAGGCTGTCTTTTTTAATCAAACAACGTCTTCCCTGGTTAATTTTAGGCCTTTTTGGTGGAATTATAGCTACTGTTGTCGTTGCTAACTTTGAACAAACTTTATCTAAAAATATAGCTTTAGCTTTTTTCCTGCCTGTAATTATCTATATGTCTGATGCAATAGGCACTCAAACAGAAAATATTTATATTAGACACTTAGCTAAGTTTAAAGACAGCTTCTGGTCTTATCTTGCTAAAGAGATATTGATTGGTTTAACCTTTGGCCTATTTTTTGGACTGTTACTAGGGCTTTTTGCTAAGATTTGGCTCAACTCTGACACGGTAGCCCTAACTGTGGGTATATCAATGCTGATCAATGGAGCCATAGCTCCTGTGGTAGCTTTAATAGTCCCTGAGATTATTTTTAAGGAACACCGTGATCCAGCACTCGGAGCAGGACCTTTTACCACTATTTCCCAGGATTTAATCAGTTTATCAGTTTATCTTTTAATAGCTACTATTATTATTTTTTAAGCTGCAGCTTCTTTAGGCTTAGCCCTCATTTTTTCCATCCCATAAAACTTGGTTCTGTCTGCTTTAAACATCAAATCAATATCTCCTGTTGCTCCATTCCTGTGTTTTTGGATATCTAATTTAACTTGTTCAGGATGCTCTGGATCTTCTCTCCAAATAAACATCACAACATCAGCATCTTGTTCTATGGCTCCTGATTCCCGCAAATCTGCCAGTTGCGGCCTTTTAGTCCCTCTTTGTTCAACAGCCCTAGATAATTGGGAAATGGCCAAAACTGGAACTTTTAACTCCCTTGCCAAGTTTTTTAAGCTTTGGGAGATTTCAGATACTTCCTGAACCCTGTTTTCTAAACTCCTACCCTTAACCAGCTGCAAATAATCCACAATTAAAAACTTGAGTCCATGTTCTATTTGTAATCTTCTAGCTTTAGTTCTCATCTCAGAAATAGAAATACCGGGGGTATCATCAATAAAAATAGGAGCCTCAGCCAACTCACCCATTGCTAAAGATAACTTATCAAAGTCTTTTTCATCCAGCCTGCCTGTTTTTAGCTTCCAAGCATCAATATCAGCCTGTCCCACCAACAACCTGTCTACCAGCTCTTCCTGGCTCATCTCCAAAGAAAAAATCCCTACAGGCAGACCTGCAGAAACAGCCACATATTGGGCAATATTCAAAGCCATGCTGGTTTTTCCTTGACCTGGCCGAGAAGCTAAAATAATTAAGTTAGAGTTTTGCATCCCAGCAAGTTTGTTATCCAAATCCTTAAATCCAGTTGGTACTCCCCTGAGTTTTCCTGAGGATTTTTGCAGCTCATCTAATCTATCAAAAGACTCAGTTAAAGCATCCTTAATTGGTAAAAAGTCCCTGCTAACATGTTCCTGAGATAAAGAGAATATTCCTGTTTCAGCTTCTTCTAATAGCTTTTCTACTGGTTCACTTTCATTATAGGCCTTTTTGATTATTGCTGTAGCTTCAGCAATCAAATTTCTTCTTAAAGCATGGTCTTTAATTATCTTGGCATAATATTCAATATGAGCAGAAGTAGGCACCACATTTACTAAAGAGGTCAAATAAGCAGATCCACCAATCTTGTCATAAAGGCTTTTTCTTTTAAGCTCCTCTGTCACGGTCACCAAATCAATTGGCTCACGCCTTTCAAATAAACTTTGCACCGCTTCAAAAATTGCTCCATGCTGGTCAGTCCGGTAAAAACTGGAAGGATGCAAAAGTTCAGAGATACGGACAATTGCTTCTTTATCAATGAGCAAAGCTCCCAAAAGGGATTGTTCTGCTTCTATATTCTGCGGAGGAAGCTTGGTAATAGAATCTGCCATTAACTTTTACTTAATACCACAACTTGTGGTTCTTCAGGCAGTTTTTCTTTGGTAATAGAAAGCTTTGGTTGGGGGCTGATATTTTCTACTCCCATTTCTTTCAAAAAACTCTCAACACCATCAAGCTCAAACTTTAATCCATCTAATTTATAGTGCATGGGAATGATAATCTTGGGCTCTAGCTGGGATACAATATCTGAGGCTGCTTTGGCATCAATGGTATAAATTGATCCAACAGGAATAAGTAAAATATCTGTTTGTCCAATTTCTGCCACCTGTTCCTCAGAAAGTTTGTTTTGTCCCAAATCCCCTAAATGAACAATATCTAAACCATCAAAAAACAAATGGAAGATAGTATTTTTTCCCCTTTGACTACCTTCTGAGTTATCATGGAAAGAATTTATCCCTGTTATCACAACCCCAGCCACTTCATACTCTCCTGGTTTATCAAAAATCATTGGCTTTATGCCCCGTGAACTAATAGCTGCTGAAACAAAATTATGATCTTTATGATCATGAGTTGATAAAACTATATCTGATTGTAAATCTTTGGGGACTTTTAATCCAACAAACTCTGGATCAAAAGGATCGGTTAATACTGCTGTCTTTTTACCTTTTATCTTAAAACATGCTTGACCATACCAGTATAAATCCATAGAAATGCATACTAGCAAAAAGTCATTTTTTAAACAATATGCTAAAATGGTTTAATCCATGAAATTCAGCCAAAAACTGACTACTAAACAATTTATCTTTTCTCATTTTTTAATTTTTGTTTTAAGCTTAATGTTTTTAGCTGGCCTTTATTATATTATAAATATCCAATACCAAAGACCAACTAATCTTTTCTTAAACGGACCAGTTACTACCCCTCCTAAAAGCCTGCGGTTAGATCTTGATCAACCAGATCAAGATAGTTTATCTTACTCATCAACTATTATTGTTTCCGGACAAACTGCGCCTTCAAAAGAAGTTCTAATTTCTACTGATAATACTGATTCGGTAATTGAATCTAAGCAAAATGGTTCTTTTTCTACCATTGTAGAACTGCAGGAAGGCGTTAACAGGATTACTGCTGTAGTGTTTGATGCAACAGGTGATTCTAGGTCTACCGAAAGAACAGTTTATTACTCAAAGGAGAAGCTATGATAAAAATTCAAAATTCAAAATTCAAAAGTTTTAAAACTTTTAACTTTATACTTGTATTTTTGACTTTTAACTTTTACCTTTTGACTTTTCCTGTACATGCTGCTGACTCCACTCCATCAGCTGATATTAAATCTAAACTTGAGGAGCTTAAAAAACAGATTGCTTCAAAAGCTGCTAAATTAAAACAGGAAGTAAACCGTAAGTTAAAAGATAAAGCTTATGTTGGAAAAATTAAATCAAAATCAGATACTTCTTTAACCTTAGCCACTAACTCAGGTCCAAAGATAGTTAGTTTAAATCAAGATACTATCTGGGAAAGTGAAATTAAATCAAAAACTAAATTCTCAAGTAAAACTATTTCTTTGGAGGATTATGTTGCTACTTTAGGCGATACTGATGAGACAGGAGTGCTGATTGCAAAAAAAGTCATTTTATTGCCTGCTCCTAAAGCTGAACAAAAAACTTACCAATGGGGTAAAATAATTTCTATCTCAGACAAACTTACTACCTTAAAAACTGATGGACTAAAAAATGTAGCAGCAGTTTTACCAGTTAATCCGAAAGCAAAAATAAATGATTTTGTGATATTAACAGGCACTAAAGATAACAATGAGATTTTTGAAGCAGAATTTGTTTATATAATACCCCAGGGAGCTGTTTTAAAACCTAAAATAG
>JACPEW010000022.1 GCA_016183305.1 Candidatus Daviesbacteria bacterium
TATCTTCATCAGGTTATTTTTGTTCTAATTTGTAAACATCAAGGGTAGTTTTAACTACTGTATCAGGATTTAAGGAAATACTATCTATTCCCTCTTTTACTAAGAACTTAACGAACTCTGGAAAATCAGATGGGGCTTGACCGCAAATTCCTATATATTTCCCTCTGGCCTTACACTTTTTAATAACTTCCGAAATTAAAATCTTAACTGACTCATCATTCTCATTAGCAATCCCTTTTATTTTCTCATTGCCATCCCTGTCAATACCTAAAGTCAGTTGTGTTAAATCATTACTTCCTATACTCATCCCATCAAACACATCCAGAAATTGATCAGCTAGTAAAACATTAGCCGGTATCTCACACATCACAAAAATTTTAAGTTTGGGGAATTTTCTCCTGGATAATCCATTATCTTCCAAAAGTTTTACCACTCTTTTGCCTTCTTCAGGAGTCCTGCAAAAAGGCACCATTACTGCTGTATTGGTTAAACCCATCCCGTCAATTACTTTTAAGAGTGCCTTAATCTCTAACACAAAAGCAGGGGCAAAATCTGAAGAATAATATCTGGAAGCCCCCCTAAAACCAATCATTGGATTCTCCTCAACTGGCTCAAATAAATAACCGCCCAGCAACGATCTATACTCGTTGCTTTTAAAATCAGAAAATCTAACAATTACAGGGTTTGGGTAAAAAGCTGTAGAAATTCTGGCTACACCAAAAGCTAGCTTATCTATATAAAATTGTTCTTTATCTGCATACCCTAAAGTTTTTTGATCTACTTTTTCTCTAACTAATTTAGGCAAATTTTGATAGTTGATTAAAGATAAGGGATGAATCCCAATATCTGAGGCTATAATAAATTCCTCTCTCGCCAGTCCCACTCCTTTATTTGGTAAAAATGATTTTTCAAAAGCAGTTGAAGGTGTAGCTATATTCATCATAATATGAGTTTTCGGCTGAGGGATTTTTTTAACATCATCTTCAATGATTTTAAAATTCAATTTTCCCTTATAAACCCTGCCTTCGTCATCAGAACAATCAACAGTCACCTCTTGCCCATTTTTAATTTTAGAGCTAGCATTGGTACAACCAACAATTGCAGGAATACCCAGCTCCCGGGAAACAATGGCTGCATGGGAGGTCCTTCCCCCTTCATCAGTCACAATCCCTGAGGCAATTTTCATAATTGGCTCCCAATCAGGATCAGTCATTTTGGTAATTAATACTTCATCTTTTTTGAATGATTTAATATTTTTAGGATCTAAAATTACTCTGGCTGGACCAGCAGCAATTTTGTTGCCTACAGATATACCTGCTGCTAGCTTAACCCCCTCTTCCTGCATGACATATTCTTTTATTTTGGAATAATCTTTGACTGCATTAACTGTTTCTGGCCTGGCTTGAATAATATATAGTTTATTATTTATTCCATCTTTGGCCCATTCCAAATCCATGGGAGTCCATTTATGTTTCTTCTTACTATAATGGTCCTCAATTTTCATTGCCCATTTAGCTAATATTAAGATTTCTGAATTATTTAATGTAAATGATCCTTGTTCCTTTTTGGAAGTTTCAATAATTTGAGTCGGCTTAGTACTGCCATAAATCATCTTTCTAACCTTACTCCCTAATTTCTTTTCTATAATTGCTGAAGTTTTTTTGAAGACTAAAAACTCATCTGGTATTACCTCGCCCTGGACTATCATTTCACCCAGACCCCAGGAAGAATTAATAAGCACTATATCCTTAAAACCTGTTTCAGTATCCAGAGTAAACATTACCCCGGAACAACCCAAGTCTGACCTAACCATTTTCTGTACTCCTACAGATAAGTAAACTTTTAAATGGCTAAATCCTTTATCTGCCCTGTAAGAAATAGCCCTATTGGTAAAAAGTGAGGCCATGGCATTTTTAATGGCTGTTAAAATATTTTCCTCTCCTCTAACATTTAAATAAGTTTCCTGCTGGCCAGCAAAAGATGCTTCTGGTAAATCTTCTGCTGTGGCTGAGGAACGGACTGCATAATCAGAACCCTGACCAAACCTGTTTTCAACTTTTTTAAAGGCTTCATTGATAGCAAGTTTTAAGCTTTCGGGAAAATCAGCATTCCTAATTTTAGCCCTAATGCTTGCGCCACATCTTTCTAACTGACCTAAATTTCTAGTATCTAAACCAGACAGTTGTTGATTAATATAGTCAGCCAGTCCTGTCTGAGATAAAAAATGCTTATATGCAGTAGCAGTCACTATAAAACCACCGGGGATATTGATATTAGTATCTTTAAAAGCTTGAATCATCTCCCCCAAAGAAGCATTCTTACCTCCCACCCCAGCAATATCATTAATATCAACTTCCTCAAAAAGCTTAATATACTCAGACATAAGGTAATTTCATTGTAACCTAAATCAGTTTTTATTTTAAGTACTTATTAAAGAAATTAACTGATCTTTGCATGGCCAGACTAAATGAAGGCTCAGAAATATTATGATCAGCCCCGGAGTAAGTATAAAACTCTGAATATTTTCCAGCCTGGCCCAATCGTGCTTTTAACCCTTCTGAAAACTGCCAGGGCACCTCTTCATCAGATAAACCTGCATGAAGTTGCACAGGGGCACTAACGAATTGTAAATTATAATTAGGGTCAATAGACTGCCAGAATTTTGGATTTTGCTGTAGGGTACCATATTTTTGAATTAAATCGGCCCGGCTCCGGTTACGCAAAGCAAGCTCGTTAGGAGGCGTGCTGTAAGTTGCCCTTCTTTGCCAGTTATTCATTAGATCATCATAAGTGCCTACCACTCCTCCCCAAATTACTGCAGCCTTAATATCAGGAGAAATAACTAAACTTCTTAAGGTAATATTTCCTCCCAAAGAATGCCCCCACATGCCTATTTTATTAGGATTAACATCAGGTAATTTTTTAACAGAAGCTAAAGCATTTAATACATCAACTGTATAAGCTGGAGAATAATAAGATCCTTCAGGAGCACCTTCTGAAGAACCATTCCCTCGGTAATCTGGCTTGAAAATAATATAGCTGTCTCTGGCAAAAGCATCTACATAAGCGGTATATCTTTCTGTAGTCCTATACTGTGTTGGCGGGATGTAACCGTGGTTAAAGATAATAACAGGCCAACCACCAGCAGGTTTGTTACCAATAGGTATAGTCAACAGTCCATAGATTTTTAACCCATCAGATAAATATGAGGCAATATACTGGTGGTAATTTTCCCCGTCCTCTAAAGTTTCCTCTATCTTTAAATTAGAACCAGGATAAACTCCAGCCCTCATAGCAGAAATTGTTAAAGGATCTTGTTGCCCGTTTTCAATTTGCGCTACAGGGTTTATAGATTCCTTTTTATTATTCGAATAATTCTTAATAAAAACCACCGCGAATAAAAGCAAAAATATTGCTAACAAAAGGGGTACTTTCTTCATATATCTAGTATATCTAAAACCAGGCTCTTGAGAAGAAGCTTAAAATCTTATCAACTATAAATTAATATATCAAATGAGTTGACAATTCGGTTTTAATTTGGATATATCAATAAATTATGCTATACTAAAGTTACAAAAACCTGTATTCTGAACTGTCATCGGACGGTGGCGTGTCTAGGACAACTAGAATAGGAACGTGATTGGAGATAGCCCGGAAGGGCTATTTTTTGTTATCTGAATGGCCATTCATCAACAATATGTTTCTTGATAATAGCCTTATATATTTTCCCGTCATCCTTTTTTAGATCATAAAACCTCCTAATGCTCCCTGCTACCATATCAGCCATTTGAATTAATTCGTCTGATTTGGAATCAACCATCTTGCAATTTTTCATTACTATTTTCTGTTTGGAATTTAACTGTTTGCGGAGATAAGTTAAAAAGCTTTTGCGGAATGTTCTATCTCCACTGCCATCAATCCTAATCTTTGCATCCAGGATACTATTATTGCTGTGTTCTAAAACTAATTTTATAATATAGCTATAAAAAGAATTCTTGTTATTCTTAAGTTCTGGGCTTTTTACCAGAGATTTATCAACAACTATCGCTCTGATAGTGAAATTAAATTTATTAACAGCATGAAGAAATGATTCCCTTATCTGACGGCGGGATTTAAAGAATTTAAACTCAACATTATCCGGATACTTCAATTAAAGCTTCTAAGTCATCTTCAAAAATTACGCATGCAATTATGAAGTGCGAGGTGGACCCTTTATCTAATTTAAATCCCGGATCACCTGAATCATCAATAAAAACCAGCATATATTAATTATATCAGCAAGAATTATTAAATATTAGCTGCAATTCCCGGAATACTTATCTAAGCACTATCATTTTATATAGCTAACAGTATTTATTTTGAGCTTTTTAAGCATAGCCAGGGAAATAATCTACTTTAATCTGGTTTTGAAAAATACCCATATCTTTGAGTGTTTTTTCAAAAGCATCTACCATTAAGTGAGGTCCGGAGATATAGAAAACCCTCTCTTTATAATCCGGCATCTCCTTTTGTATCATCATAGCATCAATATACTTCCCTTTGTCTGTTAATATATAAACTGTTTTAATACCTAATTTCCAGGCAGCAATCTTGAAAATATCTTTATAGACAATATCTTTTGCTGTTTTGTTTGAATAAAGCAAGATGATATCTCTTTTTTGATCAGTATCTATTAGATATTTAATCATACTTCTAAAAGGAGTTATTCCAATGCCTCCAGCTAAAAAAGCCAGCTTCTTGGTTTGATCTTCTGGCAAAGTAAAATCCCCTGTAAGCTGCGAAGCTACAATGATCCTTTTAGAATCCACCGATAAGAGTGCTTTTTTAAAACTGCTGGACTCAGGATAAAATTTTACACCAATTTGTAAATTATCTTCTGTAGGTGATGAGGCAATAGTAAAATATCTTCTATTACCTCTGCTGTCAGGATTGTTATGTCCCAGCGTCCATTCCAGATATTGTCCTGGCAAAAAGATAAACTTTTGACTTTTGCTGAAAAGAAAATCATAAATATCAGGGGCAATTTGAATTTTTTTCTTTAAACTTAATATTAGCTTTTCTTTTGGGCTGACTAGGTAAGAAAACACATTTCCTGCAAGCAAAGCCCATTCAGGTCTGGTATATAATAAACCCACCAAAACTCCATAAAAAATCTGCATTTTTTTATCAGAAGGACTAGTTTGCGGTTCAGGCAACATCACAAAGGCAAAGAAAAATATTGGAGATTCTAATATCAATCCTTGAGTAATTACTAGCAGATCATTTCCTCTTAAGAAGCTCGGGATCAAGACTATGGCCAAAGCAGTCAATAAAAATATTAATGTCATTTTTTCCCTTTTAATTTTCCTGACAATCAATATTCCACCAGATATGACAAACAACACCATCCAAATATTCCCTACCCACCAACTGGCTCCTATATTTAAAGTAATTGTACCTAAGGCAACAGCAAAAGCTGAAGGATTAAATAGATGTTTTTTAGCTATAGCCACAATGTATTTGGAAGCCATAGCAAAGAAAGCTATTAAAAAAAGCGTTGGTAAACCATCCAATGAATCAACCGGCGTCATAATTAAAGCCAAAATTAAGGCTGTAATATAGGGTGATTCCAAATTAGTAGGTGCATAAAACACCCTAGCCAATATTGTATTAATAACCCAACAAACTGCAGCGAGAAAAACAGCTGATAAGAATAAATCAAACGGGTTAAATGGCAGTAACCCGAATATACTTAATACTAAGGCAATTAGCAAAAGGGTGATCAGAAAATATAGCATCAACCGGTACATAGTAGTGCTATTTAAAAAATCATCTACGTATTTAACCATGAACATACTTAATTAAAGGATATGGAAAAATTATTGTACAACAATAGTGCCAAATTGGCTGGAGTTTAAATGATTATGGTACTTATAAGTACCTGCTTTATCAAAAATTAAAGACAGGGTTTCTCCATCCGCAAAATTACCTAAATTAAGCTGTGGATAATCAGTATGTGAAGGATGAGGAGAAGAATCAACCGTTGCAGCGCTACCACTTTTGTTAGTCCATAAAACCTTTGTTCCAATTTTTATTGTTAAATCTTTTGGAGAAAATCCATCAACTGCTAAAATAATCCTAATTTGAGCACTTTCAGTTGCAGAAGGACCCGCAGAAAAATTAGTTGCTAAAGGAATAACAACAGAAGAATCCTTACTAGATCTTTCTTTATTAGCTAGTACAAAATAATAAATTAATCCATAAATCACTAACCCAATAATTCCATAAATTAAAACCCATTGCCACAAAGGCCTTTTATTATAACTACCATTCTCAGTCATAAATTTAATATACAGCAGTTTGGTTTATTTTCCAGAATTTAACTAATACTGCTAATATTAAAAACCACAGAATCAAGATATTAACTAACCCTAGCCCTAGATTCCTCAAACCGAAAAATGATATTGACCAAGTAGCATTAAAAAATAAATGGATCCAAAATAGCTGTAAGGCGTTTTGGCTGGCTTTTTTCCCGGCAGACCAAATTAAGTAGGCTGATAATCCCATTAATATATACAAAGTAATCCAAACCGGACCAAAAATAGAATTAGGTGGAGCAAACGCAGGTTTGCTTAAGGCAGCATACCAAACAGGAATGGCTGAAACAGTAAAAAAAGAACCAATGATTCCAGCTCCCTCACAAATGAAAATATATAGCAACAGTTTGGACAGGTTTTTAATTTTCATTTTCTATAACTTATCATTGCACATTTTTTGACAGATTTAAAGTCTTGAAGCAAATTCTTTTATAATATAAACTAACATAAATGAGCAATGATAAACAACCGATTTCATATTCTTCAACAGGCGTTGATTACAATGTCATGGATCCTCTGAAAAAATTGGCACAAACAGCAGGCAGGCAAACCTCTAACAACCTTTCTGTGTTTGGTATCAAAGAAGTAACAGAAAGCAGGGGCGAATCAGCTTATGTCTGGGAAGAAGAAGATTCTTACCGGGCTTTTGTAATTGAAGGGTTAGGAACTAAAAATTTAGCCGCAGATCAAGTCAGTAAAATCACCGGTAAAACATACTATGATTCAATTGCCCAGGATACAGTGGCAGCAATTGTTAATGACATTATTACTGTTGGAGCAATACCTCAAGTTGTTAATGCCTATTTTGGCTCAGGAGGACCAGAATGGTTCTCTGATACTATCCGCTCCACTGCTTTAGTGAAAGGCTGGGCAAAAGCCTGTAATTTGGCAGGAGCTGCCTGGGGCGGTGGAGAGACACCAGGATTATCTGGAATTATCAATCCTGAGACTTTAGACTTGGTAGGATCTTGTATTGGAATTATTAAACCAAAAAACAGACTTACCTTAGGTGATAAACTCCAAGCAGGTGATGCAATATTACTTATAGAAAGCAGCGGTATACATACTAATGGTTTATCATTAGCCAGAACTATTGCTGAAAAATTACCTGCGGGGTATCAAACAAAATTATCTAATGGATCAATGTTTGGCGAGGCCCTCCTAATGCCTACTCATATTTACGTTAGGGTAGTTAAAGATTTATTTGACAGTGCGGTTGATGTCCGCTACATGGTTAATATCACTGGCCATGGCTTTAGAAAATTAATGAGGGCCAATAGGGATTTTACTTATCTAATTAACCAAACCCCACCGGTTTCCCCACTTTTTGATTTTATTAAGCAACAAAGTGGCAATGATGACAGTCAAATGTATGGAAACTTTAATATGGGCGCAGGATTCGCAATTTATATACCAGCAGATCATATGGAAAAAGCTCAAGCAATTATTACTAAAAATAATTTAAAATCCTGGAATGCCGGTACTATAGAGAATGGACCAAAGCAGGTAGTACTTAAGCCAAAAGATATTACTTTTACAGCAGAAACTTTAGGAGTCCGTTAAGGTCTTTCTTTGTGGGTTTTAGGAATTAATTTTTCAGACATTGAATCACCGCTATAAATACAGTTAATTGCTTCTGCTAAAAGCTGAGCTACGGAAATAACAGTAAATTTAGGGTTTTCTAATATTTCTTTTTTCAAAGGCACAGTATCTGTAAGAAAAACCTTATCAATCTTTGAAGCTTTAATTCTTTCCAAAGCTGGACCAGACAAAATTCCATGAGTAGCTACTGCAGAAACGCTTTTAGCTCCCCTGTCAGAAATTAATTTGGCAGCTTCACAAATAGTTCCAGCTGTATCAATCATATCATCAACTATTAACACATCTTTTCCTTCGACTTCGCCTATCATACCTAGAGATTGGCTTTCATTTCTTTTCATCACATCTCTCTCTTTGAAAACTATGGCCACCCCATCAGCATCCAAAAGTTCTGAATAGAAAGTAGCTTTAGGTACTCCACCCTTATCAGGTGATGCGATTACTAAATTAGAAGGAAAAGCTTTCTTAAGATCTGGCAGAAAAGAATAGCTGCTGTATAGGTTATCCCAAGGAATTTCCACAAAACCAGATTCCTGTTCACTATGAATATCCACAGTTAAAATCCTATCTGCCCCAGCAAATTCAATAAGCCTTGCTATTATAGAGGCAGAAATAGGCACCCTTGGCCTGTCTTTTCTATCCTGCCTGGAATAACCAAAATAAGGGATAATGGCAGAAACCTCAGATGCAGACGACCTCTTGGCTGCATCTATAATCAATAATAATTCCATGATGTTAGTATCAACAGGAGGGCAAGTTGGTTGGATTATAAAAACATCTCTTTTACGGAGGTTTTCCGGGATAACAACTCTTTTCTCGCCATCAGAAAAAACAGTGACAGTTTCATCGGCTTCTTTTCCTAAAATTTTGGCAATACCGCGGGCCAGAGGTAAATTAGCAGTTCCTGTTAGAAGTACAAACCCATTGCTATTAGCCATACAACATTATTATACAAGCTTACTGTCTTTAAGTAAAACTTTACCTAAATTATCCTTTATTCTTTCTCCCATTGGGTATTTAACTGAAGGAAACTTTTTACCGGTAATTTTTTCATAAATGGAAATATATCTTTGAGATAAATCTACAATTAATTGCTTACTCATTTTTGGCGGTTCCCCATCTCCTTTATAACCTTTTTTAGCATACCAAAGTCTTAAGAATTCTTTATCAAAGTTTTCTGGCTCTTGCCTTTTCTCAAATCTTCCTTTATATGTTTTCTTAATCCAAAACCTGGAACCATCAGGGGTATGCAGCTCATCAATTAAAATTAGTTTTCCATCTAGTAAACCAAATTCATATTTAGTGTCAACTAAAATAATCCCTGCTTTAGCACAAATTTTAATCCCTCTTTCAAAAAGAGCCAAAGTTGCTTCTTTCATCTGTTTCCAGATTTTTGGTGAAACAATCTTTTTCTGCAAAATTTCTTTTTCAGTCAATCTCTCATCATGTCCTTTTAATGCTTTTGTAGTTGGGGTAATAACTGGTTCAGGTAACTTCTGATTTTTTCTTAATCCATCTGGAAATTTAATACCGTATATTATCCTTTCCCCTTTCTCGTAAGATCCCCAGATAGAAGTATTTGTTACCCCGCTGATATAACCCCTGATTACCATTTCAATAGGAATCAACTCTGCTTCTTTAGAAATAGTGACATTAGGATCTGGGATAGAAATTATATGGTTGGGCACTATGTCTTTAGTTTTTTCAAACCAAAAAGCAGACAATAAATTTAAGACTGCGCCTTTAAAGGGAATGCAGCCTAAAATTACATCAAAAGCTGATTGTCTATCTGTGGTAATAATAACTCTTTTATCATTTAAGATATAATAATCCCTCACCTTACCACTGCTTTTTTTACCAAGACTAGGAATATCAACAGATTGAAGACTAAGAGGAATACTTTGTAGGATTTTTTTACTTGTTACCATATTTATTTAAACTGACAGCTTTTTCCTCAACTTCCATTGCCAACCTTTTTTTATATGCTACTAATTTTTCTTTTAACTGAGGATTGCTGGTTGCTAATATTTGTACTGCTAAAATCCCGGCATTCCTTGCTCCGTTAATTGCCATCGTTGCTACTGGCATCCCTGGAGGCATTTGTAAGGTTGACAAGAAAGCATCTACCCCGGAAAGTGTTCCGCTTTCTAAGGGCACACCTATTACTGGCAGAGGAAAACGGCTGGCAATTACCCCAGCCAAATGCGCTGCCATCCCTGCTCCCACAATAATTACTTTCACTCCGCTTGATTTTGCCTCCTCAATTAATTCTTCTGTTCTTTCAGGAGAACGGTGAGCTGAAGAAATAGTCATCTCAAACTTAACTCCAAATTCTTTTAAAATTTTTGCAGCCTCTTCCATTTTAGGCAAATCAGAATCTGAACCGGTTAAAATTAAAACTTCATTATTGTCCATGGATTAACTTTTATCACTAATTTTTTCTGCAGTCAATTCAGCAATTTTTTTAGCTAGCGCTAAAGCTTTTTTAGCTGAGTTTCCAATATGGCTTTGCGCATCTAAATCTTGAGTTATTTCTACTGGTTTTAAATATCGTCCAATAAAAGGATTTTCTTCTAATAAATCTTCCATGGGATTTGTTTTGCCTTCTTGGATAGCCTCCCAAACCTTCATGGAAATTTGCCGGAGCTCCTCATGCATTTTTTGCCTGTCTGCCCCATTCTTAACAGCTTTAATAATTACTCCTTCGCTGGCTGAAAATGGCCAATATGTTTCTAAGTTTTTCTTAATCCTGCTTTCATGGATTAATAAACCAGAAACAATTTTGTCAGAAGAGGTTAACATTTCATCAATTGCTAAAAACATATCTGGAAGTTGCGAGCGTCTATTTGCAGAATCATCCAAGGTTCTTTCCAGCAACATATGCGAAGCATTGTCCCAAGAGACTCTAGAGAGGTTAACTACTAACCTGGCCAAAGAACAAATCTGTTCAGATTTAATTGGGTTTTTCTTAAAGGGCATAGCAGAAGAGCCAACCTGATTTTTACCAAATGGTTCTTGCCATTCCCCAAAGCCTGGTGATTGTAAAACCCTTAAATCAAAAGCAAACTTATATGAAGACTGGGCAATAGAGGCTAATACATCTGCTATTAATACTTCTATTTTTCTAGGTGATGTTTGGTTGGTAATTTCAAAAGGCTCTAGCCCTAATTTACCTAAAACCTGCTGTTCCATTTCTTGCGCCTCTTTTTCCCCCATTAAACTAACGTAACTTGCAGAAGTTCCAACTGCCCCTTTTAAACCCTTGCTTTTAAAATTCTTTTTAACAAATTGCAAAAATTCTAAATCCAGTAATAAATCCTGGGCATAAAAAGCAAACCTGTAACCTAAAGTTGTAGGTTCTGCTGGTTGCAAATGAGTATAACCCATGCAAACAAAATCAGCATATTTTTCTATTTTCGAAGAAAACGCGAGTAGCAACGCTACGAGCATCTTTTCAACCACTACCAAAGCTTGAAAAATTCTAATAGATTCTGCATTATCATTAATATCCATAGAGGTAGCTCCCAGATGAATTTTCCCTCCACCAATTTTTGCTTTTTCAGCAAACTCTTTAATTGCTGCTACCACATCATGACGGGTCTCTTCCTCAATTTCCCAAATCCTTGCTATATCTATTTCATCCTGGTGAGCTTCTAAATCTTTTAACTCATCCTGGGAAACTAGACCTTGTTTTGCCTCGGCCCTTGCCATTTCCACCCAAATCTTCCTCCAGAGTTTATATTTATTCTCTTCAGAAAAAATACCTCTCATTTCTTCGCTACCATATCTCCAAGAAAAAGGTGACTGGTAACTTCCGTGATTTTGACTTTTTACTTTTGACTTTTGACTTTCCATATTAATGTCTAAAAGCCCTCCTCCCTGTAAATACCATTGGTATTCCTGCCTCATCAGCTGCATCAATTGATAACTGGTCCCTTAAAGACCCGCCTTGCTCAACAATTGCCCCTATTCCAGCTTTTGCTGCCATTTTTACACTATCATCAAATGGAAAAAAGCTATCGCTAATTAAAATCCCTCCTTTAGCAAAATCTCCTGCTTGTTCTAAAGCAATTTTAGTAGCGCCTACCCTGGATGTTTGCCCTGAACCAATTCCCCGGGTCATTGGGATATCTTTATCAATTACAATCACTGCATTAGACCTGACAGCTTTAACACATTTAAATCCAAACTGCATTTGTTTTAGTTGCTCCTTTGTTGGTTTATTTTTAGTCACCATTTTCCAAGCAGCAAAGCTTTCTTTCACATTATCATCAAAGTCTTGCAAAAGTACAGCCCCTGCAAAATATTTTAAATCCCATTTCCCGTTTCTATTTAGGGGAATTTCTCCAAAAGTATAAACTCCCATGCTTTTGCGGACTTTTTTCAAAAGCTCCAAAGCATCAGGAGTTACATCTGGCACCGCAACAATATCAATATTTTCTTCTCTCTCATTTTTAAAAGTAGCCACATTTCTAGCAGCTTTTAAATCCATCACTTTATTCAAAACAATTACACCTCCAAAAGCAGACACAGGATCTGCCTCAATGGCATAATATAAAGCTTCCCTGGCATCTTTGCCTGTTGCTATCCCGCAAGGGCTTAAGTGCTTAATCACACAAGCAGCAGGACCTTTAAATTGTCTTACAGTTTCTATACCTGCCTGGATATCACCAATATTAGTTCCTGATAATTCCCTGCCCCAAAGATGTTTTAATTTAGTAAATGGTGAGTTGGTATTAGGTATTAAATATAAAGCACCTTGCTGGTGCGGGTTTTCCCCATAACGTAAGACATTAGTTCTTTTTAGAGGTACAGTTACTTCTTTAGGAAATTTTTCTTTTGAAAAAAAGTTACCTATTTGAGAATCATAAAAAGATAAATGATAAAAAGCTTTAGCCGCCAATTGTTGCCTTAACTCATCAGTAACTTCTTTGTTTTCCATAGCTCTTGCTATCTTCTCATAATCTCCTGGGTCTACCACCACTAAAACATTTTGGTGATTTTTAGCAGCAGCCCTAATCATAGTTGGACCTCCCACATCTATTGTTTCTATGCCAGGCTTTTGTTCGAATGGATAAAGATTACAAACCACCAGATCTATTTGAGGAACTTTTAAGTTATTAGCCTGCTCAAGATGTGATTTGTTTTGCCTATCATATAAAATCCCCGACTCTATTTGAAAACTAATAGTTTTCATCCTGCCATCAAAAGAATCCCTGGGGTTACCAGTAATTTCTTCAATTGGAGTAACTGCAATATTCTCTTTTTGTAAAACTTCAAATGTCCCACCAGTAGAAATAATTCTGTAGCCTAAATTTACTAAAACTTTAGCAAAATCCACAATTCCTAATTTATTAAAAACTGATAAAAGTGCAAATTTTTTGTCTTTCATGGTTTTTGATTATTGTGTCATTCTGGTAAGCGGGTCTTTGAGCGCATCCAGAATGATATAAATATTATGTTAATATTTTTTCCAGTTCCCCTTTCCCTAGAGCTTCCTTTATTTCCATTGCTATTCTTTTTCCCATACTAATATTTTGTCCATATAAATATCCGCTATAAGGGGTAGCAAAAATTCCCGGGCTGCCTGGCATTCTGGGTGACACATCAAAAACAATAATTTCTTTTTTAGGAGGGCCGGCAGTAATCATTGTCTGTAAACCAAATGGACCAATTACTCCAGGTGGAATTAATTTTTGAGAAGCTTCTACGAATTTTTCTCCCATTGCATATGCATCCTCTAATAAAGATTCTAAAACAGTTACAGCAATATGCCCTGCCTCCTCATACTTTACATCAATTTTCTTTACTAGTTCTTGCCCGTAAATACCTGGTAGTTTTGTTAATCCTTCAATATTAGTTTGCCTTCTGGTATCAGTACCAATTAGTTCTACTTTACTACTAAGTGGTGAATAAAAGAAATTAAAGTTAACCTGAACCCCTACTACAAACTCCTCTATGACACACTTTTCAATTTGTTCCAGGGTAAACTTGCCTAAACCTAATCCTTGAGTTACCCCAATTTGGTATTCTTCAAAAGACTGCGCAAAGAAAAAGGCTCTCTCAAAACCTCTTTCCTTTTCCAAAACTTTAACAATACAAAGCCTATCAATATCTTTAGGGTCTTTAAATTGTTTTGGATATCTAATATTTGCCTCATCTAATAAATCATATTGATTGGGTTTTACTCCTCTTTCTTCTGCTTTCAGTAAAAACTTATTACCAAACATTGGTACTTTAAACTTAGTTTCAATTGCATTGTAATCATTAATGTAGACTTCAAAAGACCTATGAGGAATAAAAATGCAATTTCTATCAAGCAGTTGTTTTTGAATTTCCGGTTTTAAAATACCAGAAAACTTTTCTAGTTCTATTACTTCATCAACAATTCCTAAATCTCCGTTGCTTTTGTAATATCTAGAATAAGTTTTATCCCTGCCTCTTTGTACCACTACTAAAGTCTTAAACCCCATGTCTTTAGCCCCTCTGCATACATCTAAAGCAGAATGACTCCCCAAGACTGCAATTGTTATATCTGAAAGTTTTGAGATTTTAGTTGTAGTTTTGAGTTTTGACATTTGAGTTTTGAATTTAATCAAGTACCTCCTTTAGCTTATTTATTTTTACAGCATTTTTGATTTCTCTGGCAATCCTTCTTCCAGTACTCATTGGCTCATCATAAAGTAAATATGTATAAGGAGAACCATCTATAAAACAATTAGTTCCTGCCACAATTCTAGCTGAAATTTCTATAGTATAAATTTCCTCTGTTGAAGTAATAATAGTTTCCAAACAAAACGGTCCAAATAAACCTTTAGGAGAAATTAGTTTCTTAGAAGTTTCTATTACCCTTTCTGCCATGGAAATTGCCTCAGCCATAAGCGACTCCCTAATAGCCATTGGAATATTTGCAACAACTTCAAAAGATGGTTCAATATTTAAACCTTCTTGGTTTTTAGCAGGAATTCTGCCTAAAGAATCGACATTAGTTTCATACCTTTTATCAATACTCATCAGTTCTACTTTTTTTGTTAGAGGAGAATAGAAAAAATGGAAATAAACAGGAACTCCAACCACATATTCTTGAACCATAAATCTTTCCTCGTTATAACTCCGGAGTTTCTCATCAAATTCTTTTTGGTTCCTGGCGGTAAAATAACCCTTACCACCTGCAGCCCCATAAGATTTCACAATTACTGCCCGGTCAATCTTATCTCCTTTTCTAAAACGGTGTGGCACTTTAATCCCTGCCTTTTCCATCCACTCCCTTTGCATTTTTCTGTTTTCTTCCCAATCCAAAACCTGTTTATTGCCAAAATAAGAAACCTTCATATTTTTATTTTGATCCATACCAAGGTATGCCACAAAAGAACCATGAGGAATAATAATAGAATTTCTTTTTAATAATTCTTTTTCTAATTTGGGAAAATCTGTCCAGGATTTAACTTCTAAAATTTCATCAATAAAATTATTGTAAGATTTATATAAAGGAATTCTTTGTGGAGTAACAACTACTGCAGTTTTAAAACCCTCGTCTTTTGCCCCTTTTAAAATTTGCAGGGCAGAGTGAGAACCCAAAGTTACAATTGTGTAGTTTGTAATTCCCATAACTTATTATAGTCAAAACACTACCAAAAATCAACAACTTGTGCTAAACTTCGTTTATCTTTATGGCAAGCAATGTTTCGGTAGTATTGGGAACACAATGGGGCGATGAAGGCAAAGGCAAAATAGTTGACCTTCTAGCAGCTAAATCAGATTATGTTGTCCGTTTTCATGGTGGGAATAATGCCGGACATACCATTGTTGTAAACGGTAAAAAATATCCTCTTCATTTAATCCCTTCCGGTGTATTAAATCCTGCTGCAATCTGCGTTATTGCTAATGGAGTTGTAGTTGATTTAGAAGTTTTAACCTCAGAGATAAATATGTTTCTTGCTGACGGAGTAAAACTTACTAAAAGATTATTTATTTCAGACAGGTGCCATCTAATACTCCCTTACCACAAAGCATTAGATATTATTTTTGAAAAAGCCAGGGGTAAAAATAAACTTGGAACGACTGCCCGTGGTATTGGCCCGGCTTATGCTGATAAAGTAAGTTACAACGGAATAAGAATTTATGAGCTTGAAGATTGGGAATTATTTAAAGAAAAATTTAAATTTCAGGCAAAAATTAAAAATGAAATCCTAAAAACTTTTAAAGTAGAACCAATTAATGTTAGTAAGGAATTGAAAAACTTAGCAAAGCTTAGAGAGATTATCCTTCCTTATGTTACAGATACATATCAGCTTTTACAAAAAGCGGTTAATCAAAATCAAAAAATTCTTATGGAAGGCGCGCAAGCAATAATGCTGGATGTGGATTTTTCCCCTTATCCTTTTACCACTGCTTCTAACACAATTCCAGGTGCAATCAATACTGGTTCAGGAATACAAATCCAGAAAGTTGGTGATATTTGTGGAGTAGTTAAAGCCTATACCTCAAGGGTGGGAGGCGGACCTTTTGTTACTGAACTTACAGATAAATTAGGTGATGAAATCAGGGAAAAAGGAGCAGAGTTTGGTACCACCACCGGCAGACCAAGGAGGGTTGGCTGGCTTGATTTGGAAGCAGTTAAATTTGCTTGCGAAATCTCAGGAGCTACGGAGGCTGCTATTACCAAAATTGATATTTTGTCAGGTCTTAAAAAGATTAAAGTTTGTATAGACTATAAATTAAATGGAAGACCTATTTCCTATTCAAGTTGTGGGTATGAAGAATTAGCAAAATTAACCCCAATTTATAAAGAATTTGCAGGATGGGAAGAAGATATTACAAAAATCAAAAAGTTTAAGGATTTACCTAAAAACTGCCAAACATATATTCAATTTATCTCAGACTTCTTAAACGTTCCGGTTAAAATTGTCTCCACAGGCCCAGCCAGAGAAGAATATATTAAACTGTAAATCTATTCCCATTCCATGGTGGCTGGGGGTTTGTTGGTGATATCATAGACAACCCTGTTTACTCCTGAGACTTCTGTCACAATCCTTAAACTAATTTTTTCCAATACTTCATAAGGCAGTTTAGCAAAATTAGCAGACATAGCATCTTGGGCCTCTATTGCCCTAATAGCAATAGTTTCACCATAAGCTCTTTCATCACCCCTTACTCCAGTAGTTTTTATACCAGCAAATACAGCAAACGCTTGCCAGAGTTTCCCCGCTAATCCATGCTTCTCTATTTCTTCTTGAACGATTTTGTCCGATTGTCTTAAAATGTTTAACTTTCTTTCATCTACCTCACCTATAATTCTCACTGCCAGACCTGGCCCAGGGAAAGGTTGCCTATTAATAATTTCCTCAGGTAATCCTAAAATCTTTCCAACCTGCCTTACTTCGTCTTTATAAAAATTCCTTAAAGGTTCTATTAACATTAAATTCATATCTTTAGGTAATCCTCCCACATTATGGTGGGATTTTATTATTACTGAATGCTTAGACCCAGCTGACTCAATTACATCAGGATAAATTGTTCCCTGGACTAAAAATTTAGCACCGGTTCTTTTAGCCAATTTTTCAAAACTTTGGATAAAAGTCTTACCAACCGCTTTTCTTTTTTGCTCAGGATCAGAAATTCCTTTTAGGGCTTTTAAAAACTCATTTTTTGCATCAATAATTTGAATATCCATTTTGTAATGACTGGAAAAGACTTTTCTTAAGGCATCTGTTTCCCCCTCTCTCATCAGTCCTGAATCTATATAAAAGGAGGTTAAATTCTTACCAATTGCTTGATGTACCAGAAGTGCTGCTACTGAAGAATCTACTCCACCGGATAAGGCGCAAATTGCTCTCTCTTCTCCCATAGAATCTTTAATATCTTTAATAAGATTTTCTACAGATTCTTTATCCAAGCTTTTCTTTTTAGGAGTAATCTCACAAATCTTTAAAAAGTTTTCTAAAAGCTGGCCTCCAAATTGGGTATGAACTACTTCTGGATGAAATTGGATACCAAATATTTTTTTGTTTTTGTTTTCTATCACTGCGTGAGGAATAGTCTCTGTTACTGCCATAGTCTCAAATCCAACAGGTACTCTAACCACCTCATCCCCATGACTCATCCAAACTGTAATGCCATCAGGTATACCTTTTAGTAATTGAAAATTGAAAATTGAAAATTGAAAATTTAATGTAGCTGGTCCATACTCTTTCTTAAATCCAGCATTTACTTCACCACCTAATAAATGGCAAATTAATTGTTCTCCATAACAAATCCCTAAAATTGGAATCCCTAATTTAAAAACTTCAGGATCAATAGTTGGCGCCCCTTTGGCATAAACAGATGCAGGACCTCCTGAGAATATAATTCCTCTGGGCTTTGCCTTCTTTATTTCTTCCATAACCAACTCAGGAATAGTGATCTTAACCTCCACCCCTAATTCTTTTATTCTCCTTGCTATTAAATGCGCTGTTTGTGAACCAAAATCTATAAGTATTACCATTTTGCTTCCTTAACAAACCTTACTATATTTTCAAACAATGGTAAACCCTGTGGCTTTTCTACTGATCCTCTTCTCCAATTAGGATGTTGTTCAATCCTGACAAAACATTCCGGGTGTGGCATCATCCCTAAAATCCTGCCAGTAGTATCTGTTATTCCTACAATTGCATTCAATGCGCCATTTGGATTATCAGGATATTTTTGAGTTGGTTGGCCTTTTTCATTCACATACCTGAATGCTACTAAATTATTTTCCTCTACTTTTTTCAAAGTTTTTTCATCAGTTAAAAACTTGCCTTCACCATGAGCAACCGGCAGCCAAATTATTTGATTATCTAAACCCGCAAAAAATGGGCTGTTATTTTTCTCATTAAGTTTCACTTTAATCCATCTGCATTCAAAATGTCCGGAATCATTATTAGTCAAAGTCACATCCATCTCTCCAACTTTCCTAAAAGGCAACAGCCCAGTCCTTACCAAAACCTGGAAACCATTACAGACTCCTAGTATTACTGTATCCTTTCTTTCAATAAACTGTCTCATCCCGTTACCTAAAAAAGCAGTTAACTCTATTGCTAAGATTTTTCCTGAGACAATATCATCACCATAAGCAAACCCGCCTGGTAAAGCCAAGACTTGATAATCTTTCATTTTTCTCTGACCGCTCCTTAAAAGGTTAACATGGACCACTTCAGGATCCCCACCTGCTGCTTTAAAAGCATAAGCCATTTCTGCGTCTCTGTTTGTCCCATCTGCTTTTAGTACTAATACTTTAGGTTTCATGAAAAAGCCTCCTCATTGGCTTCTGCCAAGTTTTCTTCAGATCCCTAACCGCAACATTAAATAATTTATCCAAATTTATCATTGCTTCTTCTTGTGTTTTACCTAAAATCTTAAATGGCATTTTGGAAAAAAGTTGCTTGGCTACTTGCTCATCTTTTACCTCAACAATAAAAGTGCCTGCTGTTTCATTAAATAAGGATTCCACCTGGGAGGTGGGCTTTGACACCTCCCAGGTGTCTATGACTACCCCCATATTACCTCCAACACACATCTCAAAAATAGCAGTAATCACTCCTCCTTCTGACACATCATGGCAGGATAAAATTTTATTCTTTTGGATACCTTGATAAATTGCCTCAAAAGTTTTTGGTAATAATTTAAGGTCCACTTTAGGAACAACATTTTTGTTATCAACTTTTCCCACTAAAACAATTGTTGATCCAGTTTTCTTAAAATCAGCTGTTACAGTCTTAGAAGCATCAGGAATTTTCCCAAAAACAGACATACATAAAGTAGGAGGAATTTTAATAATAGTCCCATCGCTGCCTCTGTATGTTGAGGATAAACTGTCTTTTCCGGAAATCACCGGGATTTTAAAAGCTTTCATTAAATCCACAACTGCATCAACCATCTGGTCTGTTGCCCAAATAGTTTCCTCATCAGGAAATGGGCAAATATAATTATTTATTAAAGAGGCATTTTTATAATCCCCTCCTACTGCCACAAAATTTGATAAGGCCTCTGCTCCTGCCCAAATACTACCCCAGTATGGATCAATATTATTAAAGCTGGGATTTAATCCATGCGAAATTACAACCCCATATTTTTTATCTAAAAAAGGCCTTAAAACTGGTGAATCATTTGGACCATCAAGGCTTACACCAGAAAAGGGTTGCAAATCATTTGTACCCTGCACCGAATGGTCGTACATTCTAACAATTGGCTCTTTTGAACAAACATTTCCATCTGAAACAATTTTGTTAATCTCCTTTATCCACTCTTTTTCATTTTTTGGCACAGATCCTTCGACTCGCTTCGCTCGCTCAGGATGACTTTTAATATTTTTAGCAATGAGGATCTTTTTTGGTAAGCCATGATGTAGGAACTCCATATCTAAATCACATACAACTTTATTATTAAAAGTCACTTTTAATTTTTTACTGTCATCAAATTCTCCAAGTAGCGCATATTCAACGTTGTATTTTTTACAGATTAACTCAAATGCTTTGAGATTCTTCCTTTCTAAAACTACAACCATTCTTTCCTGCGACTCTGAAACCCAAATTTCCCAGGGAGCCAAGCCATGATACTTTAGCGGAGCTTTACTCATATCCACACTTACTCCTAATTCTTCTCCAATCTCTCCAACTGCAGAAGAAAATCCTCCCCCTCCAACATCTTGTATCAATCTAATCAAACCTTCATCTCTTGCCTCAAGCAAAGCATCAAACATTCTTTTCTCTTCAATGGCATTGCCAATTTGTACAGCTGAAGCATTAACTTCTTTTGTTTTATCAGTCATTTCTCCGGAAGAAAAAGTAGCCCCGTGAATACCATCCCTGCCTGTCCTGCCACCTACAACAATTATTAAATCACCTTTTTCTGGTTTATCTTTTTTTGCATATTTTTTAGGTAATATTCCATATGCCCCAACAATTACTGAAGGCCTTGCCCGGAAATTTTGATGGAAATGAACTGACCCATTATTAGTAGGAATTCCCATTCTATTCCCATAATCCCTGACGCCTTCCACCACTCTTTTTAATAAGTACTTTGGAGGCAAACAACCAGCTGGTAAATCTTTATCCTTTAAATCAAGCGGAGCAAAACAGAATATATCTGTGGAAGCAATATTTTTAGCTCCTTTGCCTGTTCCAGCAATATCCCTAAATACTCCACCAGACCCAGTCATTGCCCCTCCATATGGTTCTATAGCAGACGGAGCATTATGGGTTTCTACCTTACCGCAAATAGCAAAGCCGTCATAAAAATCCATCACCCCGGAATTATCATCAAAAGCAGAAACAATATTTTTATTATGCTTTAAGGCTTCTTTTTTAATCCTTTTAATTAAAGGTTCTTTCTTTTTTCCATCAACTATTAAACCTGCTTTAAATGTTTTATGTCCTGAGTGTTCGCTCCAGGTTTGAGCTAAAGTTTCAAGTTCTAAATCTGTTGGATCTTTCTCCATTTTTTGGAAGTATTTTTGAATTGTTCTCATTTCTTCCAAATTAAGGAAAAGCTTATCTTTCGACAACTCCATTAATTCTTCATCACTACAATTTCTAATAGGGATAATTTTTGTCTTACCTGTTTTTCCTTCCAAAATTAAAGTTTTTGGTTCTTCTGTTACTATATGTTCTGTCAAAGGGTTAAAGATGGGTGTATTGTTTGTATATTCTACAGAAGTATCTGCAGCTAAAAGTTTTATACCCAAATCTGAGGCAGCTTTCATAATTGATGCAACTTCAGGATTCATTACCCCAGGTTTATAAGAAATCTCAACTGTAGTTACACCTCCCAAGCCACCTGGGGGGTGGGCTTTGACTCCCCCCAGGTGTGTGATTGGCTGATTTATGCTATATTTTTGGTTTATTTTTTCAGCCAGTAATTTCTCCGCCAAAATCTTAGCTTCTTTTTCAGATATACCCTCAAGCCGGTAAACTTTAATATTTTGTTGTCCGCTTGTCTGCACTCTGACTTTTTGAATCATATTTTTTAACTCTTAACTCTCTCTATATCCCTCCAGCCAATATCTTTCCTATAATGTAAATTATCTCCCTTAATATTAATTAACCTCATTGCCTGGTACGCTTTTTCCCTGGCTTCCAAAATATCCTTTCCTTCAGCTACTAAGTGAAATATTCTACCACCGTTTACTAAATATTTATTATTAGATTTTTTAATCCCTGCCCCATAAATAGTTATGCCTTCTTGTTTTATTGCTTTATCTAATCCCAAAATTTGTTTATCCCTTACTTTTGAATAATCACCAGGATACCCTTTTGCAGCACCAGCAATACTAATTCTTATTTTAGTATCAACTTTTATTTTTAATTTATCTAGTTTAGTCTGGACAACTTTTTCTGCTATGTCTAAATAATCAGTTTGAATACTTGGTAAAATCACTTCAGCTTCAGGGTCGCCCCATCTGGCATTAAATTCGATGATAAAAACTTTTCCATCAACTACAATTCCACCCAAATATAACACTCCCTCATAAAACCTATTTTCTTTTTTTAATCCATTAATTGTTTTTTTAAATATTTTTGATATTTGATCTTTGATTTTTGATATTACCATCGGGTTACTAACACATCCCATCCCACCTGTATTTGGGCCTTTATCACCATCATTAACTCTTTTATGATCTTGAGCATATCCTACTATTTGAAAATTATCTCCATCACAAACAGCAAATGCAGAAAATTCCTCTCCCATTAACCACTCTTCTAGTAAATAAGTTTTTCCAGCTAACCCAAACCTCTCCATTTCCTTAATAGCAGCAGTTGTCTCATCTAAATTAGCAGCAGGAATAACTCCTTTACCTTCAGCTAAACCAGCTGCCTTAACAAACCATTTGTTATTAGGATTTTTCTTCGCAAACTCTATTCCAGCTTTTTCTGACTTAAATATTTGGTACTTGGGATTTGGTACTTGGTACTTTTGCATGAATTTTCTTGCCCAAGCTTTATCCCATTCAATTTGCCCAGCTTTCTTAGTTGGACCAACAACAGTTATTTTCTTTTTAAGCAACTCATCCACCAGTCCTACTGCTACTGCATTATCTTGGGCAACATCCACCAAATCCACTTTTTCTTTTTGGCAAATTTCTATAATCTCTTTAACACTAGTAGTTTTTAAATGGGGGTAAGTAATAACTTGTTTTTGAGTATTAATCTGCATTAAATCATTACCAGGCACCGCTAAAATTTTACCTACTTTGGGAGATTGTGCATATTTATCAACTAATGCTGCCCCTCTTCCACCTCCATCAATTATTAAGATAGTTTTTAGATCCTTCGCTTCACCCCAAGGGTACTTGCCACTTCGTGGTGGCGCGCTCAGGATAACACTTCGTGTCAGTTTAGCTAATACCTCTACATATAGTTTATTCTCTTTTACTTTTAATCTTTTATATAAAGATTCTACTGTATCTCCTTTTCTAATTTTCTCAAAACACCTTCCTAAAACTGGTCCAAAATCAAACTCATGTGTTAAAAAATGAACTGAAGAACCAGCATAGCTAGACTTATTATCTAGAAAGTTTTGAATCGCTAAATCAGCTAATTTCCCTTTATTCCAAAGCCCCAAACTTTTATCTGGATTTCTTACTATCCCTTCTAAACTGTCTGGTATTAGCCCGGGATGTAAGTTTAGAATTTTATCCGGAAAAGTATCAATGACTTCTGAAACAATAATCTGTTTCCATCCAGCCAAACAAATATATCCTACATTTAACTTCTTTAAAACTTCTAATAGTTCTTCTTTTTCAGGGACTATCTTAACAGGAAGTTTGTGCTTTCTGGCTCTTTCCAGTCCAAGAGCCTCAGATGTATCAGCAATAACTGCTACCAAATCCGCCTGAATTTTTCCTGACTCCACCCCGTCAATGATTGCTTGGAAATTTGTGCCAGTTCCTTTATTAGAAATTAAAACAGCTAACCTACACATCATAAGATATTTCTTTTTTTCTTTCTCCTATATCTACTGGGTAATTACCGGTAAAACAGGACGTACAGAGCAAATCTTCAGATAAACCAGTGGCTTTTATCAAACCTTCGTAAGATAAGTAATGTAAAGAATCTACCCCTAATTCTTTTCCTATTTGCTTAGTATCTTGACTTGCTGCAATCAAATCTTTTTGATTCGGGGTATCTATTCCGTAAAAATCCGGGAATTTAACAGGTGGCGAAGAAACCAGTAAATGAACTTCCTTTGCCCCGGCATTCCTTACCATCTTAATAATTTGCTTGGAGGTTGTACCCCGGACTATTGAATCATCGATAATAATAACCCTTTTACCTTCTATAGCATGCTTCATTGGGTTAAGCTTTAGTTGAACTATATTTCCTCTGGTGTGTTTTTCCGGAGAAATAAAAGTCCGGTGGATATAGCGGTTTTTAATAAGCCCCATCTCAAAAGAAATTCCTGATGCCTTTGAAAAACCTAAGGCTGCAGGAATTGCAGAATCAGGTACTGGAATAACCACATCAGCTTTAATATTGTTTTCTTTTGCTAATTCTATCCCCAAATTTTGTCTAACTTGATCAACGCTTCTTCCTAAAATAATTGAATCAGGTCTGGCAAAATAGACAAATTCGAATACATCTAATTTTTGTTGGCCTTTTTCTACCTGAATACTTTTAAGTCCTTTTTCAGAAATTACCACCATCTCTCCAGGTTTAACTGGTCTTACTAACTTTGCTCCCACAGTATCAAGGGCGCAGGTTTCTGAAGCTATGACAAATCCTCCATTCAATTTACCAATACTTAAAGGTCTAATCCCAAAACTGTCCCTTGCTGCTACTAGCTTTTTCTCATCCATTACCAGAAGGCAAAATACTCCGGTAAAAAGAGGGTAGGCTTTTCCGATTGCTTTCTCTAAGTTTAACCCTTTTTTCATATAAACAGCAATTGCTTTAGTGATCATTTCTGAATCATTTAAACCCTGCGTGGGAATTTTTTTATTTTTCAGAAATTCTTTTAATTTAATAACAGAAGGTAAGTTGCCATTATGAGCTAAAGCTATATATTTACCGGAAGAAATTTTTTCTAAAATAGGTTGGGCATGAGTAATTTTTGAATCACCTGAGGTAGAATAACGGTTATGGCCAATTGCCAGATACCCTTTTAATTCCTTGAGATCTTGCTCCTCAAACACATGGGCTACTAAACCCATGCCCTTATGCAAATAGATTTTTTTACCATCAGAGGATGCAATGCCTGAAGATTCTTGACCCCTATGTTGAAGAGCCCAAAGGCCTGGATGAACTAAACGGGCTGCCTCAAACCCTTTCCCGTATACTCCGAATATTCCGCATTTTTCTCCTATTCGGTTTCCCATAGCCTAATATATACCAATTGCACCCCAAAATGCAAGTTTAGGCCATAAGTCAGCTATTGGAATCCTTTTCAGGGGAATAATCAGTTATTAGATTTTCTGGCTTAACAGCCACATGGCTGGATATTCGATCTAGCACCCTGCTTAAGGTTTCAGTATTAATTCTTGGCATCTTAAAACGGGCTGAGGTAACTTGATCATCTCTTGTAACAACTCCATTATTAAGAGCAGGCAAAGTGCTCCTGACTTCCTTATACAAAGATTCCATCAAGAGAGTATATACTGCATTTCCTCTATCGCTATCGCCATACATCTTATTTAGTTTTTCCTGAAAAGCTTGTAAAGTTCCTAGCAGGATATCACTGTCTTCTGGAGAATATGAACCATCTCTAGCTCTTTCTTGCACTAATTGCCCATATGTAGGATTAACTCCCTGAGCCAGCTGATCTTGCATTAAGCCAAAAAGGCTAAACCCCTCACCGTTTTCCACTCTTTGTTGGGCATCTGGTCTTATTGTAAAGTCTATATCTACTACTGATCCAGCTGATAATGCTGGAGCAGGATTCTCAGCAACTGGTGTGGCTGACGCTGTCAATGGAGCCTTAGCAACCGCAGTACCAGTTAACCAAGCATTTGCTGTCGCTGTTGCTTCATGACTTGTTATAAAGGTAGCGGTAGGTGTTGGAGTTAGTGCTTGTCCTGCTAATGCAGTAGCAATTAAACCAGCTCTTGCTGTAGCAGTTTCTGCTGCAGACTCTCCTGTGGTTGTACCTGTAGATATTGGTGTAGGTATTGCTATAATCTCCCCTTGACAGCCTCTTGCTGTCCAAGCCAATAAAGCTGCCAAAGCAAGGGCTGCAAGGATTCCTGCTGGTAATAGACAACCTGGCCTCTTGGCCTCTTTTTCAATTCTTCCAGCTTCCTCGGGGCTGATGCTAGTTTCTGGTTTTAAAAGTTTGCTTAATACAATTAGTTCTTCTTCTAACGATTCCTTCTGCTTTCGTTCCTCTCGTTTCTGTTTTTTTAAAGCCCGAACAGCCTCCGGATCAAGATAGCATTCTAATCTTCTATTAATACGGGCCATATATTCAGCTAAAGAGCCAATACCTGCACCAGCTGCAATTTTCTTATCTTTATCTGTAAATGGAGTAGTTAAACGATGTTTACGGGCAGGCATTCTTAATCTATTAACTAAATCCCTCCAACCAAGACCATATTTTACATGGCCATCACCCACAGACTGACGTTCAAGGCCTGTCTGGTACTTTGCTTCTTGTTCATCTGTCCAACCTATTGAACCAAAATATGAACGAGGTTTCCAGTCAGATGTTGGTCCAGCGAAAACAGCTGGAATCAAACCATCTTTTGTTGGTATTATTAACTCTCTTCTCCTTCCCAATCTTTCTACTGCAATTTCCCTCTTGTGCTCATCTGATTCTCCCGCTAAAAATGGATCATTTTTAATAAATGAGACTTCTGCATCAATCCTACCTGCTTCTATTGGATTATCCGGATTTAGAGCATCAGGATGTAACTCAGCATACGGTTTACTTCTAGCAATCAATACATCTCGATTTCTCTTAAACTTAGCTAATCTTTCTTTTGTCCAGCCAGAAGCAGATTTACTGCCTTTATTCATTTGCTTTAATTGGTCAATTTCTCTTTGTGCATAATCTATTAAGTCCTCAACTGCTAGACCTTCATTTCTTACTACATCTTGTCCTGTTTTAGAGTATCGTATATCCGGATATCATACTCGCCAGTTGTAATAGCTACCAAACCATGATGGAACGTTTCCCATTTTGAAAATTGTTTCCTGCTTATATCATCTGACTTCAGAGCAGGATGGCTAGCTAAACTGTTAAGTTTTGCTTGGGGATTAATACTCTGTCGCTTTGGATCAATTGTACTAATATACCAGGACTGAGATAATTCATTAACTGCAGTTATAACTTCCTTTCTAGTTGGAAGTCTTTGTAATAACGATTGTCTGGCTTCTGCTCTTTCAATAACCATATCCTATATAGTTTAACAGACCTATAATTAAAATGCAAATTACCTACTATCCATAAATGGTATACTAGTTTTATGGATCAAAAGAATTTACCTAATAGAAAAGTGCTTTCCTTTAAGTATGCTTGTTCAGGAATCTATGCTGCTTTAAAGGAAGAACCAAATTTAAAATTCCATTTTATAGCAGGCATTATTGTAATTTTAACCTCTGTTGCTTTAAAAATATCTATTCAAGATTGGCTGATTATAATTTTCCTGATTGGATTTGTTATATCTTTGGAACTAACGAATACTGCTATTGAGGCAGTTGTTGATGCTTTTACAGATAAGGAACACCCAGGAGCAAAGCTTGTTAAAGATATTTCTGCAGGAGCAGTTTTAGTAGCTGCCATT
The DNA here is from genome assembly GCA_016183305.1 of Candidatus Daviesbacteria bacterium. Taxonomy (GTDB): domain Bacteria; phylum Patescibacteriota; class Microgenomatia; order Daviesbacterales; family UBA10151; genus UBA10151. The sequence continues at coordinate 27,691 of JACPEW010000022.1, forward strand.
ACTTCTGCTATTATTGGCTTAATAATCTTTCTGCCTTATATCTCATAATGATAAACAAGGATTTATTTTTTCTGATATTTAATTTAAGTGGACAAAACCCAATCATAGACCAGCTGATGATTTTTGGGACTAATGAGCTGATTTATTTAACTTTTTTATTTGTTTTACTACTGGCTGTTAAAGGCGGAATAAAAGAGAAAAAGAGTTTCCTGCTGATTATACTCAGTTTACCTATTGCAGTCTTAATAATTAAAGGGGTTCATCTTTTTGTTTACGAACCCCGCCCATTTGTGACTTTTAACTTAACTCCTTTAGTATCTGAAACATTAAATGCTGCCTTTCCTTCAAGGCATGCTACTATCTCAGCAGTCATTGCTTTTGCTTTTATCTACTTTAAATCAAAATATACTCTTCCTCTGCTGCTAGTTATGGTCTGGATTTCTATCTCAAGAGTATATGTAGGAGTGCACTATCCTTTAGATTTAATCGGTGGTTGGGCAACAGCAGTTATCTCCTTAACCATTGCGCTGCAGATTAAAAAAATACTTAAAATTGGTTTTTTAAGAGCTTAAGATTTGTTCAAACTTATCTTTAGTCTTAAAAGGCCCAATAACTTGCAAATTGTATTTTTCTTTTACAAATAACTCTTTTGCCAAATCTTGAACATCTTTTTTAGTAATCTTATCAATCTTTTTTAAGACTGCATCAAAAGTTGTGATTTTCCTATCCAAAACAAAAGTAGTGCCAAAATATTCTGCCAAGAAATTAGTTGATTCTTCCTGGAGGGCTAGTCTGCCTCTAATCATCTCTTTGGCTTTTTTCAACTCATCATCTGTCACTTTCTCTGATATCAAAAGCTGAAGTTCTGCTAAAATTACCTCCAAACCGTCATAAACTTTTTCTAATTTTAAACCGGCATAAACAGTAAAAGAACCTGTATCTTTATAGCTGCTGTGCTGGGCACTGACATGATAAGCCAGACCCCGGCGTTCCCTGACTTGAATAAATAACCTGGAAGACATACCCTCTCCTAAAATAGCTCCTAAGATCCGGGCAATATAGCGTTTATCATTATCCCGGTCAAAACCCTCCATCCCTAAAACTAAATTAGCCTGATCAGTTACTTTATGGAATACATCAACTTTTGCTTTAGTTTGTTTTTGCTTTTTATATGGTTTAAAAGGGTATTTTGATCTTGTAGGCAAATCTAAAAAATACTCCTGAGCAATTTCTTCTATATTGTCTGGTAAGTTTCCAACATAAACTAAAGCCATATTATCTGGAGCATATAAAGAGTCCATATAAGAAAACATCTGCGGACGGTTAATTGAAGCTACTGTTTTTTCATCTCCTCCAATATCCCAACCTAATGGTTGATCACCGTATTGTAATCTTTCATATAATTCCCAGACGTATCTTGCTGGATTATCCCTGTACATCCTAAGCTCCTCTACTATTACTCCTTTTTCCCTCTTAATTTCTTCTTCTGTTAAAAGAGATTCTTTAATCATTGAAGAAAGCAGATCAGAGGCTAATTTAATGTGCTTGGCTGCGGATTTAATCCAGTAATAGGTTACTTCTTTATCTGTGGCAGCATTATTAACTGCACCAATACTATCAACCATGGTGGCAATTTTTTCTGCTGAAGGAAATTTTGTGGATCCTTTGAAAAACATGTGTTCTAAAAAGTGAGAAATCCCATTAGTTTTTCTTGTTTCATACCTGGAACCAGCCCCTACTGCTACTAAAGTAGTTAAAGAATCAAGATGGGGTAAATCAATAGTTATCAGAGTCAAACCATTTGCTAATGTTTTAATTTTATGCATTTTTAATATGTTTTAATATTTCTTCCACTGTTTCTTGCTGGGTCAAATTTGAATTATCAATTATAACTGCATCCTCAGGAACCCTCAAGGGTGAGACTGCTCTGGTAGAGTCTGCTTGATCTCTTTTTTCCATATCTTGTAAAACCATTTCATATATTATATGAGGATCCTTTTCTACTAATTGCTTGAACCGCCTTTCTGCTCTAATTTTAATATCAGCAGTTAAATAAAATTTATGTTTAGCATTAGGAAAGATTTCTGAACCAATATCCCTGCCTGTCATCACAGTATTATAAGAATTTACTAATCTATATTGGATCACTTTAGTTGCCTCTCTAACCTCCCCGATTGCAGCAATAATGGGCACCAATTTAGTTACTTCTGGATCATGCAAATGATCAGTAATATCATCACCGTCAACCATAAATCTTGCTTCATGATCTTGGGTTTTTGTCTCTAATTTCAGGTTTTTAAAAACTTCAACAATCTTTTCTTTATCAGTTAAAGGAATATTATTCCGCAAAACCATAATACTGCCAGCGCGGTAAATTGAACCAGAATCAATATATTGATAACCTAATTTTTGGGCCAATAAAAATCCGACACTGTTTTTACCTGAAGATGTCGGACCGTCAATAGTTATAACTTCTGTTTCCACAAGGATCTAGTTTACCATACTGAAGCATTTACTGTAATGGCTTTACTTTGGAACCAGAGGAGGTATCTTCTACTTCAAAGCCTAATTTTTTGATCTCATGGCGGAGTTTATCTGACTCTTTAAAATCACCAGAATTCCTTGCTTGTTCTCTTTTATGGACTAATCTCATTACTTCTTTAGGCGCTTCTATTTGTTTGCCTAAATACTCATCTAATTTAAGCCCTAAAACATTATCCATCTCCAAAATAGTTTTTGCTTTAGCAGAAGTTGGATAATCAGATTTAACCAGTTCCCATAAAACTGCAAGAGCTTGCGGGGTATTAAGATCATTTTCTAGAACTTGCCTAAACCTTTGCTCATATTCTGCACACCCTACTTTTGGCTGCTCCCAACCTCTTATCTCGTGCCTCAAATTATTCAAAGCATTTTGGGCAGCTTCTAAAGATTTCCAGGTAAAATTTAACTCATCCCGCCAGTGGGCTGTTAAGAATAGATATCTTAAAGCTAATAACTCAAAACCCTTTCCTATAATCTCATCAATTCTATAATAATTCTTTTTGGATTTGCTCATTTTTTCTCCATCTACTTGCAGGAAATTATGATGGACCCAAATCTGCACAAAAGGCTTACCAGTAGCTGCTTCTGATTGCGCTATCTCATTTGTATGATGGACTGGAATATGATCTATCCCTCCTGTATGAATATCAAAAGAATCTCCTAAGTATTCCATACTCATTGCAGAACACTCAATATGCCAGCCAGGAAATCCTTCTCCCCAGGGAGATGGCCATCTCATACTATGATCAGCAAAATGTCCTACAGTAAAAAACCACAAAGCAAAGTCTTGGGGGTTTTTCTTTTGTTTATCAACCACCACATCTTGCCTTGCTCCTGCTTCTTTTTCTTCTAACTTTTGTCCTGATAGTTTTGTGTAGTTTGGGAATTTAGAAATATCAAAATAAATTGCTTGGTTTGTTTGATAAGTAAAACCATTTTTTTCTAACTTGTGGATTAATTTAATTTGCTCTTTTATATGGTCTGTTGCTTTAGCTACAATATTGGGTCTTTTAATATTGACTGTTTCAACAGATTTCCAAAAATAATCCTCATAAAATTTTGCTATTTCCCAAACAGTCCTGCCAGACTCCCTGGCTCCTTTTTCTATCTTATCCTCACCAGAATCCTCATCAGAAACCAAATGCCCCACATCAGTAATATTCATCACATGTTTAACTTCAAACCCTTCAGTTTCTAAAACTCTTCTTAAAATATCATCACCTACATATTTTCTTAAATGGCCAATATGAGTATAGTCATAGACTGTTGGCCCACAGGCATACATCCCAACATGAGGTGGGTTAATTGGACTGAATTCTTCTATCCTACGCGATAAGGTGTTATATAGTTTTAACATAACTCAAAATTCAAAACTCAAGGCTCAAAACTTAAACTTAAAACCTAAAACTAATTTAGTTTTTACTTTTGAGTTGCAGCTTTGACATTTGACATTTGAGTTTTGAGTTTCCACTATCCTCCTACCCCTCTTTTAATTTCAGCCTTTCCAGCATAAACTATTGCTGGATTAATTGGTTGTTTTTTCTTTTCTTCTTTTTCCATTTCAGCTACTTGCTCCTCTTGTTGCTGAGCTTGCAATCTTTGCTGCTCTTTTTGTTTATTTTCCATTCTGACTTTTTGTTGAGCTACTGTCAAATCACTTAACCATCTTCTGGTATAAGCAAGTTGTTTTTGTCTGTCTATTTCTTTTTGCTGGTCTTCTTGTTGTTTTTGTTGGAGTTGTTGAGGAGTAAGTTGGGGTGATGTGGCAGACTGGATCCCTTGCTCAATAGCTTCTCCTACTGAGTCTTTTATATCCTGTACTACTTCTCCACCTGTTTGTTCTATCTCATCCTGAAATTTTCCAATTACATTAGCCATAAATATATTCTAGCACAAGCTCACCCCGGAGGTGAAGCTAAGCTGTCGCCTGGATCACACCTCCGGGGTGTGGCTAGTACTCTTTTCTTCCCTCTAATGCTCTTGATAAAGTTGTTTCGTCTGCATACTCTAAATCTGACCCAACCGGTAAACCTCTTGCAATCCTGGTAACTTTTACTCCTAAAGGAGAAATTAATCTTTGGATATACATAGCAGTAGCTTCCCCTTCCATGGTTGGATTAGTGGCTAAAATTATTTCCTTTACTTTATCATCCTTAAGTCTTGGCAATAATTCTCTAATATGAATTTCTGAAGGACCAATGTTTTCCAAAGGGGAAATCACTCCATGCAGGACATGATAAAGACCTTTAAAATTAGCTTTTTCTAAAGCTAAGACATCTAGAGGATTTTCCACTACTGCTATTACTTCTTTATCCCTGGAAGGATCGGCACAAATTTGGCAAGGATTTTGCTCTCCAATATTAAAACAAATAGAACAAATCTTTGTTTTCTCCTTCATTCCTATTGCTGACTCAGCTAAAGCCTTAGCTTCTTCTATTGGGGCATTGAGAAGATAATAAGTTAACCTCTGAGCAGTCTTAGGCCCAATCCCAGGTAATCTTTCAAAAGCCTCTATTAGATTTTGAACTGACTTTGGAATTTGCATACCCTGAAGCCAATTTTACCAAAATGCAGAGTACTATACTATGTGCAGGCTTACACCCCCGGGATACCCATACCACCCATCATGGGTTTCATCTCATCAGCAGCAACTTTTTGAGACTGTTTTAAAGCCTCATTAACAGCTTCTGTAATTTTATTAAAATCCTGCTCCCCTGAGATAAAAATTACTTTTTGATCTGCAGTCATCACTACTGTTACACCTTTATGCTCAACTGTGATTTTAATCTGAGCAAGTTTTTTTTGCAGCTCCATTGCCTGATCTCTCATCTTTTTGAGATCCCCCAGCTGTTTTAAATTATCCATCAGTCCCATAAATACTATTATATAATAATTGTCATTCTTGTAAAAGACATTACTTAGAATTGTCTTTACGAATTCTATATTGAGAGTTTCCTGAGTAAGTTTAACAAAATCATTCTATTTTCTACTGAATCAGTCACAAAACCGCTTACAATTAGGTTAGCTTTACTAAAATTCCAGTATTTATCTATAAAAGGCTTTACGAGATTGATATCAAGGCTTTTAACCAATTCAATATAATCTTCTGTAGACACAACTCCTTTATTCATCAAAGCTTCTCTCATCATCCCTAAGACATAATCAGGACGATCATCGTCTATCAAAACTCGGTTAATATGATGATTCTTGGCTGATTCGTACTCTTCTTCAGTCGGGCCAAAAGCTTTCAGATAAAGTAACGATTGGATAATAGCATCAACCACTCTAAATAGATTCTGGGGGTCTGTTTGAGTTGTAATATCTATGTAACCAAACAACTGGTAGCGAACCGACTCCATTGTTACCTCGTAAACTAAGCCAGTATCATATCTTAATACTTTACGAAGCCGGCTATTAGGACTACCTGTCATAATTCTCTTTAGCAGCTGCTGGATTATACAATCTTGTAGTTCTACTTCTTTATAGGATCCAGGGAAAGTTAACGCAATCCTACAGGTCTTCACTCTCGGTATTGGTGAAAAGAAAACCGCTAAATCAGAAAAGCTACTATTATCAAAATGAGGATAACCTTTAAACTTTTTATCTGAAGAGTATTTATTAAAATAATTCCCAACCAAATTTTTTATATACCACAAAACCTGGAAATCAAACTACAGATAACCAGAAGGCTCAAGCAAAAGAAGCTGACAGGACAAACAACCAACCACATCAAGAAACTATCTCCCCTAGAGACAGATGGAGAGCTGCTGAACAACAAGATCAACATAGAGAAGCACAAGGACAACAAGAACTTGGAAACTTGCAATCAGAAGGAGAAAGATTAGCTTCTCTAGTATACACCCCTGAGGGACAACAACAGGTGGCTCAAGTAAAAACAACCATAACTCAAATCGTGGATGCAACTACAAAACAACCTAAGCTTGAAACTGTTCATCCTGGTTTTGATCGTTCGCCAGTTGCGATTGCTGAAGTTAGACAACGAAACGAACAATTATTGCAAGCATGGCAACAAAGAAAAACAGCTAGAATTGAAGCATTATTAAGAGGAGAGACTATGACTCATTTAGAAGCTAATGCTTATTTAGCCCAAATTCTTAACCGAGAACCTCTACCTACTAGAGATATCGAGGAAAGTAATAAAAGGCAGAACTTGCTAGATCAGTTTAACAGACAAAGGCAAGTTATTGGTCGAATGCTTCTATACCGAGATAGTGAACAGTTACCAATAGGAAGTAGATATCTATTAGTAAATGCAAAGCGACTAAAATTTTACAAGATTAGTACAAATGAAGCCCAAATAAGTTTTGCGAAAGGCTGGGATGGAACAAAAAATAGCTTACAAGAAAAAAGTACCAACCCTAATCATGTTACTTCTTCAGAGGCAAGAATAATCTTAGAACAACTTAATTCAGTGCAACAGACAGGCACGGCTCTTAATAACTTACTGCATGAACCGGTTCAGTTTAGTACTTACAGTGAAGCAATAGCCAATTTTGTCAGATTTAGAGCTAGAATTGGTGAAAGATTATTCTTAGGTACTAACCATGAACACAGTCAAGCTGAAATGCAGTTTATTGATTCATATATAGAAGATATTGTTAATCGACATATTACAGTAGTTTTTATTGAACAAGGAGGACTAACCGCTAAAGATAACCTCGATCGATGGCTTTATGAAAATGGATACACTCAAACAGCTAATACTGTTGTTGGTGAACTATCTCATTTAGCTCAGGATTTAAGCTCCAAAGGAATACGTGTATTGAACATGGATTTAAGATTTAATCCCTCTGCCCTACCCTTTGCCTTGAAAAGATTCGGCCTAGAAAGAACTATACGAGATTTAAATTGGGATCTTAGTTTTAAAGCTGCCAGCTTCTTAAATGCAGATACTGCTCAGATGGATCAAAACAGAATTCCCGAGATTATTACCCGGCTAATAATACAAGCGGGGGGGCAGACAACTCAAGAACAGGTAGCATCACTAATCCAAGGCAGAGACTGGACTAATGATGATTACTTTACTGATTCTGACAGGGAAGAATATATGGCAAATATTATTCAAGGAGAAAAGATAGCAGTAGCAGCACATAGTGCTCACGCTAGTGCCTTACTTGCCAGACTGCACGGAAATCAGCAAGTAGATAACCTAAATATATCTACTGACTTAAACAAAATAGATAGAGTGGTTGCTGAAACAAAGAGGAGAAGTAGTAATTAGGATCTACTGGCTGACTCCACCACATTCCTCAGTAAACAGGCAATTGTTAAAGGCCCAATTCCACCAATGGTAGGACAGTATAATTTGGCTTTTTGAGAAACAGATTCTTCTTCAATATCACCATAAATCTTTTGTTCCCCATCAACATCTTCTTTACCCACTCCTACCCCAATCACAAAACTTCCCTCCTTAATTTTATCCCCAGTAATAATATATTTTCTACCTGTAGCAGAAATTATTACATCAGCATTTTTAATAAGTTCCTCGGGATTTTCTGTTTTAGAATCAATCAAATTAAATGGTATTTGCTTTTCTGTTAACAAATCCCTGGTAGGTCCACCAGCAGTCCTGCCTTTCCCCAAAAGTACTATTTTTTTACCTTCTAAAAATTCTTCTGTGGAAGAGAATCCTTCTAATTTAGCAAAAGCTCCCAGCATTTCCCAAATCCCCAAAGCAGTAGCTCCTCTAAATTTGGAATCTGGTAAAAATCCATCCACATCTTTTTCTGGCCTTACTAAACTAGCCAAAGAGGCAAAATCCCAAGTTTCAAAAACAGGGTATTGGATAATTATCCCATGAACGCTGGGATCATTATCCAATGTTTGTAAAGTCTCCTTACATTTTTCCAACTCATGACCCTGGAATTGATAAAGATCTGCTATTACTCCCACTTTCTGAGCAGCTTTAATCTTTCTATTAACATAAATTTTAGAAGCGGGGTTGTCTCCTGCTAAAATAATGGCTAATTTGGGGCTTAAAGATTGTTCCGCAATTTCCTTTTGCAGGCTTTCTAAAATTTTATCTGCAACTTCTTTTCCGCTTACTTTCATCATTTAATTCCTGGAACCGGGAATCTTCCAGTAAATTGTTCTATTTCCTTCCTAATTTGCTCGAGGTTTTTGTTTTTACTCAAGTTTACTTTAACCTCTTTAATAAAGTCTTTTCTTTTATCCTGCTCTTTTGGTAAATCCAAACCTCTAATTTCTTCTAAAGCTCTTTTAATCCAGCCAGCAATTTTAATCATATCTTTCTCCTTCATTCCTCTGGTAGTTAAAGCTGGTGTACCTAGCCTAATACCTGATGGATAAAAAGGAGAAGCAGGTTCACCTGGAATAGTATTTTTATTTACTGTAATCCCAGCTGCTTCTAAAGCAAACTGTGCTTGATAACCCATTCCATAACCATATTTAGTTAAGGATAACAGGATTAAGTGTGTTTCTGAAACAGTCCCTAACTCTTTTGCTAATACTGCTGCATTCTTAGCAACCTGAACAGCATATTTTTTGAATGAAGGTTTTAATGCCTCTCCTAAAGACACCGCAATAGCTGCTGTTTGATGATTATGAGGACCACCTTGAATACCTGGAATAATTGCCCTTTCTATTTTTCCTTTAATTTCTGGATCTTTTTTCAAACCTCTATCTGTTACCAAAATCATTGCTCCTCTAGGACCTCTTAAGGTTTTATGAGTAGTAGTCATAATAATATCCACAAATGGGACTGGTGAGGGATGAACTCCGCCAATAATAAGTCCAGTAATATGTGAACAATCAGCCACCAGGACTGCTCCTACTTTATCAGCAATTGCCCTAAACTTTTTATAATCCAGCTTAAAAGGATATGCCGTAGTTCCTACCCAGATCATTTTGGGTTTATGTTTTGTAGCTAATTTTTCTAACCCTTCAAAATCTATTTTCCAGTCATCACCAACTGTGTAATTTATAGCTTTATAGAAAATACTGGAAAAATTTAAGTGAGCCCCATGAGTTAAATGACCCCCCGATGATAGAGCCAATCCCATTACTACATCTTTTGGCTCACAAACTGCCATAGTTACAGCCATATTAGCTGGAGAACCAGAATAGGATTGGACAAAAGCAACTGGCACACCAAATAGTTTTTTAGCTAAATCCACAGCATAATTTTCAATTTTATCTATAACTTCATTACCACCATAATATCTTCTGCCAGGAAAACCTTCCGAGTATTTGTTAGTAAGAATGGAACCTAAAGCTTTGAGGACATTTTCAGAGACATAATTTTCTGAAGGGATCATTTCCAAACCATATTTTTGCCTATAAGCCTCTTCTGCAATTAATTTAAAAACCTTTAATGCCATTTGGATGAAAGTATTGTTAACTACAAGCCATTATTTTGTCAAGGAGGAAATTAATTTACAGTATCTGAATTAAAAATCTCTGCTGCTGCCCTTATAATCTCATCATCTTGGGCAATCTCAATATTAGCAATATCCTCTCTTCTGGCTGACCTGCTACCTAAAACTGTAGATACCCTAATACTTCTTCCTAAAATATCAGACAAGATCCCCTCTAATAAATCTCTATTTTTTGGAGCCTCAAGAATCCTTTGGTGAAAAGCATAAGGCACCTCAATTGCCACTGATGTGCCAGAACAATCTAGAATATTAATTGATCTAAGCAGTGCCTCCAGGGAAAAATTAACCGGGCGGATGGTTTCTAACACAAAGGTCCATTTTTCCTTAAGTCTAATAATATCTTCATTATCCTCATTTGAAGCCACAGAAGGAATAACCGATGTTGGCACAACAACCTCCTGAGGCTCTATGGCTGAAAAAACAACAGGTGAGGGTAATTCTGATTGATCATCTGATTGACCATTACAGATCTCTACTACAACCAGCTCTAAAGGTAAAGAAGGAATAGAAGCAAATTTTAATTTTTCTAAAGCAGCTTGTAATAAATCTAAAGTTTTTGTTAAGTCTTGATTAGCAAACTGCCCGCTTAACTTTACCAAGCTTTGGTATTTATCTTCAGTTAAATGAGATTTAACCAGTTGTTCTCCTACCCCATTTTTTATTAAAGCCAAGCTCCTTAGACTATCCATCAAAGATAAAATAAGCTGTTTAATATCTATCCCTTTTTCTACCTGCTTGCCAATATTTAACAACCCTGCCTTAGCATCTTTATTATTAAAACTTTGTATCAAATCCAAAACATCCTCAAACTGGCCTGATTTAAAGTTTTCTTCTATTAGCTTAGCTGTTATTTTTTCTCCCAATGAGGCTACCTGATCTAATAACTTAACCCCATCCCTAAAAGAACCATCAGACTTTTTAATTAAAGCTTTTAAAGCCTCATCATCTATATCAATTTTTTCTTCAGTGATAATCTTTTTTAGAGCTGTTAATAATTCTTCTGAGCTTGCTAATTTAAAATCTAATTTTTGTACCCTTGATAAAATAGTTTGAGGAACTTTAGCTCCTTCAGTAGTAGCTAAAATAAATAAAGTATGAGCAGGAGGCTCTTCTAAGGTTTTAAGTAAAGCATTAAAAGCCTCAGTTGTTAACATATGAACCTCATCAATAATATAGACTTTTTTCTTCGCTGAGCTAGGAGCAAGTTTTATTTTATCCCTCAAAGACCGGATATCTTCTATGCCTCTGTTTGATGCAGCATCAATCTCAATTAAATCCAGATTACTTCCATCAGTTATAGAAATACAGGTGGGACATTTGTTACAGGGAAAGTCGCTAGTCGCTAGAGTCAAGGAACTAGAAGTATTATTATCTTGACTCTTGACTCTCGGCTCTTGACTCTCGCAATTGACCATCTTAGCCAAAATCCTAGCTGTTGAGGTCTTACCTGTGCCTCTGGGGCCTACAAAAAGATAAGCATGAGCTAATTTGTTATTTTGGAAAGAGTTACTAAGAGTTTTTTTAACAGATTCTTGACCTATTAACTCGGATAAGGCTTGAGGGCGGTATTTTAAATAATAAACCATAGGACTATTTTCCTCCGTAAAATAAGCAAAACTACTAACCGTTAACTATGATGAATCCCCAGTAAGTGATTTAAACCATGGCTAATTAAGTTCTTAATCTCTTCATCAACAGAAATTCCATCAAGCGAGGCATCTTCAATTACTTGCGGATAGGAAACAACAATATCTCCTAATCTTAACCACTTATCAGGAGCTGCTACAAACCCAATCCTAGGAACATGCTGTAAACTTGAAGGAGAAGCATCTTCCAAAGCAAAAGATAATACATTTGTAGTTGAGTCTAAACCTCTATACTTACGGTTTAGCTCATGCATCTTTCTATCACCAACAATATTAATCCCCACCTCAATCCGGCCTGAGATACGAAGTTTAGCAAGTTTATCCAACACTACTGCTTTAATATTATCTTTATTGATATTATATCTAGGATCTGAGTTGATAATAATATTGATCATAATTTAAGTAAAAAATGTTTTTACTTTTGCCTTTTTACTTATTTGGCTAGCTTCTCCTTTACCATGGCGCCCGCAGTCCCTCCATCTGCCTGACCTTTAACTTTCTCCATCACTGCTCCTATTACTTTTCCCATATCAGCTAAACTGGCTGCTCCTGTCTCATTTATAGTCTCTTCTACAATTTTTGACAAGTCCTCTTGTGACATCTGGGCAGGCAAGTAAGCTTGCAAAACTACTAATTCTTTTTCCTCTTTTAAAGCTCCCTCTTCCCTGCCACCTGCCCTAAAGCCTTTTGCTGCTTCTTTTCTTTTTTTAACTTCACGGGCTACTACAGTCAATATCTCATCATCAGATAAAACATCACCTTTTGAGATCTCTTTATTTTTAATTTCAGACAAAAGTAACCTTAAGGTAGAAACTTTTACTTCATCCCTGGCAAGTTGGGCATTTTTCAAATCATTTTGCAGATTATCAGTTAGCATAAATTACGCACCCCAGCGGCGGGCCCTCATAATTTTTCGTCTTTTTTCAGCTAAATACTCTTGGCGTTTTTGTGAAGGCTTTTTATAAACTGATCTATCTCTGATTTCCTGCACTAAGCCTTCAGCCACTACTCTTTTCTGAAACTTTCTAATTACTGCATCTGTTGAATCACCTGGACCGGCTCTAACAATAATGCTCAAGTAAAAACACCTCCTTTTAGTAATGGACAAATTGGCAGAATAACTATATTAACAAACAAAGGCATGTACCAATTTAGTCCAAAAATTATACCATCTTTTTCCAAATACCACCTAAAAGGTGGAAGTGCAAATGAGGTATATGTTGCGCTTTACCGCCATTTACTACTACCCGGTATAAATTATTGTCTAAATTATACTGCTTTACCAGCTGACTTACTACTGTATAAACTCCAGCCAACAAATTACCATACTCTGTATTTAAGTCCTGTATTCCAGCTATATGCTGCTTAGGTATGATTAAAAGATGAATATCTGCTACTGGATTAATATCAGGAAAAACCACTATAGTATCTGATTCATAGACTATATTAGATGGAATCTCTCTTTTAATTATTTTACAAAAAAGACAATCATCCACTCTAACCACCCACCATCTTTTTCAAAAGATCCAAAGTTCTAGTTTGTCTTAAAGCATGTCTTAGATGCAACCTTGGTTCTTGAGCTTCAAATTGTTGTTTTACTTTAGCATCCTGGATCTTATCTACTTCTGCTTGCAACTCTGCATCAGAAATGACTACATTTTCCATCCTGGCAATTTCTGCCAAACCTAACTCCATCCTAACATTTTTCTCAGCTTGTACCCTCCACTCATTTTTTAGCTGTTCTAAAGTTTTACCTTGACCCTTTAGGTAATCATCCAGTAAAAGCCCCATATCTGCCACTCTTCTTTGTAAAGAAACTAGCATCCTGTTTAATTCATCTTGGATCAAAATCTCTGGTAGTTCTACTGTGGTAATTTTTTCTACTTCTTGCAAAATTGCTTCTTCATAATCTAACTCATTATTGTAGGAAACATTTGTTTCTAAATCTTTTTTAATTTTTCCTTTTAAATCAGTAGGGCTTAAGGCTCCCATTGCTTGGGCAAAAGCATCATTTGGACCACTGGCCTGACCATTACCAGAAACAACAGGTTTTCCGCCTTGAAAATTAATAGACCCACCCTGTCCAACAGCTGATCCAGGCCCGGTAGAAGCTGGTTGATTAGCAGAAGGTTGCTGCATACCAGCTTTAACTGACCATCTTTTATATAAATCATCAATCACCTTATTAACCTCTTCTTCTGTTACAGCTTTAGGAGTGGTTCTGGTAGCTTTTATAGCTTTGTAAGAACCAACAGTAACATTTGGCCTATTAGTTACCGTTGCTTTAAATTGCAGTTGGTTGCCTTTAGTAAAAGATAAAAGATCATATTTTGGATAATCAATTGGGATAATATCAGTTCCTTTTAAGGCCTCAATTAAAAAATTAGGCATGGCAGTTTTTAAAACTTCATCTTGGAGCCTGGTTCCTAATTGCTGTTCCACCATACTTACAGGTGCCTGGCCTTTTCTAAAACCAGATAATTCCACATCCTGAGCCATCCTTTGTAAGGTTTGATCCCAGGTAGTTTGAAGGTCTGTCCAAGGCACTGTAATAGTAACCTCAACTATACTTTTTGGTTGTTTAACAATATTTTTAGCAATCATTATGAAAGGTAATGTACCAGAATTGGAGCTTAAAATCAATGAGAAAGAGTTATTTCAATTAACTCCTTCAGGGTTTTAAATTCTGTTTCTTTTTCACTTCTTTTCTTAACTTCTAATTTATCCTCTGTTTTTTTGGAAATTACTACCCTGTATGGAATCCCGATTAAATCAGCATCAGCAAATTTAGCCCCTGCTGAAATCTCCCGGTCATCAAACAACACTTCTATTCCTTCTGCTTGCAATAGTTTATAAACTTCTTCAGCTTTATCTTTTACTGCTTTATCATCTAAATCCAATCCCACAATATGCACTTGGAATGGAGCCACACTTTCTGGCCAAATAATTCCTCTCTCATCACTGCCTACTTCTACCACTGCTCCCATTACCCGGGAAATTCCGATCCCATAACAACCAGCAGAAACCAATTTTTGCTTACCATCTTTATCAGTAAACTTTAAATTAAAAGCCTCAGCAAAAGATGTTTTTAGAGGAAAAATATTGCCAACCTCAATTGCTTTTTTCTCTTCTAACTTTCCTCCACATAGAGGACAAGCTATATTTTGCTCAAGCTCCCTGTTGACAGCTGCATGGCAATTAGTACAAACCATCACAATATCCTCCCCATTTGAGGTTAAAGTTTGAAATTCCTTAGATAAATCTGAAAAAGTGCCTCCACCAGCTTTTGTTTCTACTACAGGCAAACCGGTTCTTTTAAATATTTTTAAATAAGCTTTCCCAACTTCCTCATAATAATTATTCCGATCCTCATCACTAACATGGAAGCTATATAAATCTTTCATCAAAAACTCTCTGCCTCTTAAAACTCCTGATTTAGCTCTCGGCTCATCCCTAAATTTATTTTGTATTTGGTATAAAGATAATGGTAAGTCTTTGTATGAATGGATATATTCTACAACTAAAGGATAGATTATTTCCTCATGAGTAGGGCCCAAAGCATACTCTGCTCCATGTCTGCTTTTTAGCTGAAAAAGAACATCAAAAGACTGCCACCTGCCTGTTTTAACCCAGTTCTCTTTTGGTTCTAAAGCAGGCATCAGTAATTCTTGCCCACCTATTGCATTCATTTCCTCTCTGACAATATCAGAAATTTTACTTAATACTCTCCAACCTAAAGGAAGATAAGTATAAACTCCTGCCATTTCTTGATGGATAAACCCACCTCTAATTAATAACTGATGGTTTATTGATTCTGCCCCACTTGGTGCTTGTTTTAAAGTTTTAGGAAACAATTTTGAGTATTTCATATATGATCCTTACTAATATATTCTATCTTAAGAGGTTCTTTAAAACAATTTGCGGATATCTGAGTAGGTCACTAGCAAAGCTAAAGCCAGTAAAACAGCAAAACCTATCTGATGAACTAACCTTTCTACATTTTCTTTAATTCTCTTACCGCTGATTACCTCAATTACCAAAAAGAGTAACCTACCCCCATCTAAAGCAGGTATAGGCAAAACATTAAAGATAGCCAGTGTTAAAGAAATCACTCCAACAAACCAAAGATAAGGTAAAAGCACTATTGCTAAGCCTCCTGAAGATAGTATTTCATTAGTTATAACAGCCAAGCCTACTGGACCACTAACTGATTTAGAAACTTGGCCAAAATCCCCATAAACTAACTGGCTAACTAATTTACTAAGACCTGCAAAAGTTAATTTAGTTAAATCCCAAGAATAACTTACTCCTGAGAATATTTTCTCAGACAAGGAAGAATAATGTTTAAAAGGGATTGGACTAAATACCACTCCTATTAATACATCCCCATTTTCTACCTTCTTTGGAGTAATATTAACAGTTCTTAGATTATTCCCACCACTATCTGCTAGCTTTAAAGTAATAGACTTGTTATCTTGCGATCTAATGAGTTTTCTAGCATCCTCAATATCTTTGACCTTTTTATCATCAATGCTGACTAATTTTTCTCCTGGTTTTATACCAACTTTTTGAGCTGGAAAATCTTTTTGAACCTGGGCAATATATACTCCTGGTTCTAAAACAGGATAAATAATCCGGAAGTTTTGCGCTGCTATTACTACATAAAACAATATCCAAGCCAATACCAGATTCATTAATACTCCTGCCACCACCACAGTTATTCTTTGCCAAACACTCTTGGCCCGGAAATCTTTATTATGTAATCCCTTTGTGCCTGTTGTCACCATATCCACTTCATCTTCTCCTAATAACCTGACAAATCCTCCCAGAGGCAACCAGTTAAAAGAGTATACGGTTTCTCCAATTTTTTTACCCCAGATTCTGGGAGGTATACCAAATCCAAATTCCAATATCTTAATACCAAACCTTTTAGCCACTAAAAAATGCCCAAATTCGTGGATCAAGACTAAAACTAACAAGGTGATGATAAAAATAAGAATAGATATAATCATTGCTTAATTTTCAATTGAAAATTGTTAAATTGATTATTCAATGAAAATTGAAAACTGAAAATTGATAATTATATTTGCGTTAGCTCTTCCTCCTTAGCTTTTCCCAATTGTTCAATTTCGGCAATTTTTTTATCTATTAACTCTTGTAGTATTTTTTCCCTTCTAAAAAACTCATCTTCCCCAAACTGACCTTCATCTGATTCCTTTTTCCAAGCGTTCCTAAAATCCTGTCTGATTTGTCTAATAGATACATGTGCTTCTTCTATTTTTTTGTGCAGTAGCTTTATAAACTCTTCTCTTCTTTCTGACGTAAGAGGCGGGATTGGCAAACGGATTAAAGTTCCTTCGTTAGAAGGATTTAAGCCCAAATTAGCTTCTTGTATAGCTTTTATCACATTATCTAAAACCGATACATCCCAAACCTGAACTGTTAAAAGAGTTGGTTGAGGAGCAGATATATTCCCTACCTCACTGAGCTTCATCTTAGATCCATAAGCTAAAACTGGAATATTTTCTATTAAAGAAGGGTTAGCCCTACCAGCCCTGATACCAGCAATTTCCACCTTAAAGTGGTGTAGCACAGCATCAATTTTGGCATTTGGGTCAGTTAAAATCGGATCCATTACTCTCCTAAAGCTATTCTTTCAAATCTGCCTACTTGAATATTTTCTCCTAATTTACCCGCTACAGATTTTATTAAAGCATCTATAGTTAAACCTGCTTCTCTAATATATTCTTGTTTAAGTAAATCTTCAACTGAGGAAGGGTTCATTGAAGCAATTTGCAAAGATAATTCATGAGCTAAATTTTTAAAATCCTCTGTTCTGGCCACAAAATCTGTCTCACATAATAGTTCTACTAATACTCCAACTCTTCCTCCGTGCGAATAAACATCAACAATACCAGTTTTTACTTCCCTGCCTTCTTTAGAAGCTGCTTTTAAAAACCCCTTTTGTTTAAGCCAGTCTTTGGCTTTATCAAGATCACTATCAGATTCACCAAGTGCTTGTTTGCAATCAGCAATACCAGCTCCTGTCTCGCCACGAAGTTGTTTAATTAAATCTACAGATATACTCATAAATCACTTCACTCAACAATTCTCTCTGCATCCTTAACTGCCTTCTTCTCTACCATCTCCTCTGCTGCTGCCACCTCTATCTTTAGTTCTTCCGCAATCTCTTCTTCATTTGCAGTTTTTTGCACTAATTTCTTTTCTTCTTCTTGGGCTTTTTCTTGAGCTGCTTTTCCAGCCTCTTTTTTACCTGCCCCATAAGCCTCTGCTAAAGCCCCAACTAAGATCTTAATAGATTTTATAGCATCATCATTACCGGGGATAGGATAATCAATTTGTGTTGGATCAGAGTTCGAATCAGCAAGGGCTACTACTTTGATATTTAATCTCTTAGCTTCTCTGATAGCAATATTATCTGATACCGCATCGGTCACGAATAAAGCATCCGGAAGTTTTGCAAGATCCATGGCTCCGGCAAAATCCTTTTGTAGTTTACCCATTTTTCTCTCTAAAAGAAGTTGTTCTTTTTTTGTATATTTGGCAAGTTGACCTTTTTCTTTTTGATCTAAATATTCTTTGAGCTTTTTAATATTCTTTTGGATTTCAGAAAAATTAGTTAAAAATCCTCCCATCCATCTTTCTATTAAATATGGTGCCCCTAATTCTTTTGCTAACTCTTCAATTATTGGTCTTGCTTGTTTTTTAGTTCCTACAAATAGCAAGGTTTTACCCTCTTTGCCTAAATTGTAAACAAATTCAGCAGCTTCTTTCAGTAATTTTTCTGACTGGGTTAAATCAATAACAGAAACCCCTTCCCGGGCGCCATAAATATATGGTCTCATCCTGGGATGACCACGTCTAACCTGGTGTCCGAAATGGACCCCTGCTTCTAATAATTCTTGTAATGAAGGTAATGTATACATCTTAGTCTCTTCTCCTCCTCATAGTCAGTAGCTTCAGAGACTTAAAACTATGAGTGTGTAATAA
>JACPEW010000023.1 GCA_016183305.1 Candidatus Daviesbacteria bacterium
ACCTTCCTCGATATTTCTACTTTTAGCTGCTTCATTCCTTTTGGCACGCAATTCGTCAACCTGAGTAATGAATCTTCTTCTTTCGTCATCCAATTTAAGCAATTGATCTAAATCTATATCAGCCTTTCTGGCTTCAATAGACTTTTTAACTTTACCTAAATTTTCCCTGATATAATTAATATCCAGCATAACTTTAATGCTTCTGCCAATCTCTGCCCGGTTCTATCTCTCCAGATAAAATTAGATCCACTGCCTTTTTATGCCAGTCAAACTTAGTAATATGATACACCTTTTTAAAATATTTTAGCGCATCTTGTGCCCCAGGTACACCTTTTGCTTGAGCCAAAGCATCTAAATTATCTGCAGCTTTAACTACTCTTGCTTCTATAGATTTTCTTTCATTATATTCCTCTACAAGTTTTATTATTTCCTCTTTAGAATCCAACCCATCAACCAAAGCTTTTACTCCTTCTTCCTCAATATTTTTAAAAACCCCTCCTGCCATTCCCTTAACAAAAGTTCCCACATCCCCAACAATTGTTTCACCAACATCATGCAATAATCCCATCTTTAAGGCTTTTTCAGCATCAATCTTTATTCCCTCTTTTTGTAATTGCCTGGCTAAAAAATAGGCTAGTAAACTGGTGGAAAAACTGTGGGCTGCAACTGAATCTGCCTCATTTCTTTTAAAGCCCATGGCAATAAACCCTTGCCTGGGCAACTCTTTCGCCCATTGTAAAGTTAAAAATACTTTTAAAATCCTTTTTAAATTCTCAATTTTCACAACCCCAACTCCTGGGCATTTCCTTGCATTGCTTTTAAAGCAAGACCAATAAATTCTTCCAAAGAAATATCTAATTCCCTCTCACAAGCCAGTATCTGTTCTCTTTTTGCTCCGGCAGCAAAAGCTTTTTGATGAAACTTTTTAACTACTGAGTCAGTGGTAACAGAGGCTAATTTTTTATCTGGCTTAACTAAAGCAACAGCAGTAATTAAACCAGAAATATCATCAGAAGCATAAACAGCTTTTTCCATTAAATTATCCCGACTCTCTTTGATTCCATCATGATGAGCTTTGATCCCGTCTATAATTCTATCTGAAACTCCCAAAGACCTTAATTTTTCTTCAGTTACCAAAGTATGTCTTTTAGGATCTTTTGCTACCAGCTCATAATCTGCATCATGCAACATCCCAACTACTCCCCACTCTTCCTCGTCAAATTCTACCTCAGATAACTCCGGATGTTTTTGTTTTAAATACTGACAAAGCGATTTCATAATTGCCTCAACAGCTAAACCATGCCTCTGCAGGTTTCTATTTTTCAGCATCCCGGTCATTAATTTGTACGCTTCTTCTCTAGTCATTTCCTTCGCTCCTCAGGTTTTAAGGTAGGGAATAAGATAACATCAGCAATGCTTAGATTATTAGTTATGTTGGAGGCATACCATATTCCATTGCCTCAAGGTATGCTGTATCCATGGGATGAGCTTCTTCATCTCCTGATTTGGCAGCCCTTACTTGTTCTTCAAAAAATTCTTTCTGAACTACTGGGTTATTCAGCTCACTATAAGCATTACCAATCTCAAACCCCGCAATATATGGCTCAAACCTTTCAATTAAATCAGGATTTTCAGGCTTTTGTTTACAAAGGGCTGTAGTTTCTTTGGGAAAATCATAAATAAAAGTTGGCTGGATAAGATATGGTTCAACCAGCTCAAACAAAGTAGCAATTGCTACTCCTCTGTTAAAACCTACAGCTACTCCAGTTAAAGTGGGTTTATTTTCTGGGGCTAAATTGTGTTTTTTTAGTAAAGCTTTTATTTCTTCATCTGTTAATTTATCAACATCAACTCCGGCATATTTTTTAATTGCCTCTTTCATGGTTAATCTTTTCCACGGAGCCTTTAGGTCAATTTTATGTTCATCAAAAGTAATCTTTGTAGTACCCGAAACTTTTAAAGCTACTGTTTGATATAAATCTTCTGTTAACTTCATAACATCCTGATAATCAGCATAAGCCCAGTAACATTCAAGCATAGTAAATTCCGGATTATGGGAGCGGTCTATGCCTTCATTACGGAAGTCTTTATCAATTTCATAAACTTTTTCAAATCCTCCTACTATCAATCTCTTAAGATATAGTTCATCAGAAATTTTCAAGAAAAAATCAAAACCTAAAGCATTATGGCGGGTTTTAAAGGGCCTGGCATTAGCGCCCCCATAAATCTCCTGTAAAGTTGGGGTTTCTACTTCCAAAAAATCTTTTTGATCTAAAAATTCCCTGACAGCAGAAATAATTTTTGTTCTTTTAGTAAAAGTTTCTTTAACCTCCGGATTCATCAGTAAATCAAGATACCTTTTCCTGTATCTTTCTTCCACATCTTTTAATCCATACCAGGAAGAAGGCAGGGGACGGAGGCTTTTAGTTAAAATGCTAACCTCTTGCGCGTCAACTGTGATTTCTCCTGCTTGAGTTTTTATAACCTCCCCCGAAGTTTCTATAAAATCCCCTAGATCCAAGTTTTGTAAAAAATCATAACCTTCATTTTTAACAGTGTCTTGTCTGAAAAGTAATTGTATTTTCCCTGAAGCATCTTCTAAATCTGCAAAAGTAATTTTGCCATGGGGACGGAGAGACCTAAGTCTTCCAGCCACACTAACACTTTTGCCCATCATTTTCCTGGCAGCAAAAATTGACTGCTTTCTACTAGTTCTTGCAGGATAAGGGTCTATCCCCAAGCTTTGAATATTTTTTAATTTTTTAAGTCTTTCTTTTTGTAAGTTCTCTAGAGCCATGAGGAAAGTATACCCGAAGCTAGATTATTTTTAAAGAAGCTAAGTTTTACTGTACATCCCACGATCCATATATTAAATCACCATTTTCTGCCACCAAACCCAATCCTTTTGGTGGAGGATCATTAATTAGTTTGTCAAGTCTTATAACCTGTGGATGATCTCTAATTTCTAGTCTTCTGTTGGGCTCAGTAACGCCCCTACTTATTCCATTAAGTTCAATTTCTGATCCATGTGCTTTGAGCAAACGACGAACCGCCTTAACAATCAAATACGCTTCTTCATCTTTATCATAAGTTTTCTTATAAGGGCGGCAGCTTGTTTGTATAAGATTCTCTGCATTCATATTTGCCCAAACAGCTACTGCATGAAAAGCCCGATGAACATATTTTTTTACTCCTTTATGCGTCAGTAAAGCTAAGTCTGTTAATAATCTTCCAATACGCAAACGTTTTCCTGTTTCTTTTTCTTCTTCTGGCGATTTGTAACATCTTTCTTTTTCACGAACTCCCCTGAAGCCATGGTACATGCTTGGAATTACGATTGGATGTTCTGGATCAGGGTAGTCTATTTTAGGGAAAAACGTTCGCTGTAATGTGGTTGCAATATAATCACCAGGAGGATCTTCCTCATACCTAACTAATATCATACTCGGTACTCTTGCTAGTTTTTCTTGGTGTCCAATAATAGTATCAATCACTCTTTGATCCCTCAATGCCTCCCTAGTATCCACACCTCTAAGCAAATTATCCAAACTCATAGTTTCCTCCATTAACGCGCGCGCTGCTGTTTCGCTTCGTCCCAAATCTCTTTGTACAAATTCAGCACCTTTTTCAAATAAATAGTACCAGTTTCTTAAAAAAGCTTCTCCGCTAAAAACCGCTGCAACTAAACCCTGGGGATGAAGGAGTCTTACCCCAGAAGCATCTTCTATAGAAGGATGTCTCCCTCCATTCATTCTTCTTTCTGTATTATTTATAGCCATGGTGGCAGATTATACTTCTTTTGAGAAAATTTGGCAATCTGAGGCCGATAAGTTTTGTTATGCGATTAACTTATTTGCCCATACTTATTTATAAAAGTCTCTGCTTCCTGTCTGGTACCTGAGGCTAATAAATGTTCTACTATATAAGATAATTCATGTACAGACACAAAAATTTTCATAAAATTAGCGATAGTGATACCTCCTTTTTGTTTTAAAGCTCCGCTTTCCAACATGAAATTAATGAAAATAGTCCCACCTATGGCATAATTAATCATTGTAGAATTTTTTTCACTTTGTCTGGTTAGATCCACACTTCTAGCCATAAATGCCACAACCATTGATTCCAGCTGTTTATTGTTAATTTTATCTTGCAATAAAAGCGAACCAGCTATTCTCATACCTAATAAAGTTGCAGCAAGTTCGTAAATAACGGCAAACAAATCTTGCAGATTTTGGGTGGCATTTTTATAGTATAGGTAATTATGCGCTAACTCATGTAAAGCCACATAGCGCAAACTGCCTCTTCTTAAATCTTCTATTGTAAACTCTTTTCTAAAAGCTGGGGAGAATATCTTTTTAAAGGTTGGTAAAATTTGTTCTTTTAACCTTAAATTATTCACTTGATTAAAAATTGTGAACTCTGAGCCATACTTGGCCACTAAAGCAAAATTCATTGGCACAATTAATCCGACAAATTTACTTTTAGCCACAAATCCTGCTAGCAATACCTCATCTATGGTTTTGGTTTTAACTGGATGAGGACTATCAATCCGTTCGTGAGGCAACAGAGATCTTCTGCTAACACTTAACACTGTACTTTTGTAGCTACTTAGTCTTTGCGTACCTTCAGTATCTAAAACTCCAACCCAGGCTTGATAGGCAGCCTTAGCAAAAAAGACTGCATCATCATTATGTTCTACAGGAATGATATAAACATCTAAAATATACGTCTTTGTTTTAATTGAAGCATTAATTGCTTCTTCATAAGTTCCTTCTAGTAAAGCTTTCGCTTGCAATCTTAAGAATCTACTAAACTCTCTGCTGTCTGTTATCCTACTAGCCTGGTTGAGCTTTTCTACCACTGGTTTGAGTAGCTGAGCATATTTGATATGGTAAGGAATAGCTACAATTCTGCTATTAGTTTTCTCTACAACAGTGTAAGGAGATAATATTGTTGGGTCTTGTTTTGCAGCTTGGTTTATTTCTTTTTCGCTTACCCCTTTTGGATAAAGACTACCATTTTCCTTAAGCTGTTTTTCTTGCTCAGCAAAAACAGGGGCAATTAATTTTCCAGCCTCCACTAGCAGTTTTAATACAGCTTGTTCGTTTTTTGATAGTTTAGGCAACTTAGGATTAAATTGTATTATGTATTGACTATCCATCATTTTATTTCTAAAACCTTGCATTTATATTTAACTATTGGAGTTGTGACCTCAACCTCTTCACCTTTTTTAGCCCCAAGTAAAGCAATACCTAAAGGCGACTCGTTAGAGATTCTTTTTTTGGCAGGATCTGCTTCTACCCTACCTACTATGGTGAATTCATCAATACCTTCATCCATGTCTATTTTTACTGTTGATCCAATCACTACAAAATCCTGGGTATGATTATCAGCAATCACTTTTGCATCCTTAAGAATATTCTCCAGCTCTGAGATACGACTTTCCATCATCGACTGCTCTTCCAAAGCAGCATCATATTCTGAATTTTCAGCTAAATCTCCATATTGTCTAGCCTGGTGAATTATTTCAGCAACCTGAGTTCTTTTGGTTTTTTTCAAAAACTCCAGCTCTTCTTTAGCTTGTGATAAGCCTTTAGCAGTTAAATATACATTTTTACTACTTTTAACTTGATTCTCCGTTATTTTAATCATTTTATTTAATATTCAAATTGGGGAAATTCTACATTGAAGTTTGAGACATTGTCAACTCTTATTCAGTAATTTACCTAACAAAAACCTTCTAATCTAAAGTAGCGCGTAGGGGAATCGGACCCCTCCCTCTGCCTTGAGAAAGCAGCGTCTTAACCGCTTGACTAACGCGCCATCATTTTGCATCAAATTATACCAGATTGACCCCCAACAACTCATCTGATAGGCTGATTATATGCCCTTGCGCCTAAAAATAGCTGTTGTAATTATAGTTGCTGTATTTTCTCCTTATCTTTTAGGTTTATTTATACCACTTAACCTAATGTTATCTGCTCTAATAGCTATGATAGCAACAGCTATAGCTATAGTTTTTGTGTTTTGGTTCTTAAAGCCTTTAGACAACTTAATCAAAAGCGCAAAAATTTTTACTGAGGGCAATTTTAATGCCAGAATGGATATAAAAACCAATGATGAGTTTGAAAATGTTGCCCAATCTTTTAACCTGATGGCTGATAAGTTATCTAAAACTTTCCAAAGCATTGAACATGGACAGATGCTTGCCATAACTGAAAGAGATAAACTGAATCAAATTCTTGCCTCAGTTATAGATGGGATCATTGCCTTAGATTTTAATAAAAATGTAGTATTTATAAATAAAGTTACTGAAGAATTAACCGGGTATAATTTATCAGAAGTTTACGGCAGATCAATTGGTCAGTTAATCCATGTATACTCTGATAGCGAGGAAATTTTATCCAAATCTTACTGCCAGCAAGGTTTTAATCAAAGCGCAAGATTAATTGGCAAGGCGGGAAAACAAACAAAAGTTAATTTAATGAGCGCTCAGGCTGATAGGTCTTCTCAAACTCCTATAAGCTATATTTTAATCCTCCATGATTTATCCCGCGAAGAAGAACTGGAACAAATGAAACTAGACTTTGTCTCTATGGCCTCCCACGAGCTTAAAACACCTCTTACCAGTATTGTTGGCTACTTGTCAGTATTTTTAAACGAGAACCGGAATTTACCCCCTGATAACCTCATGCTTTTAAACAAAGCTTTTACTGCCTCCCAACAATTACAAACCTTAATTGCTAATTTATTAAACGTTAATAAAATCGAAAAAGAACAATTATCAGTTTCTCCAGAACCAATTGATTATTTACCTATCATTTCAAAAGCTCTTGATGACCTAAGAAATCAAGCTAACCAAAAAAATATTGTCTTAACAATGGCTCCTTTAACAAATAGCCTACCAAAAGTATTTGCAGATCCGGTCAGACTTGGTGAAGTTGTTACCAACCTTTTATCTAATGCTATAAATTACACAAACACAGGAGGCAAAGTAGAAGTTTCCCTGAAAATATCGTCATCTGAGGTTACCACTACTGTTTCTGATACAGGAGTAGGCATTCCTAAAGAAGCTATACCACATCTTTTCAGTAAATTCTTCCGGGTTTCAAATAAACTGCAACCAGCTAGTAAAGGCACTGGTCTGGGTTTATATATTGCTAAATCAATTATTGAAAAACAACATGGTAAAATCTGGGTTGAATCTGAAGTAGGCAAAGGCAGCCAATTTTCCTTTACCCTCCCTGTGGTCACTCAAAATGCCAGCATGTTAAATGGTAATAAGTTTACTTCCTATGCTATCCAATCAGGCACTTTGAATTATTGATCTATTCATAAAGTTAATGATAGAATACATTACATGAATCCAACACAAAAAAAAGTACTGCTGGTTGAAGATGAAGATTTTATTAGAGAACTTTATGCCAGACAATTAACAAAAGCAGGTTTTTTAGTAAAAACTGCAGTTGATGGACAATCAGGTTTAGAAACTTTAAAAACTGAAGCTTTTGATCTTTTACTTTTGGACATTATGCTTCCTGGAATGAATGGTTTACAGCTTTTGCGGGAATTTAAAACTCACAATCCTACTTCTCCTATGATTACTATACTTTTAACTAATCTAGGCCAGGAAGCAGTTATTAAAGAGGGGTTTGAATTAGGAGCTCAAGCCTATTTAATCAAAGCATCCTATACTCCAGACCAAGTAGTAAATGAGGTTAAAAATGCTTTATATGGCAGCCAAACTCCTCCAACCACTCCATCACCTACACAATAAGGACATGTCTATCTGAGGAATGGAACCAGTAACAATGCTACAATATTTACCACTTTGATCATAGGATTGATAGCAGGTCCAGCGGTATCTTTATATGGGTCTCCAACTGTATCCCCTGTTACTGCTGCCTTGTGAGCCTCAGAACCTTTACCACCAAATTTACCAGATTCAATATACTTTTTAGCATTATCCCAAGCAGCTCCACCTGTGGTCATTGAAACTGCCACAAAAATACCAGTCACAATTGAGCCAACTAACATTCCTCCTAAGGCAACCGGTCCCAAAGCAAAACCTACAATTACTGGTGATAAGACTGGGATTAGGGCTGGCACTAACATTTCTTTTTGCGCAGCTCCAGTCACAATATCAACACATTTAGCATAATCAGGCTTGGCTTTACCCTCCATAATACCTTTGATAGTCTTAAACTGTCTTCTTACTTCTTCTACCACTGCTGAACCTGCCCTGCCAACAGCTTCCATAGCAAATGAGGCAAAAAGATATGGTAATGATCCACCAATAAACAACCCAACTAAAACTTTAGGATCAGACAAAGAAAAAACCAGCTCTACCCCTTGAGTAGTAAACTCTTGCGCATATGCTGCAAATAAAACCATGGCTGCCAAAGCTGCTGAGGCAATTGCATAGCCTTTAGTAACAGCTTTCGTAGTATTACCTACAGCATCCAAAGGATCTGTGACAGCACGGACTTTTGAAGGAAGATCAGCCATCTCAGCAATTCCACCTGCATTATCAGTAATTGGGCCAAAAGCATCTATTGCCACTACTATCCCTGCCAAAGATAGCATTGTAACTCCTGCCAAAGCAATTCCATAAAGTCCTGCCAATATAAAGCTCGCAATGACTGCTGCAGAAATTAAAACTATTGGGGCAAAGGTTGAACGCATAGATAAAGCCAGTCCGCTAATAATGTTAGTAGCATGACCAGTTTTTGAAGCTAAACCTAAATTTTGGACAGGAGCATATTGAGTACCAGTATAGTACTCTGTTATAAGCACCATACCAGCAGTCACCACTACTCCAATTAAAGCTGCCAGATATATGCTTAAAACTGAAAAAATGCCGTTACTGGCCATCAAGCTTGAAGTAACCGGGTAAAACAAAACAGCGCAAAGCAAAGCTGTGACTATCATCCCTTTGTAAAGGGCTTTCATAATATTTTTACCTGTTAAATTCACAAAGAAGGAACCTAAAACTGAAGCAAAAATTCCCATTGAAAGAACAACCAGAGGAAAGACAACTGCAGCCTCGTATGCTGGAAAAAGTAATTGGCCTAAAATCATTGCTGCAATTGCAGTCACAATATAGGTTTCAAAAATATCAGCTGCCATTCCAGCATCATCACCAACATTATCCCCAACATTATCAGCAATAACTGCTGGATTTCTTGGATCATCTTCTGGAATTCCAGCTTCAATTTTACCCACCAAATCAGCTCCAACATCCGCCCCTTTAGTAAAAATTCCTCCGCCTAACCTGGCAAAAACAGATATTAAAGATCCTCCAAAACCAAGCCCTACCAGAGATTTTAAATCCCCGCCAGTATATTGATAAAAACCATATACTGCTGCTAAAGCCAGTCCCACCACTAAAAATCCAGTCACAGCTCCACCTTTATAAGCCAAAGAAAAAGCAGGAGATAAACCTTTTTTAGCAATCTCTGCTACTCTAACATTAGCCCTCACTGCTATGCTCATACCAATAAAACCAGCTAAAGCAGATAAGAATGCGCCTATCAGGAATCCAATAGCACTATTTTGGCCTAACACATAATAAATGAAAGCTCCTAAAACTAAAGCAACCAAAGCCACTACTTTATATTGCCTTTGTAAATATGCTGAAGCCCCTGCCTGAATAGCTTCAGCAATCTCTTTCATCTTCTCATCACCATCATCTTTTCTTAAAACATCAACAATCAACCAGAACCCATAAGCAAGCGCTACTACTACAGCAGCCCAGATAATTAAATTTGTATTATTTAGTATGAAATCCATGAAAACCTAGGGGCAGACTATTTAACAATGTACAATAAGACACAGGTTTTAGTCAAGGGGTGCTAAAATTAAGCTATATAGACTGAAGGAGGAACTGGAACTCTTTTCCTGGCAGCTGGTTGGGGAGGTCTAATTAAAGCTACCTTTAATACATCATCCATATGTCTGACAAAGAAAAACTTGAGATCTTTTTGGACATAGTCTGGGATATCCTCCATATCTTTTTCATTATCAGCTGGAGCAATTACCACTTTTACCCCTGCTCTATGAGCTGCCAGAACTTTTTCTTTAAATCCACCAATTTCTAATACTCTGCCTCTTAAAGTTACCTCTCCTGTCATTGCCACATCTTTATGTACTGCAATTTTAGTAAATGCAGAAGCAATAGCAGTTGTTAAAGCAATACCCGCAGAAGGGCCATCTTTAGGAATAGCTCCCTCAGGCACATGAACATGCACATCTACTTTTTGGAAAAAGCCCTCTAGTAAACCTAAGTCTGCCCAATGAGACCTCACATAAGACATAGCAGCTTGACCTGATTCTTTCATCACATCACCTAATTGTCCTGTTAAAAGCAAATTACCTTTTCCAGGCATTAAGGTTACCTCAATAAACAGCACTTCTCCTCCTGCCTCAGTCACAGATAAACCCGTTACCATACCTATTTCATCCTGCTTCTCTGCCAAAATTGGCAAGAATTTAATTGGACCTAAAAAGTTATGAATATCCAAAGGAGTAATTTTAAACTCCCCTGATTTTTCATTTTTTTCCGCAATTTTTCTGGCTACCTTTCTCAAAACTGCTGAGAGTTCTCTTTCTAAGCTTCTTACCCCTGCTTCTCTAGTGTACCCCCTAATAATTGAGTAAACTGCTGTGTTTTCAAACTCTATCTTGCTCTTGCCAAGACCATGGTTTTCTATTTGTTTAGGAATTAAGAATTTTCTAGCAATTTGAAATTTCTCATCTTCTGTATAACCTGGGTATCTGATAATTTCCAACCTATCCCTTAAAGCCACAGGAATAGTATCCAAAATATTGGCAGTAGTTATAAACATCACATTAGATAAATCATAAGGAACTTCTAAATAATGATCAGAAAATCCTTCATTCTGTTCAGGATCCAAAGCCTCAAGCAAAGCTGCTGAAGGATCACCCCGGTAATCCATACCAATTTTATCAATCTCATCCAACATAAAAACTGGATTAGTTGTACCTGCTTGCTTTATTCCCTGGATAATCCTGCCTGGCATAGAACCAACATAAGTTCTCCTGTGTCCTCTTATTTCTGCCTCATCCCTGATACCACCTAAAGAAACTTTAACAAATTTTCTACCTAATGCTCTGGCAATAGATTTTCCAATTGAGGTTTTACCAGTGCCTGGAGGACCAACAAAACACAGGATTGGACCCCGCATTTTACCTGCTAATTTATAAACAGCCAGATATTCTATAATTCTTTCTTTGACTTTCTTTAAGCCATAATGATCTTCTTCCAAAATACCCTCTGCTTTTTTTAAATCAATCTTGCCTCCCCTGACTAATTTCCAGGGAATATCTGTTAACCATTCCAAGTAATTTCTAATATAGCCTGCTTCAGGGTTATATGAGGACATTTTAGCCAAACGGCCGAGCTCTTTTTTAGCCCTTTCTAAAACCTCTTTTGGCATGCCTGCTTTTCTAATTTTAAGCTCAAATTCTTTGATTTCCTGGTGCTCTGTATCTGCTCCACCTAATTCCTCTTCAATGCTTTTCATCTGCTCTCTTAGGATTGCTTCTTTGGTCATTTTAGAAACACGTTCCTGAGTTTGCGAGGAGATTTTTTGGGAAATTTCTAAAATCCTGATTTCCTTTGCCAAAAGCTCAGATAATCTTTGCAGTCTTTCAATAGCAGAAACCATTTCTAAGATTTGCTGTTTATCAATGGTTTTAAAATCAATTGCCTGGGTAATAGAATTTACTAATTGGTTTGGATCATCACTATAGGTAAAAAGAGACCAGTTGGCAAAATTGCTTTGGTCAAAAAATGGATTACCGCCTAATTCCAAGTAACGCTTAACCTGTTCTCTAACAGCCCTGACTAAAGCTTCTGTTTGCTCATTTTTCTCATAAAGATCTGGTATTTCTTCTATCTCCGCCTCTAAATATGGATCTACTTTAATAAAGTTTTTTAGATAAACTCTGCTTAGGCCTTCTGCTTGCAAGGTATATTCACCTTCAGGGTTTTTAACTACCCGCCTGATTAAACAAACAGTACCTACTTTATAAAGGTCTTTTTCTTGAGGATCTTCAATTCTGGAGTTTTTTTGGGTAACAAAAACTATTAATTTATCAGAATTCCAAGCCATATCTAAGGCTGCTTTAGATTTTGGCCTGCCGGAAACAATTGGGACTGAGTTACCAGGAAAAATCACTGTATCACGCAGGGGACCAACAACAATAGTTGGTTTTAATTTTATAGGTTGCGGCGTTACCGGTTTAATAAAATCAGCCATAATTTCTAATTAGCAGTTTACAATTTTGAGTGCTAAAAGTCAAGATCCATTTTATGGATCTTTTATTCAGAAATCCACTCCCTTTTTTGCTAAAACTCCTTTTTGAAAAGGATGCTTTACCTCTTTCATTTCAGTAACCAGATCTGCCATCTCTATTAGTTTTTTTGGAGCATGATGGCCAGTTAAGATTAAATCTAGCGCTGCAGGTTTGTCTGTAATTAACCTTACAACTAAATTTTGAGGCAATAACCCAGAAGAAACTGCCCCTACTATTTCATCAGCTACTACCACATCCCAATTACTGGAGACAATTTCCTTATGTAAAATATCAAATGCATCCTTGGCTGCTTTTTTATGCTCAGACAAAGGCAGCTTATCTCCCATAATATTAACAAAGCCTTTGCCTCCCTGAATAAATTTTACAAAAGGCTTAAGCTTTTTAACTCCTGCGAGTTCACCAGTAAACCAGATTTTGCCAAACTGAACAATAAGGCATTTTTTTTTATAGCCAACAGCCCTAAGCACTAATCCTAAAGCAGCAGTGGTTTTTCCTTTTCCCTCACCAGTATAGAGAATTACTAAGCCTTTATTCTGGTTTGTCTCTTTAACCATGCGCATATTCTAACAAACCTACACTATCATTGCGAGAACCCTGCATTCTGTCATTGCGAGTCCCGATTAGATCGGGACGAAGCAATCTAGCTCATATAATATACTTAAGGTAATGAAATATTACTATGTATATATAGCCACTAACCCACAAAATAATGTTTTCTATACTGGAGTAACCAATAATTTAATAAGAAGAATATATGAACATAAACAAAAGTTAGTATCAGGATTTACTGAAAAATATAATATTAATAAATTAGTATTTTATGAAGTATATGAAGATATCAATGAAGCAATTAGAAGAGAAAAACAAATTAAAGGTGGTTCAAGGGAAAAGAAACTGAAGTTAATAGAAAAGACTAATTCTAATTATGAAGATTTATATAGTTCCATTATCTAATTGGTAACCCATATCCAGATTGCTTTGTCGCTAATCACTCCTCGCAATGACGATGAAAAAAGTAGCTCTGCGCTTCCACCTAAGGGCGTAAGACTGTATATGAACATTTAAATCGTAAAACCGTCTCTGGGAGCACTTTTTAATTTTTGGAATTGTCCTCTTAACATCTCGTTTGATAAATAAGTTCCATATTCTGCACTTCCTTCTCTTTGGAGTCTTGCTTGTGTAGATGGATCAAGAGCTCCAAACTGAACTTTTTCAGATTTTATTCTATCTGATAATCTGCTAAGTTGATCTTGAGGGGGGATTTCTTCTCCCTTATTTGTTCTTAAATAAAATGAATTTCCCTTGCTATCTGCAAACAATGCAATTGTATATGGTATAGATTTTAGATTAGGTTTTCCATCTGGAGTACGGTCTATGGTAGTAATACTATCGGTAGCCCTAAAAAAATTAGCTACTTCACTTTCAGCGTGTAACTGTTGTCGCCTCGCTTCTGCTTTTGCCTGCATTTCAGCCACTTGAGTCTGACCCGCATCCCGCCTCTTTGCTGCCCTTGCTTTGATTTGTTCTCTTAATTCAGGAGGTAAATTAGTTAATCTATCAATTCTGTCCATACTAGGATAATAACATACTGTCCACTAAATATTAACACATTGAGTAACCACAACTGTGGCATTTTTTGCAGCCTTCTTCCATTACAAATGAGGCTGAACCACATTCTGGACACAGGTCTACCTTAGAACCAGGTTGTAGGTTGTAGGTTGTAGATCGTAGATCGTCAATGCCGTTTCCGTTAAATGTTAAATGCAGGGGTATTGTCTCGACATTTTCAGTTTGTGGCGTTAAAGATAAATCTTCTGCTAATACTTTAGCTATGGCATCTGCCAAACTCATCACCCTATTTTTACCAAATCCAACTGAGGATGCTCCGCCTATTCCCTTTAATTGCCCGACAATCTTTTGAGCCACAGCTTTAGGATCTGTATCTCTAGCTCCTCTGGCTAGCCTTAGTGACAAAGAAACCATCCTGCCCATTGCTTCTGCATCTGCCATAGTATGCATTCCAGCCCTGCCTACTGTAACAAATACCTCAAATGGTTGGTCATATTCATCCCTGTTTATTGTAATAAAAGCCTCTCCTACAGGTGTAGCAATTTTATAAGTCCTGCCCCGGAGTATCATTGGCCGTTCAGCCACAGGAGCTGCTTCCTCTTGCTTACTTTCATCTTTATTTAAGCTAGAAGAAATATTTAAAACTTGAGTACTCTTGGAACCATCCCTGTAGATTGTGATTCCATTACAACCAGTCTGCCAAGCCATCATATATGCAGTCTTTACATCATCACGGGTAGCGCTATTTGGCAGATTAATGGTTTTAGAAACTCCATTATCAGTGTATTTTTGGAAAGCAGCCTGCATCTTAACATGCCAAACAGGATCAATTTCTGAGGCTGTAACGAAAACTTTTTGGTATTCTTCTGGGACTTCAGCCAACCCTTTAACAGATCCTTGTTTCAACACTTTAACAGCCAAATCATCATTATAAAAACCCATCTCTCTGGCAATATCAGTAAAGGTCTGGTTAGCAATTGTTAAAATCCTGTATTCATCGCCTTTGGCTTTAGCTCTGTGGATATATGCCAAAGCAAATACAGGTTCAATTCCGGAAGAACAATCACCGATTATTGAGATGGTGCCAGTTGGAGCAATAGTAGTAATAGTAGAATTCCTGATCGGCTTGCCCCCGGCATAAATAGAATGAATCCAATTAGGAAAAGATCCTTTTTTCTCTGCCAGCTCTTCTGATATCTTATGGCCTTCTTCATTAATAAACTTCATCAAGTTTGAAGCTAGCTCTAAAGCTTCCTCAGAGTTATAGGGGACTTTTAATTTAAATAGCAAATCAGCAAAACCCATCACTCCCAGCCCTATTCTTCTGTTTTTATGCACCTGGTCATAAATTTGCTTTAAGGTATAAGGATTTGTTTGGACTACATTATCTAAAAAGCGGACGGCAGTATGGGTAACTTGTCTTAAACTTTCCCAATCTACTCCTGATCCATCTGCTAATACAAACTTACCTAAATTAATTGAGCCTAAATTACAAGCATCCCAGGGCGCCAACGGCTGCTCCCCGCATGGGTTTGTGGCTTCAATATGCTCTAAACTAGGTACAGGACTGGCAGGGGAGTCATTAATTCTGTCAATAAAGATCAGTCCCGGGTCACCTGTTTTCCAGGCCCGCTCAACTATCTCATCAAATACCTCTTTAGCATTTAGTTTACCTACTATCTCTCCATTATGTGGAGCAACTAACTCATAATCCTCTTCTTTTTCCAAAGCCTGCATAAAGTTATTAGTTATAGCTACAGAAATATTAAAATTAGCAATTTGTTTATCTAAAAGCAGGGTCTTAACATAATCACGGGACTGATCATCTGGTAACAGTGGAGCAATTTTCTCAAAAACAGGCCTATTTAAATCATCCAGTTCTGCCTTACAGCGGATAAACTCCAAAATATCCGGGTGATCTACCCTTAAAATACCCATATTAGCTCCACGACGACTTCCACCTTGTTTAATAGCTTCTGTGGCAGCATTAAACACCCTTAAAAACGACACCGGGCCGGATGCAACTCCTCCAGTTGTGGCAACAACGCTGTTGCTGGGGCGAAGTCTGGAAAAAGCCATGCCCGTGCCCCCACCTGATTTATGGATTAAAGCTGCATACTTAACACTATCAAAAATTTCCTCAATTGAGTCTCCTACTGGTAAAACAAAACAGGCAGAATACTGCAATCCGTTTTGCTTGCCTGCATTCATAATAGTCGGTGAGTTAGGAAGAAATTTTTGCTGTACCATGATGGTATAAAATTGCTTAGCCAAATCTAAAACTTGTTTTGGAGATTCAGAAAAATCCAACTCAGCAGAAGCAATATCATAAGCTATATGCCAAAACCTTTCTGCCACAGTTTCAGCAATTTCTAAATTACCGCCCTTTAGTAAGTATCTCTCTTTTAAAATTTTATTTGAGGATTCAGAAAAGGTTGGTTCCGGCAAGCCTTCTGGCATGGAAGGGATTGTTTTATAACGGGGCACAAACCTGGTCTCAAAGCTTCTGCTATTTTTGCCTAAACCGTTAGACTTATGCTCTCCATTAGTTTTTTTCTTAACAGCAGTCCGGGGAAGAGAAACAATTTGCGCAGTAGTGATTGTTTTTTTCATATTTTACAAAGTCTCCAACTCTTTTTTAAAGTCTTTTGGGTCAGAAAAAGTCCTGTAAACACTTGCAAAACGCAGGTATGCTATTGGATCCATTTTCTTAAGCTTTGATAAAACCCATTTTCCCAAAACCTGAGAAGGGATTTCTTCTACTCTCTTTGCCCTGATCCGACCCTCTATTCTATCAATGATCCCCGGAACCTTGTCAATACCTGGTCTTTTTTCCAAAGCTCTCACCAATCCTCTTTCCAGTTTGTCCCGGTCAAAAAGCTGTTTTCTGCCATCTTTTTTAATAACCAAAATCTCAATCTCTGCCCTTGTTTCATAAGTGGTAAAACGCTTGCTGCATTTTAAACACTCACGGCGGCGTCTGATTTCACCACGGCTTTCAACAGACCTTTTATCTACAACCTTGCTTAAATTACTTTGACAAAATGGGCATTTCATATTTTGGACAACAAGTCCAAAACCTAGTGTAGCATAACATATTGATATAGTAAAGTGTCAATCCACAAGATATTGTGTAAGAGCAGGACATTCTGCAATTTCCGGATGTCGTCTTGCTGCCAGTTGTATTTCTTTAATAGCATCCTGTTTTGTAGCATCCTGTTCTGTTGATTTTAACCTTCTAAGCAACAACGGCTGTTGGGAACATATTCCAATCAGTACTGTAGGAACAGGCTTAAGGATTACCACCTCAGGCAAAGAAACTCTTTCTAACCGCCCGTCAGGCCTTAATTCCAAATAACTCGTAAGCGGCATCATTGATTCTCTTCTTAATTGCTGGGCCCTTAGGCGTAATCGGGCACGTTCCTGCCAGCATTGATTGTATTCAACCATCCGCCCATAGGCTTCCGCATGAACTAGCTGCCTTTCTAACTTCCCTCTAGTTATTTCATACCTTTCCATCGGCGCCCAATCTATTATATAAGCAGCTAGTTTTTGAGGATCTACTGACAGCTCTAATAAAAAATCTCCGCCTTGAACTTTGTACGGGTCCCAGCTAAGAGGCGTTAAATGAAATACAAGCCTGCCCCATACCTGGGGATATTCTGGATTATTTACCCACTCAGCAGGTTGAGGATCAAGTAATCCAAAAATTCCCAACTCGCTATTTGTACCTGGTATTAACCTGCTTTGAGGAATCAAACCTCTTTTTTTGATACCATCAAAAGCTTCTAGTTTGCTATAGGTAAACACTTTTACTTCCATGAAATCAATTTAATTTAAGGGGGCAATCACTATTTTTTGCATAATATCACCTATTGCTAATCTGTCTACCACTTCTTGCCCAGAAATCACCTGGCCAAAAATAGTGTAGTTTGGCGGCAAAGGAGTATCCTGTTTCAAGATAAAAAACTGGCTGCCATTAGTATCTGGGCCAGAGTTTGCCATAGCTACAACTCCTGTTACATAAGATTTTGTAACTGGCTCATCAGGAAACTGATAACCTGGCCCACCCCTGCCTGTGCCTTCCGGGTCTCCTCCTTGGACTACCCAGTCTTCTACTCTGTGAAAAGTTAAACCCTCATAAAAACCATTTGCTGCCAAAAGTAAGAAATTAGAAGCAGCCATGGTAGCTTCAGGGTAGATTCTAATATCTATTAAGCCTTTACTTGTTTGAATTGTGGCTTTTTTATTGTCTAAATCTGCCGGCTTTAAAGTACCAGGAAATTGAGTTAACCTCTTATTTTTTGCTAGTGGTAATTCTGCAGGAGCTTGTTGTTGAGCTTGCTGAGGTGTAGAGGTTTTAGTTAATACAAAATCTAAAGCTGATGGTGAAGGAGAGGGACTGGCAGAAACACTGCCAACTTCCTCCCTGAACTTAGACACTAGAAAATAAACTACAGCTCCTAAAATAAACACAACTAACAATACTCCCAAAACTCTTTGATTAGTAAACATCGCTGAATATGTTTGTTACTTTAAATCATCTTTAAGGTATATTGCAACTGGTATTTTCACGATTAACAATCTTTGTAAAAGTAAACAATATGCTGCCACTCCGCCCATTATTATGGCTTGTTATTGTGCTGGTGGTTTTTGTGGCTTTAATTCCTAATTCTTTTGCTGCTCCCGGGGATATTTTACTGACTGATAATTTTAATGATGGGAATTTGGATGGCTGGACAATAGAATCAGGCAATTGGTATATAAACAGTGGAAATTTAGCTGGATCCAAATCAGGTATTTTGTTTGGAGGAAAAATAAATACTGGCTCATCAGAATGGGATAATTACCGGATAGAATTAGATGTCAATGGATTCCAGGGAATAGACCAGGGTATAGAATTCAGATATAGCCAAAACAGCTCCTATAAAATTCACTTAAGGTATGATCCAGGCAGAAAACAATATGGAACACCTGAGATTAGATTAGAAAAAAATAATGGTACGGATAATATTTTACTCACCAATACCCTCTCTTTTCCTCTTATAAGCAATAAATGGTACCATCTCAAAATTGAGGCTTTAAATGAAAATATCAAGTTTTGGATAGATAATACACCGGTCTTTGACTTTACGGATACAAATACCAATGTTAAAAAGGGCACTTTAGCATTATCTTACTGGAGCGGTGAAGTGGGTATTGCTTATATGAAGTTTGATAATATCAAAGTAACAGCTTTAGCTCCTCCTCCGCCTCCAAGGCTACCTGTTATTTTTATTCCTGGCATTGGCGGATCTGAATTTCAAGCTAATGGGATTATCCCTTGGAAAGATAGAGATGACGGGCATGGAGGACAATATTCCTATGTTTATGCAGCAGGAGAAAAGATTTGGGTTAATTCTGATGAGGCAGTTAAATTAGGTAATGATGATTATTTTGATGTATTAAGATTAAAAGAGGATGGGCAAACTTCAGAAGCTGATATTGCCTTAACAGGGAACTTAACTTCTTTTGGATACCAGGATTTAGATTCATTCTTTACAGATATGGGTTATATCAAAGACATTAATTATTTTGTTTTTCCTTATGACTGGAGAAAAGATGTTAGAAACACCAAAGACAGCTTAGATGCTTTGATAGAGGAAGCTAAACAAAAATCAGGCCAGCCCCAGGTTAATTTAGTAGTCCACTCAATGGGAGGCTTAGTAGGAAGGTATTATATTTCAGATTCTACCAAAGCTATTAAGATTAATAAACTAATTGAATTAGGAGTCCCACATTTAGGGGCGCCTAGTGCTATCAAAGCTCTCGTATACGGAGAACCAGTCGGAAGGTGGTATTTCAAAATTATCAATATTGGCATTAACGGAAATGAGGTTAAAGATGTTATCCACAATTTCCCTTCACACTACTCATTAATCCCTTCTGTTAAATATTATGATTTTTATAATAATTCCAAAGATCTACCTTACCCCTATAAAGACGATCGTGATATTGATAATAATAAAGTTACAGGTGGTTTAAATTATGATCGAACCAAAAATCTTCTTTTTAATTTGGGTCTAAATATTAATGCTTTTAATTTAGGCGAACAATTTCATAACAATCTAGATTCTCTATTAAATCAAACAAATGGTACAAAAATCTATGAAATAGTTGGTACCAGCCAACCAACTTTAGGCCAAATCCATGAAACCTGGTGGATTACCTGGCCAATTAATTTAATACCTAAAACAGATGAGATTTATATTAACGGTGATGATACTGTTCCTCTTTATAGCGCTTCACTTAAAAACGATTCGCAAGATTTATCAGGCGCTGCTAAAATTTATTATACAGAGCAAAAGCACTCTGATTTGGTTGCCTCTGCTGGTACTGCTATGCAAACAGTCAAAGCAATTTTAAATGAAGATAATGCTCTGCCAGTTGAAGTAAAAGACATAAAAATAGATTTGGAAGGAGAACAGATTTCTTTTGATGATGGTGAGTTGGATTTATATGATGAACAAGACAGGCATTGCGGTTTAAATAGTAATGGGGAAATTGAAGAAAATATTCCAGAAGTAACTCCTGACTTCTGCAAATTAGTACGTGAGTCCAAGATTTTTGAGTAGTTGTTTAGTTTCCTCTGGTATAACTGATCTCCATAGGGCTTCTTCTTGAGTAGCAATGTTTAATACTTTGGCATCTGTCACTTTCTTTAAAGTC
>JACPEW010000024.1 GCA_016183305.1 Candidatus Daviesbacteria bacterium
GTAATTGGTTTTGTGGTTTTCCTTAAAGCAGATATAAAAGTGTTTGTAGAGCCAACTATTTTAGCAGAAGATGCTCAAATCATAGCTGATCCTAATCAAAAGACAGTTGATGAGGAAAATAAAATTATTCCTGGTCAAGTTGTTAATGCAGAAGTATCTGGTTCAACAAAAGATACAGCCAGTGGCAAAAAACAAATTGGTGATCCTGCTAAAGGCACAATCATAATCTACAATAAAACCTTTGAATCTAAATCATTGTCAAAAGGAACTCAAATCAGCGGTTTGGGTAATATGAAATTTACTTTGGATACTTCTGTAACTATTGCTTCTCAATCAGCAACTCAGTCAGATGGCGGGACATCAATTACTTATGGAAAGGCAAATACTACAGTTACTGCTTCTTTGATTGGAGCAGATGGCAATTTGCCTTCTGGTTCAGAGTTTGCTATTGCTGGTTTTTCTGCTGATAAACTGGCAGCCAAATCAGAAGGAAATTTTGCTGGCGGCACTTCAAAGGAAGTGACTGTTGTTTCGAGTGAAGATCAACAAAGAGCGTTTGCTTCCTTAACCTCTGATTTGCGGAAACAGGCCCAACAAAAACTACAGGAGCAATATCAGGATAAGAAAATCTTAGAAGAAGCTTTGTCAGAAAATATTGCCAAAAAAAGTTATAGTAAAAATATTAATGATCAAGCAAATGAGTTTTCCTTAAATATGACGATTAAGTTTAAAGGAACTGCTTTTTCTGATGTTGATTTGCGGACAATTGTTTCTAAGCTAGTTAATACTCAAGTGCCTGATGGGTTTTTATTAGATCTATCTGAGACAGAAACTCAGGCAGATGTTTCAGAACTTAAAAAAGATGGTAAGCTAGTATTTTTAGCCAGGTTTAAAGCCAAATTAATTCCTAAAATTGATACTGATAAATTGAAAGACCAGATTAAGTTTAAAACCCCAGGACAAGTTACCAATATATTAAAAGGAACAGATCATATCCTAGGATCTGAAATTAGCCTAATACCTAATTTACCGGCTATGCTAGCCCGTTTGCCAATCTTAACAAAAAACATCAGAGTTGAAGTCGGGTTAAAATGATTTCTACTTTCAAAAAGTATCCGGGTAAGTCGATTTCGATAATCTTTTTGGCAATAGGGACTTTTATCCTGATGCAATTTTTTTTACCCCTAGCTTCTTTTCAAATCTGGGAGATTAGTCAAAACGTAAATAATCAGACTTTAATCAGCCCAAAAAATGCAAATAGCGTGTTAGGTATTTCCGTTCAAAACAAAGACAATTTTCCCACTTTTATTTCTTCCAGAATTAGGGAAATTCAGCCTAGCTATAATATTTTTACCCTATCAGTACCCAAACTAAAAATAGAAAAAAATAATGTATTTGTTGATAGCAATGATTTGGCAAAAGGTTTAGTGCATTTACCTGGTTCAGCTTTGCCTGGGGAAAAGGGTAATATATTCATTTCTGGCCACTCAGCTTTAAGTAGGTTTTTTGCCGGGCAAAATGCTCCTTTTGGCAAGCTGCCAGAATTAAAAAAGGGTGATGAGATTATCATTGAAGCTGCCAATAATAAATATGTATATAAAGTGATAGAGACTAAAGCAGTAAGCCCCAGTGATTTATCTGTGATACCTGCTCCTGATACTCAAGGCAGGTATATTTCTTTGATGACTTGTGTGCCTCCTGGTTTAAATCTGAAAAGGTTGATAGTTTTGGGCAAAATGATATGATGGGACGGTGAAATATTTGGGAGTTGATTTTGGATTAAGAAAAATAGGTTTGTCTGTTTCAGAAGGCATTCTTGCTTCCCCTTGGCAAGTGTTGGAAGTAAAAAATTTTACTGATGCTGTTAATAAAACTCTAACTATTATTAAGAGTGGAGAATTTAACAAAATAATAGTAGGCTTACCAGAAGGTAAAATGGGTCAGACTGTTTTAGGCTTTGTTGATAAGTTAAGCAAAGCTGGACTGAATATAGAAACTGTAGATGAGACTTTGTCTTCTAAAAAAGCAATTGAACAGATGATTGCAGAAAATCTGCCTGTAAAAAAACGCCGTAGTAATGATGCTTACTCAGCTGCTATAATCTTACAAAATTTTTTAGATAACTCATGAAGAAGCTTATAACCATTTTAATTTTTATAACCATCATAATTTTTATAGCTAAGGGTTGGTGGGAAAGCCAACTTGCCCCTGTTTCTTCAGACAAATCAACAAAGATAGTAGTTGTAGAAAAAGGCCAAAGTTTTACTAAATTAAGCCAAGATTTAGAAAAAGAAAAATTAATAAAGTCTTCTTGGGCTTTTAATTTATATGCCAAGCAAACCAATATGAGCACAAAAATTCAAACAGGCACTTTTAGGCTTTCTCCCTCTATGAGCGCAGACCAAATTTTGAAAGTTTTATCTTCTCAGCCTTTGGATAACTGGGTAACCCTGTTAGAAGGATGGAGAATAGAAGAAATGGCAAGTGTGTTAAGCTCAAAGTTCAAAATTCAAAGCTCAAAATTTATAAAACTGGCCGCTGAAGGATATATGTTTCCTGATACTTATTTATTTCCCCAAGATGTGACAGAGGAACAAATTGTTAAAAAATTAGGAGATAATTTTGATACAAAATTTTCTGATGATTTAAAAGCAAAAATTAAAGCCTTAAGTTTAACTGAAAAAGAAGGAGTTATTTTAGCTTCCATAGTAGAAAGGGAAGCCAGATCTGACAAAGTTAGAACAATGGTTGCTTCAATACTTTTAAGAAGATTTAAAATAAGGATGGGATTAAATGCTGATGCTACAGTTCAATATGCTTTAGGTTATCAGCCACAAGAGAAAAGTTGGTGGAAGAGGCGTTTAACCTTTGATGACTTAAAAGTAAGCTCGCCTTATAATACTTATATTCATGCTGGATTACCTCCTGCTCCTATTGCCAATCCAAGTCTATCTTCTTTGCAAGCTGTAGCTGATGCTGATCCGTCTACGCCTTATCTTTACTATTTTCATGATTCAAGAGGTAATTCTTATTATGCTAAAAGCTTAGAAGAACATAATCAGAATGTAGCCAGGTATCGTTAATGAATAAAAAACTTCTTTATGCCTTAGCATTTTTAATAAAAGGTTGGGAAGTAAGCTTACTATTAATTTTACCTATTCTTCAAACACAAGGGAAAATCAATGTATACATGCTGGGAATTTTGGCTGCTGCTTTTGCCTGTTTTCAAATAATTGCCTCACTTTCTGCTGGGCATTTAGCAGAAAAATTTAACAGTAAAACAATAATAGTTGGAGCGATGTTTTTATA
Source organism: Candidatus Daviesbacteria bacterium (assembly GCA_016183305.1). Classification (GTDB taxonomy): domain Bacteria; phylum Patescibacteriota; class Microgenomatia; order Daviesbacterales; family UBA10151; genus UBA10151. Next base: position 3,310 of record JACPEW010000024.1, read on the forward strand.
CAGTCTGTCATGGCTAATTCTATTTTTCCCCGTTAATATTTTAGTTTTGTTTGGGGTTTATTGTTTGGCAGGCGCAGGTAGCGGTGTATTTATTCCGCTTGCCAATTCTGCTGTTGCAAAAAGCGGAGATAAAGTTAGTGCAAAAGAATTGGGTGATTTCAGTGCTTTTACTGATGTTGGCCGGGTGATACTCTCTAGCCTCACAGCCTTTTTGATAGGAAGTATTGGTTTATCCCTTGCTTCTTTATGCTTTATGGTGTTGGCGATTGCTTCAATAATAATTGTGGTTAAGATGACAATTGTAAGGTCTGTAGTGGAGGATCAATCAACCGAAGTGCAATACATTAAATCGCATCACTTATTGGAAAGTAATAAATTTGTTTTGGCAGTATCGGCTGGTGTGTTTGATATATTTGCCAGTTCATCCGTATATATTTTTATTCCTTTGTTGCTAATACCTAAAGGGATTTCCCTTTCGTCAGTTGGGTTATTAAGTGCTCTGTTTTTTGTGGGGTATATCTTTGGCAGGATGACTTTAGGAAGATTAGCGGATAAATATGATGCAGTTAAGATTTTGGTAATATCAGAAATCTCAATGGCAATTTTAATTATCTGCCTGATTTTTATAAATAATTTCATTCTAATTGCCTCAGTCCTTTTTGTGTTGGGAATTTTTACCCGGGGTACTTCTCCGGTGATAAGGGCAATTATGGCACATTCTGTCGGAGAGAAAGAAAAATTTGATAAAGCATTCAGCATCCATTCATTTTCTTTGAATATATCAAATGTTGCCAGTAGGTCAGTTTATGGTTTTACCGCTTAATTTATGTATAAATTTTGGGGGAAAGTTAGGACACATAATAAAAGAGGAGCAGGGCTAGGGTTTCCTACAGCTAATATTAACCTAATTAAACATATCCCTGATGGCATATATATTTCCCAAACTAAAATTAAAGGTAAAAAATATTTTTCCCTTACCTTTATTGGTTTTGCTAAAACTTTTAATGAAAAAAGTTTCCATGCAGAAACTTATATTTTTGATTTTAAGCAAAATATTTATGGCTACTGGATTTCAGTAGCTTTAATAAAGAAAATCCGCAGCAATCAAAAATTTAAATCCGTGGATAATCTTATTAAACAAATGAAAAAAGATGAAGCTATAGCAAGAGAATATTTTAGATTAGATTCAAACTCTAACTTCTGCGGATTAAAAGTTTACCAATTTTAGATGTTTAAATACAAACTGGGGTAATGTCAGGTTTTTTGACTCTTGACTAACAATCGTTTTTATGCTAAACTCAGGTCAATTGAATAGAAAAAATGGAGGCGTACGGGTACGTATGCTTCTTTTTGTTGATTCCGGTTAACGGAATAAAACTGTCCAGAAATAGGCCATCTACTAATGTTATTAAGTCAAAATAATATAAAAGATAATGCTCGTGTTTACTTTTCTAAAGCTCCTGCTTTGGTCCCTGAACTTAATTTAATTAAAATTCAACTTGATTCATATAATTGGTTTCTTCAAACAGGAATTAAAGAAGTTTTAGAAGAAATTTCTCCTGTTGAAGATTTTACAGGAAAGAATTGGACCCTAGAATTAGGGTCCTTTTATTTCGGCAAACCTAAATATACTGCTGAGATAGCTCGCGAAAAAGGAGTGACTTTTGATGCTCCTTTAAAAATTGAAGCTATTTTAACTAATAAACAAACAGGGCAAAAATATAAACAAGATGTGTTTTTGGGTGATATCCCTCAAATGACTGACAAAGGGACATTTATAATTAATGGCGTAGAAAGAGTTATTATTAATCAATTAGTCCGTTCTCCAGGAGTATTTTTCCAAGCAAGTGATGATCCAATTACTGGTAAAAGGTTATACTCTGTTGAAATCCGTCCATACCGGGGGTCCTGGTTGGAATTTTCAGTAACCAGAGGAGGAGTTTTAACTGCCAAAATTGACAGAAGAAGAAAGTTTGCAGCCACTACCCTGCTGCGCGCTTTAGGCTTTTCTGATAATGAAGAAATTATTAAAATGTTTGCTGATGTTGATATCTCAGAGAATAAATTCATTGAAACCACTTTAGCCAAAGACCCAACTACTAATTCTGAAGAAGCCTTACTGGAAATTTTTAGAAAGATGCGTCCTGGTGACCCAGTTGTTTTAGATAATGCTAAAGCGCTTTTGGATGGAATGTTTTTTAATGCCAGACGTTACAACTTAATTAAGGTAGGCAGATATAAAGTTAATAAAAGATTAAATTTAGATATTGCCAATACTCCTGAAAACTGGATTTTAACTAAAAAAGATATTATTGCTACCTTAAAATACCTTATTCAATTGAGCCGTGGAGAAGGAAAGTTGGATGATATTGATCATTTAGCTAACAGACGTGTCAGATGCGCTGGAGAACTGGTTCAACAGAATGCTTTTAGAATTGGAGTTTTAAGACTGGAAAGAATTATTAAAGAAAGAATGAGTTTAACTGCAGCTGATCAGGAAGTAAGTCCCGGAGGTTTAATCAATGCCAAGCCGGTTATTGCCGCAATTAATGAGTTTTTCCGTTCTTCACAACTGTCTTCTATTCTAGATCAAGTGAATCCTTTATCAGAATTGGACCATTTAAGAAGATTATCTGTCATGGGAGTAGGCGGTATTACCAGAGACAGGGCTTCGTTTTCAGTCCGTGATATTAACCATTCCCAGTACGGCAGAATTGATCCTATTAGATCTCCTGAGGGGCAAAATATTGGTTTGGTTACTTATTTGGCACTTTATGCCCATATTAATGAATATGGATTTTTAGAAACTCCTTATAGAAAAGTGGTTATGGAAAAGGGTAAACCACGGGTAAGCGATGAGGTAATTTACTTTACTGCTGATGATGAGGAAGATTATCATATTACTGAGGCAACAGTGAGCGTGGATGATAAAGGTTATATTTTAGATGAAAGAGTTCCTATCCGTTTCCAAGGTAGCTTTTATGAAGGTCCTGCTAAAGATATTTCCTTAATTGATATTTCTCCTCAGCAAATTTTTGGGACTAGCGCATCTTTGATTCCATTTTTGGCAAACGATGATGCAAATAGAGCTTTAATGGGTACTCAAATGCAATGTCAGGCAGTACCGCTTCTTAGACCGTCTGCTCCTTTAGTTGGCACTGGTATGGAAAGAATAGTAGCGGATAATATGGGTAGGGTAGTCCGTGCTCCGGAGGATGGAACTGTTGATTATGTAGATGGGAAAAAACTTACTCTAAAAACCAAAGCTGGTGAGGCTCGTTTTGAAATCAAAAAGTTCATTCATTCGCCTCAAGGTACTTGTTATTCGCAAAGGCCAGTAATTCAAGTTGGACAAAAGGTTAAAAAAGGAGATCTATTAATTGATGGCGCAGCTTGCGAGAATGGTGAGTTAGCTTTAGGTCAAAATTTACTCATTGCCTATATGAGTTTTGATGGCTTAGGTTATGAGGATGCTATTGTTATCTCAGACAGATTAGTGACAAGGGATGCTTTAACCTCAATTCATATTGAAGAGTATGAAGTGGATGTAGTTGAGACTAAACTTGGTCTTGAAGAGTTGACCAGGGATATTCCTAATGTTTCTGAAGAAGCCTTAGTTAATTTAGATGAAAATGGAATTGTTAGAATTGGAGCAGAAGTCGAACCAAATGATATTTTGGTCGGTAAGGTTCAACCTAAAGGTGAAACTGAGTTAACTGCTGAAGAAAGATTACTCCGGGCAATTTTTGGAGAAAAAGCTAAAGAAGTCAGGGATACCTCTTTAAGGATCCCTCACGGTGAAAGAGGAACTGTTATAGGAGTGCAAATTTTATCCCGTGATGCTGGGGATGAATTAGATACTGGAACTTTACAAAGAATTAAAGTGAAAGTTGCGCAAATAAGAAAAGTAACTGCAGGAGATAAATTAGCAGGAAGGCATGGTAATAAGGGAGTTATCTCAAAGATTGTTCCAGCCTCTGATATGCCTTATTTGGAAGATGGGACACCAGTAGATATTATTATTTCTCCCCTGTCAGTTTTATCCAGGATGAATTTGGGGCAACTTCTAGAAACCCACTGGGGTTTTGCAGCAAGTAAACATGGTTATAAAGTTGCTGCGCCTGTTTTTGAAAAAATTCCTGAAGATAAATTAATAGAAGAGTTAAAAAGAGCAGGCATTTCAGTAGATGGAAAAGTGCAACTGTTTGATGGTAGGACTGGTGAACCGTTTGGCAACACTATTGTGGTAGGCAGAAATTATATTTTGAAGTTAATCCACATGGTCGAAGAAAAAATTCATGCGCGGTCTACTGGTCCTTATTCTTTGGTTACTCAGCAGCCTTTAGGTGGTAAAGCTCAAATGGGAGGACAGCGTTTAGGAGAGATGGAAGTTTGGGCTCTGGAAGCATATGGAGCAGCGCATATTTTGCAGGAAATGTTAACTATCAAATCAGATGATGTGGTAGGAAGAGCTAAAGCTTTTGAGGCTATAGTTAAAGGCATTGATATTCCTCAAGCCTTGATTCCTGAATCCTTTAAAGTATTAGTTAAAGAGTTGCAAGCCTTAGGTTTATCTGTAGATACGCTTGGAGCTAAAATAGTTCAAGCCACCCAAGAACAGGAAAATAAAGAGGTAGCTCAAGAAGTTGCCCAACTGGAGGAAGTCTTGGGTGTAAAAGCAACAGCCAGCGAAGGTGAGCTGGAGGCAGAAGGTAGCTCCTTTGAAATCATTGATGCAAACGCCCAAAATATAAAAATATGAATGATTTGCTAGATTTTGAATCGTTAAAATTAACAGTTGCTTCACCGGAACAAGTCCGCAGTTGGTCCTTTGGTGAAGTTAGCAAGCCAGAAACTATTAATTATAGAACTTTAAAAGCAGAAAAAGATGGCTTGTTTTCTGAAAATATCTTTGGCCCAACCAAAGATTATGAGTGTTACTGCGGTAAATACAAAAGAATCAGGTTTAGAGGTGTAATTTGCGATAAATGCGGAGTAGAAGTTACTCAAAGTAAGGTCAGGCGCGAGAGAATGGGACATATTAGCTTGGCATCTCCAGTTGCCCACTCCTGGTTTGTTAAAGGCGCTCCTTCTAAACTGTCTTTGATACTGGATATTTCCCCCAAAAATTTAGAAGCAGTGATTTATTTTGCTTCATACTTGGTTATTAATATTGATCCAAACGGTAAGACTGCAGTTTTAGAAAGATTAGAGAAAGACCTGCAAGTCAAAAAAGCTGCTGCCGCTGAAGTTTTAGAAAAAAATATTAAGGGTTTGGAAGAAGCTTTGAAAAAAGACATTGCTACCCTTAAGAAAAAAAGCGAAAAAGAAAAAGCTGAATTGGAAGTGCAAGAATTAGAACTTAAAGCCAGGTCAGAAATTCAAAAGTTGCGGGATAATGCAGTAGTAGAAGCAGGTCATTTAGAAGGAATCTCCAAGGCAGTTTCAGATTTGGTTAAAAGCGTAACTAATTTAAAATTACTCTCAGAAGAAGAATATTTAAAACTTAACGAGTACGGGGTGGCTGACTTTTTAGAAGTGGGCATGGGAGCAGAAGCTTTCTTGGAAGTTTTACAAAAGTTAGATCTAGATAAACTTTCTGCTACTTTGCGGGAAGAAGTCAGAAAATCTAGTGGACAAAAACATATTAAAGCCACAAAAAAGCTTCGGGTAATTGAGGGAATGCGCTCATCTGGCATTTCTCCTGCCTGGTTAATTTTACGGGTATTACCAGTTTTGCCCCCAGATTTAAGGCCAATGGTTCAACTACCAGGAGGAAGATTTGCTACCTCTGATTTAAATGATCTTTACAGAAGAGTTATTAATAGAAATAACCGGTTAAATAGGTTAATTAATCTAGGAGCTCCAGAAATAATTTTACGTAACGAAAAGAGAATGCTTCAAGAAGCGGTAGATAGCTTAATTGATGCTACCTCCCGTACTTCCAGACGTGGCGGTCCTGCTACAACGCATGTTTTAAGATCCTTGTCAGATATGTTGAGAGGTAAACAAGGAAGGTTTAGGCAAAACTTACTAGGTAAAAGGGTAGATTATTCTGGAAGATCAGTGATTGTAATTGGTTCTAAGCTTAGACTAGATCAAGTTGGTTTGCCAAAAGAGATGGCTTTGGAGATGTTTAAACCTTTTGTTTTGCGGGAAATGATTGCCAGAAGTTTGGCCTCAAATGTTAAAGGGGCAAAAAATGTCTTAGAGCTTAGACCGGCTGAAGTTTGGGATATTTTGGAAGAGGTCATCGAAGGCCATCCAATTTTAATCAACCGCGCTCCAACCCTGCATAGATTGGGTATTCAAGCCTTTTTCCCTACGCTAGTAGACGGTAATGCAATTGCCATTCATCCTTGTATTTGCGCTGGATTTAATGCTGATTTTGATGGAGATCAAATGGCAATTCATGTTCCTTTGTCTACTAAAGCCCAAGAAGAAGCTAAGAATTTAATGATGGCTAAAGAAAATATTTTTGGTCCAGCAAATGCTCAGCCAATTATTGTGCCAAACCGGGAAATGGCTTTGGGTTGTTATTACTTAACATTTATGGAAGAAGGCGAAAAAGATGATGTTTTGAAGCTGTTCCTTACACCAGAGGATGCAATTAGAGCCTACACTATTGGTCAAATTGGGGTACAGCAAGTAATCAAGGCAAGAATTAATAATGAAGTAATAGAAACCTCAGTTGGTAGGATCTTATTTAACCAAGCATTACCTAAGGAAATGAGGTTTTTAAATTCTGTAATTAAAGGTTTTACTATCCGGGATATTATCTTAAGAGCAATGGAGCTTTATGGCAAAGAAAAAGTTACAGAGTTAATTGACAATATTAAAGCTTTAGGTTTTTGGAGCGCTACTATTGCCGGTATTTCAATTTCCATTTTTGATGCCAAAATTGTCCCGGATAAACAAACATATTTA
>JACPEW010000025.1 GCA_016183305.1 Candidatus Daviesbacteria bacterium
AACTTGACCAGGAATAATTTTATTTTCCTCATCAACTGTCTTTTGATTAGGATCAGCTATGATTTGAGCATCTTCTGCTAAAATAGTTGGCTCTACAAACACTTTTATATCTGCTTTAAGGAAAACCACAAAACCAATTACTGCCAAAACAAGTATACCTATTAACCCAAGCGGTAGAAACAAGGTTTTGAGGTTTTTTAGGTTAAATTGTCTTTTATGGCTTGTTTCAAGATTATCAACCTCTACTGGCCTTTGATTGGTCATTACAGTTTCCGTAGCAAAATCTTCAACACTATCTACTATATCAGTTAAATTCTCATGATCTTTTTCTTTTATCTCTAGCTTTGGATCTTCCTTTGCTACATCACCTATTACAAACCCAAAATTGGTGGAATCATCAACAGCTATTTTTTCTGTGTTAGCTTTTACTAGCTTATCCTGGCTTAGAACAGTTTTCTCTTTTACAAGTAAGGCTTCTTTAGAAAAAACAACATCTGGTTTAATTTCTGAAGCCCCTGCCAAACAAACACTTTTTATTTCTATATCATTATTTAAGATCTCTATTTTTGGAAAATGAAGGAAAGAGAGTTTTGACATCCAGGAAAAAGCCAAGAGCTCACTCTTTAAAGCCGGGGCTTCTGTTCCATAAATTAAAATCTTAGAAGGAAGAGTTTCTACCTCTGTAAATGTTAGTAAAACTTTTTCTATATCTACTCCAACCAAATCACCTCTTTTCACAACTTTTACTCCATCAATTTTCCCTGCTCTTACTACTGTTACTGTTATATTATTATTCTCGAAACCAACTAGTACCGCTGTTACTGGCACACCTTCCTGTTTTTCTAATAAATGAATTAAGGCGTTGCTAGTTGCTACATAAGCCATAGGAGTAAGCTCTAATTCTTTAACCAGATTTCGTAAAATCTTTAGGTATTCTTCTTTTAAATTGCCTTCGTGAACCCAGGAATGAGGTATGCCAAACAGAATCTTTTGTGGTTCAACTTCTTTCAGACCTAAAACCTGATCTAATAAGCGGTCTGCAGCACTGATAATTTCTTCTAAACTAGAGTACTGACCAGAAGCTATATCTAATATTTTTAAATCTTTGCCTTCGATTGACCATAAAGCAGCTGTCACTTCTTCTGTAGCTATATTAATTGCAAAAAAGTATTCTAATTTTTCTTCCTTTTTCCTAAGAGGCAAAAAGGCAGTTAAGTTTTTAAGGAAGCTCATCTAAAAATTATTTTAACACAATTTGCGCTCTTATTCTTCTAATACCCGCAGAAATTGCTTCTTCTTTGGTAATCTTAATTTTGCCCTGCAAAATAGTCCCACGGTTTATCTTGCCAATTACCCCAGTATGTTCAACATGGGGTCCACCGCAAAATTCCAAGGAATAATAACCTGCCCTCTCCCTTTGATCTTTAGCCTGTGAGTCTAAAACATAATTTGGTCCTACTCCATAAATACTTACCTCCGTTCCATATTTTTCATCAAATAAACCAATGGCATTCATTTTCTTGGCTGCCTCAGGAGCAACAATCTTTTTATCAACCTTCAAGTCTTCTTTTATTCTCTGATTAATAATATCTTCTGTTTTTTTTATTTCTTCATCAGTCATTTTTTGATCATAGGAAAAATCAAATCTTAATCTCTCAGAGGTAATATTAGAACCTTTTTGGAAAACTTGTGGGCCTAAAACATCTCTTAAAGCCTGGTGTAAAAGATGAGTTGCTGTATGATATTTGGTAACAATCTCACTATGATCAGCCAACCCTCCTTTAAACATTCCTGAGCTGGCAGTTCTGGATAATTCCCTGTGTTTTTCAAACTCAGTTTTAAATTGCTCTTTATTAATTTGCTGACCTTTTTGCCTGAATAGTTCTTCCGTCACCTCATAAGGAAAACCAAATGTCTGATAAAGATCAAAGGTAATTTTGCCATCAATAGTTTTTATTTTCTCAACATGTTTTAAGCCTCTGTCTAAAGAGTCGCCAAATTTATTTATTTCATTTGTTACCACCTCTCCCACAATACCTCTTTGACGACCTCTGTCTATACCTAAAAGTCCATCATAAATAATTAATACACTCTCTGCTATAGCTCTAATACCTGGAAGCGGAGTCAATCCTCCTCCTAATTGATGAATTTTTAAAGCAGATCTTCTTAGAAGCCTTCTTAAAATATACCCCTGGAGTTTATTTGAAGGCCTAACATCATTAATTATTAAAAACACAGCTGCTTTTATATGATCAGCTATTACCTGCATTGGAGATTGACTTTGAACTTCTGTGTACCTTTTACCTGTATGTTCTTCAACCGTACTAATAATTTCACTGAAAAGGTCAATCCTAAAAATGTCTGGCTCGTTTAGAATGACAGCAGTTAACCTCTCTAATCCACCACCAAAATCTACATTTTTATTAGGTAATTCTTTTAAAGATCCATCCGCTTGTTTTTGGTATTGTATAAAAACAGAATTGCCTATTTCTAAAAACTTACCGCAGTTACAATTTGGATGACATTTATCTCCATACTGTAAATCATGCCCGATTTGGGTAAACTTATAAAATACTTCTGAGTCAGGACCACCAATTTCTCCTGCAGGCATCTTACTAGGAGGCCCTGAACGGGACCACCAATTTTTTTCTACCCCATAAGCATAGATATGATCTTCAGCTACCCCTAAACTTTTCCAGATTTCATAAGATTCCATGTCTTTTGGCACACTGTCATTACCTTCAAAAATACTGACATATAATTGTTCTTTTGGTAAACCTAATTCTTGAGTTAGAAACTCCCAAAACCAGGGCAGTTGATCTTTTTTAAAATAATCTCCCAAAGACCAGTTGCCTAACATCTCAAAAAAAGTAGTGTGGCGGTTATCCCCAACCTCTTCTATATCTTCTGCCCTAAATGAGGGCTGGGAATCAACCAATCTTTTTCCTGCAGGATGATTTTCTCCTAATAAATAGGCAACCAATGGCTGCATACCAGAAGAGGTAAAAAGGGTAGAGGAATCATTTTCTGGCACCAGCTTTGCTGGAGCAATCTCTTTATGCCCCTTATCAACAAAAAATTTAATATATTTGTCTCTAATATCCTTAGAAGTCATGATAGGCTTCCCTCCACATCACTAAGGTAACACCCCCGTCTGAACCGGACAAGCAGATTTCCCGCATCCGGCTCTCCGATACACAACTCTTATCCCGATTGTTATCGGGACTATTCAGAATCATTATGTAACTGTATTTACCCATCTTTGAATATGGCACTCGTTTCCTTTCTCTTTATGTTGTGCAGACAACTCCTTCAAGGCTTGTATGTTCCATATAGCTAATATCAAGTAATTTGGCATTGCCCACTTACCTTTACTATGAACTGTTCAGACTTCCATATGCTCCTTGTTCCGCCCTTGCTGATCTTTACAGCTTGTTAGAAACTTATCTTCTGTCATAACTACTTCACTATGAAGAAACCAATTATCAGAATGTTTAAAAGAAAATCTATTTGCGTACCAATCGTTATATGTTTTCCAGTTAGCCCTGATTGAATCTGGGTTAGCAGTTTCAGCAGAACTAGAAGATACTGGGCTGGGTGAAGATCGAGTAACTGACTGAGACACAATAACAGGTTTAGTTTGTTTGGTAATTAAATATTCACCAACTGCTAAAGCTATTAGAAGAACTATTAATAATGGAGCCAGACCCTTCTGTTTGTTCATCCAATCTAGTATAATACACTTATGACAAACCCTCAATTAATGAGTAAAAACACTGGCCTGGTTTCAGCATCGTTTTGTTTGGATTCATCCATTTAAAGATTATATTAGAAAATCTTTTGGCAAAAGCTTTAAAAGAGAGTTTAGAAAAAATATAAATATGATTCTCCATGGACTCCGCTACGCTTCGCCCGCAGGTCTGCGTTAGAAGTATTAGATTGCCACGGTACGTTCAGTTGACATGAATGTACCCCGCAATGACAAAGGAGTAGTTATAATACCTTCTTGTAAAATCTCTTGGGTTTGGGCTTAGGTTTGAATAAATTACCTAATACTTTAGCTGCACCAGCCACAGCCTGAGTTTCAGCAGCAGTTACCAGATTACTGGCTGTTGCTACTGGTTTTTCTATATCAGCAGCAATATTTTCCCCAGTATGCAAAATAGCATTAAATTTATCCAAAGCTTTTTTTAAATCCCTTAAAATAAAAAATACTTGAATACCGGTAATGGCCAAAAAAATAGAAAGTAAGAGAATTAGAAAAATTAAGGCAATTTGCAGAAAATCCACACTAGCAGTTTAACACAAAGAGAGATGCTCCGTTAATTGCTCAGGATGACCAAGTCAGACTTGGTCATTTTTTTACAAAAACTGTTCTTTCCATTTTAGTTACTTTGCCACTTTTTGATACAGCGCTAATCTCAATAGTACTCATATCCTCAGCCAATTTAATTTCCTGAGAAAATTTTCCCTGGTAATCTACGCCTATTTCTTGATTATTGATACTGACTTTTGCTTCAGGATCTGTTCTTCCTGTCACAGTAACAGCAGCAGATTCTGTATGCAGCTCATTAACTGGTTGTGTTACTTCTAAAAAAGGACCTCCTACTAAAAACCTATACTCAAACCATAAATAAACAAAAAAAGTTGTAACTAAACCTAGGATTACTCCGCCTAAGGCTTTAGCAGGAGTTAGTCTAAATTTCCCCTGATCCAAAGGATTGCTAAAAGTTTCCAAAACCCTTGGCGGATGTTTGCTTTCTGAAAATTCTCTTCTATAGATTGCTAATAATTTTTCTACATTTAAACCTAAAAATCTGCCATAATTTTTAATAAAACCCTGAACA
>JACPEW010000006.1 GCA_016183305.1 Candidatus Daviesbacteria bacterium
CTTGGCAAAATTTAACTCACCTCTGCAATATCATGCCCAGGACTTTGTTGATGCTGCTGATGCTTATAGACTAGACTGGAAACTTATACCTTCAATTGCCGGAGTAGAATCTACTTTTGGAAAACATATTCCTGGAGGATTTAATGCCTGGGGATGGGGAGTTTATGGAACTCAAGCCATTTATTTTGATTCCTGGAGAGATGGAATTTTTACCTTAGCTAAAGGGTTAAAAGAGGGCTATCTGGATAAAGGATTAAAAGATCCTTATGCCATGAACAGGGTGTATGCTGCTTCCCCTCACTGGGGTAAAAATGTAACCTTCTTTATGCAGGACCTGGAAAAATTTGCCAGTGAGTTTGTGGATAATGATTCTGATTTTTCTTCCTTGAGTAAAACCCCAAGTATTGCTGCTGTTTCAGGACAGCTAGCTTTAAGGTAAAATAGGATATAATCTTCCCATGTTTTTCTTTCCTGCTGTCTTGCTGGGTAAATCAATCAGCAAGCTAACAAAGCTTTTAAAAATTGGTGGAGGCTCTGCTGCTCCTGGTTTGTATGCTTTAAAAATAGAGCCTGAACTTGTTAATAAACTAAGTCAACAAATCCCTAAGAATATAGTTATTACAGGCACAAATGGTAAAACAACAACAGCTAAAATGCTTGCCCATTTTGCCAAGGCTGCAGGATTAAAAGTTATCAGAAACCACACCGGTTCCAATTTAGAAAGAGGTATTGCATCTACTTTAATTGACGGTGTCAACCTATCCCACCCCTGGGGTAGGTTGAATAGACACCTCGGGATTTGGGAACTGGACGAGGCTGCTTTTAACAGCGTTGCTCCTAAACTCAAACCAAATATAATAGTTTTTTTGAATGTTTTCCGGGACCAATTAGACAGGTATGGAGAAATTGATACTGTGGTAAAAAATTGGTGCCAAACTCTACAAAAACTTGATCCCAAAACTGCTGTCTTAGTAAATGGTGACGATGCAAACGTTTTAAAGTTAGCTGGCTGCTTTAAAGGAAAAATCCAAAAAATTGGAGTAAAAGGTTATAAGATTAGGGGAGAATCAGCCCAGAAACTCAAAGAAAAAGAATCCTTAGACTTTGAAGCTAGGAATGTCAAACTAAATGGTCTAAGAGGCTCTCAATTATCATTAATCATAAATCATAAATCATTAATCATAAATCTACCTTTGCCTGGCCTCTACCACGTCTATGACTTCCTGGCTAGTTTTGCCTTAGGCATTAATTTAGGTCTAGATTCAAAGAAAATGCTTTCATCTTTAAAAAACTATTCACCTGCTTTTGGCAGAGTAGAAGAATTACCATTTGGCTGCATTTTTTTAATCAAGAATCCAACTGGAGCTACCCAAGTCTTTGAAACCATTGCTCCAAATATAAAACCAGAAGATAGGCTGCTTTTCGCCTTAAATGATAATATTGCTGATGGCAAAGATATTTCCTGGATCTGGGACGCTGAATTTGAAAAACTACAACCTACAACTTATAACCTACAAACTATTTGTTCTGGCACCAGAGTTTATGACCTGGCAGTCAGATTAAAATATGCAGGGGTTGATCCAAAGAGTATTATTGTAGTACCAGACCTTAATAAGGCCCTTAAAGAGGCCAGAACAGGCTTAAAAGGCAGACTTTTTATCCTTCCTACCTATACAGCCATGCTTGAACTCCAATCAATCCTGGTTAAGACCGGCATTAAGAAGCATTATTGGAAGGAAGAGTAAAAAATGAAAATTGTTATTGGCTATCTTTATAGTGATCTAATGAATATTTATGGTGATACAGGCAATATTATTGCCTTAACAAAACGCACCCAGTGGAGAGAGGTAGAAGTAAAGCTAAAAGTAAAAAGTTTAAAGTCAAAAATCAAAAAAGGGGAATGCGATCTGTATTTTTTTGGAGGAGGTCAGGATCAAGCCCAACAATTGGTGGCTAGTGACTTAGAGTCAAGTGGCAAAGGAAAAGTTATTAAACAAGAAGTAGAAAGAGGTGTACCATTACTGTCTATTTGTGGTGGATATCAGCTCTTAGGGGAATACTACAAACCCCATAAAGGTCCAAAGCTGCCTGGAATAGGATTATTTCCAATCTATACAGAAGCAAGTTATGACAGGATGATAGGCAACTTGGTAATAGAGTCTATGTTTGACAAGCTAGTGGGATTTGAAAATCATTCAGGTAAAACTTTCCTAAAAAAAGGGGCTGATTCCTTAGGAATGGTGATTCAAGGCTTTGGTAATAATGGTAAAGACAAAACAGAAGGGTGTTTATATAAAAATGCCATAGGCTGCTATATGCATGGTTCACTTTTACCTAAAAATCCTAAGTTAGCTGACTGGCTTCTACAAAAAGCTTTAGAAATAAAATATGGCAAACAAATTGAGCTTAAACCTTTAGATGATACTCTAGAACTACAAGCTCACCAAAAAGCCATCTCAAGATTCAGCAAATAATCTGCTAAAATACACCTAGGAAGCGGATGTGGTGAAACGGTATACACGATAGGTTTAGGACCTATTGCCCGCAAGGGCGTGGAGGTTCGATTCCTCTCATCCGCACTCTTACTATTTTCTTACTATTTAGCGATTTGACTTCTGGTATAAAAGAGTTAGAATATCCTCGTCTAACTATGAATGATCCAGTAAACCCAGCAAGTCCTGAATTTGGACCGGGCGGTCCTGTCAGACAACCAGAAACTACTATAACAGCATCATCTGGTAGAACAATAATTTTTAATCAACACCCTGCGCCAAACACTGGCCCTATGCCACCTAGCGATCCAGCAACAATTATTGAGGCAGGCAAAAGAGCCCTACCTCTGCCAGAAACGCGACGCCGGGCTGCTGAAGCAATCCAAGAAACTAAGTAGATTTCTGAAAAATTGGCTGAAAAGGTGTAAAATATACACCCATGAACACCTTTGGAACAAAAAATAGGATTAATCCCAAGAATATCCTGGGGGGTATGGGCTTTTTTGATGAAACTGGTTTTGAAAAAGAGTCAGCCATGGTCTCTTCTGCAGTAGCCACTGTAGCCTCTGCTTCTAGCCAGGTGGTCAGTGGCTTTTTTGAAGCAGCTATCGGCCTGGGCCAAAATATCGGCGGAACTGAATCTAAACAGGAAGCAAACGGTAAATTCTCCAAAGGTTCTTTAAATAACTTTAATGATAAAGCCCGCTTTGAACAACTTCAGCAACAACAAACTGAAACAGAAAAGCAAAGAGCAGAAAAAGATAGAAAAACCATCTTCTTCCAGGCTCTTAAAGAAGACCAGCAAAGGGCTCAACAAGCTAAAGAAAAAAAGCTGGAAGAAGATGAGATAAATGATATTATTGCCAATTTACCGACAGAGCAAAAAAACAGGTTATTACACTACCAGGCAAGTTATAAGGACAGAAGTATTTACCAAAAAGCAGAACTTAGAAAGAAGCTGATTGAAGAACAAAAGAAAGCAGAAAAACAACAAAAAGAAGCACCCATCCCAAGTCCGGCTAAACAACCTTCTGCTATGGAAGGCGCTTTTGAAGGCAGAAGCGGAGCCCAGGGCAGTGGTACCTCTAATTTATCTGCCCAAGCTGTAGGGTAAGTGTGCTAAAATATCCCAGTGTGTCCTTGTCAAAAACTGTCATTTAGACAATTTTTGACAAGCGGTCTCCCTTGCCGGGTCAGACTCGGCTCCGGTCCGATGGGCGGTTAGCTCAGTTGATTAGAGCGCAGCATTGACATTGCTGAGGTCGTTGGTTTGACTCCATCACCGCCCACCATTGACAATCCGGTAAGAAATATCATAATATCAAAATAATGATTAGATTTTTACAAACTTGTTGCACTACAACTATCCTTCTAAGGGAGGTTACGTAGTGTAATTTTTGTAAAAATTTACACAAAGACAAACCTCCTCCAAAAGGAGGTTTTTTTGTGCTTTGAAAGGAGGTGATTTTCATGAAAACAGAAATAGTAGCTGAAAGATTCCTTGGATCAGACATGAGCGATAAGGTGCGTTTGGCTGAACCAGCTGATGGTAATCCAAATAAACCACCACGCGTAATCCCATCTGATATGAGTAATCCTGGCAGATTATTCGGCGCAAAGGAATGGGTTAATCCGGCGCTACCTATTACTAGGTAGTTTTTCTGTAGTAATTGGGATGGATGCTAGCTGTCCCAATCTACCAAAGTAAGAAGCTATCTGATATATTACAGATATGGATAATAAAGATTTAAATAATCTAAGACATTCCTGTGCTCATCTTTTGGCAGCTGCTGTTTTGGAACTGTGGCCAGATACTAAACTGACCATTGGTCCTGCTACTCAAGATGGGTTTTATTATGATTTTGAGTTTGTAAAACCCATAACTGAAGATGGCTTACCCAAGATAGAACAGAAGATGAAACAGCTTTTACCCAGCTGGACCCGTTTTGAACACAGGGAAGTAACAGAACAAGAAGCAAAAGAATTATTTAAAGATAACTCTTATAAACTAGAACTAATTGAGGAAATAGCACAAAAGAAAGAACCAATTACTCTTTATAAATCAGGAAACTTTGAAGATTTGTGCAGAGGAGGGCATTCTGAAAATCCCAGCAAAGAAATTGGAGCTTTGAAACTATTATCTATTGCTGGGGCTTATTGGAGGGGATCAGAGAAAAATAAAATGCTTACCAGAATCTATGGCACTTGTTTTCCCACTAGAGAAGAACTTGATGAGTATCTTAATATGTTGAAAGAAGCTAAAAAAAGAGACCATAGAAAATTAGGAAAAGAACTGGACTTATTTATCTTCTCAGACTTGGTTGGTCCTGGGCTGCCTTTATTTACCCCTAAAGGCACTATCTTAAGGGAAGAACTGTTTAAATTCTCAGAAAGCTTGCAGCTGGCTAATGGTTATCAAAGAGTTTGGATTCCCCATATCACTAAGACAGATTTATATAAAAAAAGCGGTCACTGGGATAAATTTGGCGGTGAATTATTCCTGGTTAAAAGCCGGGAAACCAGTGATCAGCTTGTCCTAAAACCAATGAATTGCCCACATCATGTTCAAATCTATGCTTCCAAACAAAGGAGTTATAAAGAGCTCCCAGTCAGATATATGGAAACTACCACCCAGTATAGAGATGAAAAAATGGGTGAGCTGTTAGGTTTATCCAGAGTCAGGTCTATTTCTATTGATGATTCCCATATCTTTTGTACCATGGATCAGGTTGAAGAAGAGTTCAGAAAAATCATGGATATGGTCAAAACTATGTATAAAACTTTAGGGATGGAGTTTAAAGCCAGGCTCTCTTTTAGAGATTCCTCAGATAAGTTTCTGGGTGAGCTTAAAGATTGGCAAAAGGCCCAAGCAATTATTGAACAGGTGGCTAAAAATTTAGGAATTAATTATTTTATTGCTGAAGGAGAGGCTGCTTTTTATGGTCCTAAAATTGATATTTTAGTTATGGATAGTTTAGGACGCGAGTGGCAATGTGCCACTGAGCAGCTTGATTTTGTCCAACCTCAAAGGTTTGGCCTAACTTATATTGATGCAGATGGTAGCGAAAAAACTCCATTTATGATCCATAAAGCAATCTTGGGTTCAATAGAAAGATTTCTCTCTGTTTATATAGAACACACTGGGGGGGCTTTTCCTATTTGGCTTTCGCCTGTACAAGTACAAATTATACCCATTGCTGATAGGCACCAAAAATATGGACAAAAGTTACTCGAACAATTAAAGTCTGCAAATATTAGATCAGAGATTGATTCAAGAGCAGAAAAAATGCAAGCAAAAATAAGGGATGCCCAACTGCAGAAGATCCCTTATATGTTAATTATTGGTGATAGGGAAGAACAAGATAATAAAACAGCTGTTAGAACCAGGGCAGGGCAGGATTTAGGAGCAATAGAGTTTAAAGAATTTTTAACAAAAATTAAATCTGAAATTGAGTTTAAATCTTCCTGAAAAAAATTTTAATGATTAAAAATCAAACCATTGAATCTCAAGCCTGGTTTATGTTAGAATCTACCAAAGATTATATGACAAAGGAGACTGTCTAACTGGCCAAGTTCTATCGTTTGAATGAACATATCCAAGCTGAAAAGCTTAGGGTAATTGATTCCAAGGGGGAACAATTAGGCATCTTAACTAAAGCAGAAGCTTTAGGAAAAGCTAAGGAATTAGGGCAGGATTTAATAGAAATCGCCCCAAATGCTGACCCTCCTGTTGCCAGGATAACTGACTTTCAAAAGTTCAGGTATGAGGAAAATAAAAAGGAAAGGGCATCAAGGAAAGGTAATTCTGCAGGAGAATTAAAAGAACTTTGGCTATCTCCCAGGATAGCAGAACATGATCTTCAGGTTAGGTTAAATAGAACTGAAGAATTTTTGAAAACAGGCCATAAAGTAAAATTAACAGTTAAGTTTAAAGGCAGGGAAATGGCTCACCAGGAAATAGGGTACCGTGTCTTGCAAGAAGCTTTAACCCTCTTGGGTGACAAAGTTGCGGTAGAAAAAGATGCCAAAATGGAGGGAAGAAAGCTGTCAATGATTGTAGCAAAAAACAAAGGAGTAAAATCAAATGCCGAAACAGAAAACTAACAAATCAATACTTAAAAGAGTGAAGATTACCTCAACTGGTAAACTATTAAGAAAGCACCAGTTTGGTTCAGGCCACCTTAAAAGCAAAAAGATTAAGAAAGGTGATTGGACTTTAATGGCTAGAGTTAAAAGAGGGTTTGTTGCACACAGAAAACATAAAAAGGTTTTAGAACTTACCAAAGGCCACAGGGCTGGCAGAAGCAAGCTTATTAAAGAAGCAAAATCATCTCTCTTGCATGCAGGAGCTTATGCTTTTGCTGGCAGAAAACTTAGAAAACGTGATATGAGAGCCCTTTGGATTACTCAGCTTGGAATTGCAGTAAAAAATGAAGGCTTAAGCTATTCTAAGTTTATTTCCCAACTCAAAGCAAAAAATATCAACTTAGACAGAAAAATCTTAGCAGATTTGGCTGTCAATAATCCTGATGACTTTAAAAAAATTATCACCCAAATCAAAAGTTAAACCTTCCCATAAAGTTATCTTAGCAGTCGGAGCCCATCCTGATGATATTGATATTGGTTATTCAGGTTCCATAGCTAAATGGACAGAACAAGGAGCAGAAGTTTATTATTTAGTCTTAACTGATGGCAGCAAGGGCTCAGAAGACCCTCATATCTCCAATAAAGAATTAACTCAAATAAGACAGGCAGAACAACAAGCAGCAGCTGATATTTTGGGAGTAAAAAAAGTGTACTTTTTAAACTTTGTTGATGGGGAACTGGAAAATACTCCTGCTTTAAGAAAACACATAATAAAAATTATCCGTCAAATTAAGCCTAATACAGTAATTTGTTCTGATCCAACTTTTTACTATGATACGCACCGTCATTTTATAAACCATCCGGATCATAGGATAGCAGGGGAAGCAACAGTTGATTGTGTTTATCCTTTTGCCAGGAATGCCAGGACTTTCCCAGAACTTCTAGCAGAGGGTTTGCAGTCTCATGTGGTAGAAGAACTGCTGCTGGTTAACTTTACTAAAGCTACTTACTTTATAGATATTAGTAAAACAATAGAGAAAAAAGTTACTGCTATATCAGCCCATAAAAGCCAGTTTAATGATATAAAAAAGTTTACTGAAATGATTAAACAAATGAGTTCCTTAATGGGTAAAAAAGCTAAGCCTAAGAAATTAAAGTATGCTGAAGGCTTTATCAGAATCCTCCTCCATCAATCTAGTTAACCTAACGTGTTGTTCAAGCAATACAGTATTTCTGTCAGGATTCCAGTCTTCAACACCCTCATTTATCATAAGGCGCTTAGTGTGCTAGAATTGAGCTTGTGGAAGAAAAAATTTCTCAAATTCAAACTGAATATTTAGAACAAATCCAGCAAGCTCAAAGTTTAAAAGAGCTGGATGAGATTTTTTTAGGGCTATTTGGTAAGAAAGGCCAGCTTGATTTATTACCAAAAGAGTTTGGCAAACTTTCAATAGAGGAAAGGAAGAAAGTTGGGCCTTTATTCAATTCTGCTAAGCAGAATTTAGAGCAAGCTATTGAGAGAAAAAGAGGGGAAGTCCGCGGAGAAAGTTACAAAAAGCTTGCAAACGAAAAGCTTGATCTGTCTGATACTAAATTAATAACAAGGAAAGGCCATCTCCATCCTGTTACCCGGTTAGAAAACGGGGTTGTAACTTTATTTAAAAAACTAGGTTTTACCCAATACGGTGCTCCTCATATTGACAGCGAAGAATATAATTTTGAACTCTTAAATATCCCGCAAGGCCACCCAGCCAGGGATTTATGGGATACTCTATATATAGACCCACATAACTTAAAAGTCAGTCCAGGAGAATTACTGCTTAGAACTCATACCTCAAATGCCCAAGTTAGATTAATGAAGGAATTTAAGCCTCCTATCAGAATGATGATTATTGACCGCTGTTTTAGATATGAAAATGTTGATGCCAGACACGAGCATACCTTGGACCAATTTGAAATTGTTTATATAGACAAAGGTGTTAGTATGGCTAATTTGCAGTATTTATCAGAGTATTTTTTTCAAGGCATCTTAGGCAAGGATATAAAAGCAAGGCTAAGACCAAAATATTACCCTTTTGTTGAACCAGGAGCAGGGGTGGATGGTCTTTGTATTTTCTGTAAAGGTAAAGGCTGTAAGGTTTGTGGAGGAATAGGCTGGTTAGAACTGGCAGGAGCAGGTATGATTCACCCACAGGTTTTAAGAAATGGGGGGATCGACCCAAATGTTTATTCCGGAATTGCCTGGGGCGCAGGCCCGGAAAGAATGGCCATGTTGAAATTCGGTATAGAAAATATCCGCTCATTTAAAAGTGGTGATCTAAAAATATTGGAGAAATTTTGACTTTGTCATCCTGAACTTGATTCAGGATCTATACCAACAATCGTATAGATTCCAGATCAAGTCTGGAATGACAGAAAGGAATTTATGAAAGTATCAATAAATTGGTTAAAAGAATTAGTTGATTTAAAAATATCCATTGAAGAAGTTATTAGGCTGTTACCTCTTAGAACTATTGGCCTTAAAGAAGTAACCCCAGATTATATTGAGCTGGATATGAAAGGTTATAACAGGGCAGACCTTTTATCCTTAAGAGGAGTGGCTTATGAAATAGCAGCTATAACCAATTCAGAAATTAAATTTGAAGAAGAAAAACAATTTGTATGGGAAGAAAATAATTTAACCAAAACTAAAGTAACTGTGGAAAATAAATATCTAGCACCACTTTATTGTATTGCAAGAATAGAAAACCTTAAAGTTGAGGAGTCAAATGAAACATGGGTAAAAAGACTGAACGATTCAGGCATTAGAGCTGTAAATAATATAGCTGATGTTACTAATCTAATAATGGTGGAGTTTGGACAACCAATGCATGCTTTTGATGCTGCCCAGGTAGCTGATGAGGCTATAATTGTTAAAGCAGCTAAAAATGGGGAAGAATTAACGACTCTAGATGGAAAAGCAAGAAAGCTTACTCCTGAAGATTTGTTAATTACTGATCCTCAAAAAGCTTTAGGATTGGCTGGAGTAATGGGAGGCAAAAATTCAGAGGTTACAGAGGAAACTTCTGCTATTTTACTAGAAGCTGCTATCTTTGACTCAAAGACTTTAAGGAAAACCTCTACCAAATTAGGACTTGTATCTGAAGCCGGCAAAAGGTTTTACCATGGCCTGACCAAACAAAGACTTTTCCAAGCTTTAAACAAAGCTATAAAAATGTATGAGGAAATTGGCGGTAGATTAACTGCTTTAACAATTGTAGATAATCTAAACCAGCAGTCTATTACTTTAGACTTAACTCAAAAGAAAACTAACTCTCTTATTGGAATAGAAATTCCAGCTAAGCAAGTTGAAAAACATTTGGCAGCTTTAAGGTTTAAACTAGCTTCCCACATCGGAAGTGGGAGTGTAGTTTGGGAAGTGACTGTTCCATACTGGAGACTGGATATAGAAATTGAGGAAGATTTAATTGAAGAAGTAACCAGGATGTATGGCTATGAAAAGATTCCAGCCAAGGCTTTGAACACAAATATACCAATCATATCTCAAAATCTCTTTTTTGACCTGCTGGAGAGGCTTAAACAGGCATTTTCTCAGGCTGGTCTGACAGAAGTCCAAACCTATTCTTATTATTCCTCTCAAGTGATTAATAATTTAGGATTAAGGATTAATGATTTAATAAAAATAGCTAACCCAATATCATCTGAAACCGAATATTTAAGGGATAATCTCTGGCCAAATCTTTTAGAAGTAACTGCTAAAAATACTAGGAATGGGACTGCTGATGCTGCTGTATTTGAAATAGGCAAAGTGTATAAGATACAAGATGGTTTACCACAAGAAAGCTACCACTTAAGCATTGCCTTAAGCAATGGTACAACCAATCCTCTGCAAGAGCTTAACCAGATAGCCCAAAAATTAAACCTTCAACTGAAGGATCAATTAACTGGTGAATACTTTCACCCAATAAGACATATTGAGGGAATAGCTGAAGTCCACCCAAGAATTGTTAATAAATTTAAAGTAGAACAAAGAATAGCCGTTTTAGAGTTGGATCTTTCTAGTTAATACTGAAGGCGGTGATTTAAGAATTGGGATAGTAGATCGAAGTATGTTTCTTAAACTCACTCCTGAGCAGGCTCAAATTCTTGATAAATTGCTTTCAAGCGGAGATTATAGAGGATTTGTCTCTTCGTTAATAGATCAAGTGATGGATGATAATAAGATATTAAGTGAGGGTGTCCGTAGGACTACTAAAGATAACATGTTTCAAGCTCTAGCAAGAGAATATCTAACGCAGAAACTTCAAAGTTTACTAAGGTTCAGTTTAGATATAGACAATTTTGCACTACTTAGAAAAATGCTTGAAGAGTTTGATCGGGCAAGATTAGAGGTTCCTTTGGAAATGCGGTTAATGATCAAAAGCGTTGAATCACTTCGTAAATTACAGTGCTACAGTAACTCCTATTGAGGTTGAAAAAGTCCCACCATTATTATCTTCTAATGTAACTGTAATAGTATGAGAACCTTTATCTCCCTCTGGAAACTCCACACGTAAGGCAAACTGGCCTGAGGTTTGAGTAGATTTTTGAGCCCCATCAATTAACCAGGTAACTTTTTTAACTCCAGCAGGAGAATTTACAGAAGCTAACACATCAAAAACTCTAGGCACATTGGCCCCGTTATTAACATTAACAATCTGAATAGCTCCGCCACCACCAGCAGTAAAACCCGGAATACCAGAACAGCCTTTTGTTACACTAACTAATCTTGCATCCGGCGCTGTTAAAACCCACTGGTCTATTCCTATTTGCCATTTATCAGCTCCTGTAGGATCATCTTCTTTCAAAACTATCACATCTTTTTCCTCATTATCCTCATTATCATTGGCTAACCTGTGAGGATTGCTTTTGCAAACCTTTTGGCGTTGATAAGCGCTTGACTCTCCCTTAGGCTCTGTCCCCACAATAAAATATTCTTTCCTGGTAGGGGAACTACTGTGTGGCTTACCATTCATTAACCCATCAACTTCAACTTGGATAACATTATCTGGTTTTTGGAAAGGCTCATTTTGCTTACCCTGTAAAGCAGCCACCATAATTTTATTCCAAATAGGTGAGGCTCCTGTGACTCCTGAGGCTACTGTTGAACTCATATCAGAATTATCATTGTTACCAACCCAAACTCCTACCGCAGCAGATAATGTGTAACCCACAGCCCAGTTATCTTTCTTCTGATCAGTGGTACCAGTTTTTACAGCTACAGTTTTACCTGGTATATTTAAAATAGAATTTGATCCAAAAGCTGCAGTCCTTGCCCCATTATCAGACAAAATATCAGAAATTATATATGCAATCCCAGGCTCCAAAACTTTTTTACCCTCTGACTGCCTAAACTCAAAAAGAGTTTTACCTTTACTATCTGTTACTTTCAAAATAGAGATAGGATCAAACTGACGGCCATTATTGGCAAATACTCCATAAGCAGAAACTAAATCCAATAACCTAACCTCCCTTCCTCCCAAAACTAAGCTTAAACCAACTGAAGAAACATTTTCTGGGATAGGCTCCCAGGTAGTCAGTCCCATCCTAAATCCTAAATCCATTACATCCTTCACTCCTACTAAAGCTAAATTTTTAACTGCTGGGATATTGTATGAATTACCCAAAGCATACCTCATCTGGACTGGCCCCCTAAACTGACCATCGTAGTTTACCGGAATATAAGAGGGCTTATCACCACCAGGGAATTCTGTCTTAACATCAATATAAGTTTGGTTTGCAGTATAACCTTTTTCCAAAGCTTTAGAGTAGGCAATAGGTTTGGTAGCAGAACCTGGTTGCCTGGGGCTAATTGCCACATTAACATTTGGTTCAAAAGTACAACTATCTCCTTCTATGCAACCCTCAGGCAGAGAATCTCCAAAATAATCTTTGCTTCCTACCATAGAAAGAATCTGGCCTGTTTTAGGGTCTAAAACCAAAGCTGCAGCATTCCCAACCTTAGCTGAAGCCAAACTGTCAACTTCTTTTTTAACAATTTCTTCAGCCTTTTTTTGCAAGTCATAATCTAAAGTGGTAGTTACTCTTAAGCCTCCGCCTTCAACCATTCTGCTGCCAAATTGTTCTATTAGTTTTTCTTTAACATACAAAACAAAATGAGGGGCTTTAAAACCTTGTTCGCTTTTGCTGGTTCTGTAAGTCAACTGCTCTTCTACAGCAACTTTGGCTTGTCCTTTAGTAATATATTTATCTTCTGCCATCCTGTTTAAAACTTCTTTTTGTCTTACCCGGGCAAGCTCAGGACGGGTACCATAAGGGGAATAAACTGAAGGCATTTGGGGTAGTCCAGCCAGTAGACTGGCTTCAGATAAATCTAAATCTTTAGCAGATTTCCCAAAATATAAATTAGCTGCTGCTTCAATCCCATAAGCAGTCCCTCCATAAGGAATCTCATTAAGATACATCTCTAAAATCTCATCTTTGCTGTAAGTCCGCTCAACTTGGATAGCTAAGATAAATTCTTTGAGCTTTCTGGTTAAAGTCCTTTCTCCGGAAAGCAAAGCATTTTTAACCAGCTGCTGGGTTAGGGTAGAACCTCCTCCTTCAACCTTACGGTGAACTACTAAATCAAAAACTGCCCTGCCAATACCAACAATAGAAAAACCTCCATGTTTATAAAAATCCTTGTCCTCAATTGCCAACGTGGCTTCTTTCACATAGTCAGGAACCTCTGAAAGCTTTACAGGAGTCCTGTTTTGTTCATGGTAAATATCATAAAGTAACTCCCCATTCTTATCATAAATTTTAGTAGCCTGGGCTATTTCCCTGTTAGTTAAATCAGAAGGGGAGGGGATTTGGGTAGCAAAAAACACCACAGCGCTAAAAAGCAGAAGCAAAAAACCAACTACCCCTATTAAAATCCCAGTAGATAAATTTGATAAGAGTTTAAACTTCCAAAGCTTTCTGCTTTCTTTTCTAACCCTCCAAGAACCATGGACCATACAAAGTGATTATATCAACTCTAGCCTTTCAATGCTAACCAAAACTTTCATTGAGCAGCTGCTTGACTTTTAAGTAAACCGTATGAAATCATAAATATAGATGGATAGCATATCACCCCCTTCAAACCAATCCCCACTACCTTCTCCGCATGCAACGCCTATCCGGTTTGAGACTCAGTCTCAAGTTAAAACTCCTACCTTTATCGCTATAATCACTATACTTCTTTTGGTATTCTTTCCTTTAATCGGTGGCTTGCTGCTCTGGTTTGCAACAAAGTGGAGTATAAAAACAAAAATCCTTCTTGAAATAGGTTCGCTGATAGTATTTGTAATCATAGTAATTTTTGCAGCAATTTTAATAATTGCGCTACATCCATCATAATTAAGATATGGATACACAAGGAACTATTCAGAATCAAAATATACAATCACAAAATCAATCAATAATAGTCTATCCATCCCTAATTAAAAGTCTGGGACTACTATTGGGTTCTGTTTGTTTTATGGGAATTGCTATATGGATGCTCATTGTTAATGGTTTTAATCTTTTAACGATATTGATTCTATTCTTTTTTACTTTTGTAGCAATCTTTTACTTGTATATGGTGGTTATACGCAAGCCAATTTTAATCATTAATAAAAGTGGTATTTATGATCATGCTTCAGCTGTTGGAGTTGGATGGATACGGTGGGAAGCTTTATTTTCTTTATTTCGGTTCAACCATTTAATCCAAGTGCTATTGTAGTAAGACAAAATTTATTTAAAAAATTTATAATCTCCTTAAACAAATCATTAGGCTATAGTACAACTAATATACCGGGCGAAATTCTTCCTTGCTCATAGGAATCTTGCATATTTTATCTAAATTGTTATCTTTTAAACCGGCAATCACCTTGGATACACAAGGTATCACTGACCATATCAGTCTATATTCAACCGGTCTAATACCTTGGAACAAAATAGAAGCTTTATTAATCAACAGCGAAAGTTTTCATATTCAATTCAAAAAAGGCTTCTCAGTCATTTCTCAAGCTGGATTACTGGCAAAAATTTGGATACGGATATTTAACCCATCAATGAATGATCTTAATATCAATCCGTATTTTATTAAATTTAATCAACCTCATTTAATCTCAGCAATAAAACAGTATTGTCCTAATATTCCAGTATATCTGCCACCTACCGGACATATCTATTATCATTATCAATCTCTCACTGATGGTGCAAAAGCCAGGTTGATATTTTTTGGTCTTGGTTCAATCCTGCTTGGATTATTCTTTGTATCATTTCTGTTCTTTATAAAGAATGACCCTACCGTGCTTGAAACACTCCTAATTTTAATACCAGTTACTTTAGGCATAACTTTTATTCTATATGGTGTAAATAATTTTATCCAAGTTACCGGGTATAAATTTTTGGTATCTTTCCGTGCAGGAATGTTAGCAATAGGGGTGTATTGCGCAGTTGCAACCTTAGGATTAGGATCTCATGTTTTACAACAAGCATTAAATTTCTCTAAATTTATTAAAACAGAAGGCACTGTCATTGATTTCCGGATTCATACTGATAACCAGCTGCATACCCGCTACGATCCGGTAATACAATATACAATCCCATCTAATCCTTCCGACATCATTCTTGATAATTTCCTGGATATGACTACCCCTTTAGTACTAGCACTTGTTACTTTATCCGGATCGCTATACGGATTTTTTATTTTTACCCAAAAAAGAGACGAATGGATAATCAAATTTATCAAGGTTTCACCTAAACCTCAAAATACATCTACTTAAGAGCCTTTATTAATTTAGGGCATGTAACCCCTAGATCGTAAATTAGGATTAAGATATAATATCAATCTGTACCAGAGGTACCCAAGTGGCCAACGGGGGCTGACTGTAAATCAGCTGGTTTATACCTTCGAAGGTTCGAATCCTTCCCTCTGGACATTGTAAAGTTTGGCTAGTTTTCCTGGACAAATTTAAGTTAAAATTGAAATATCAGTATCTGCCTTTAATCTGAATCTTATTTTAGAAATTGGTTCACTTATACCAATTACCTTATACAATACTTGGAATTTAGTAAGTTCTTCAGGAGTAGGTTCTTCAATTTGATTTTGAAACATCTGTAAGTCCTTTGCTGTTTGTTCTTTAAGCCTAAAGCCTCTACCTGCTTCTGCATCTCTTTTTTGGGTTCTCTCAACAGCTAAGTCAAATGGTAGAGTGAGATTGAAAAGGATATTTCTGGCTCCATAACTTTGGGCAAGTTGATAAACCTGTTCTCTGTTATAGCTGGTTCTATTATTATCATCCATAATCACGCTGTATCCTTGACCCAGATAATGGCGTGTTAAAGCTTCTTGGATAACATAGGCTTTATAGTAATCATAATCTGATTCTTTCGGTAAACGCTCAAGTCCAATAATGTCACTTCTAAGATGTAAGGCAGGGATAAATTCCTGAAGGAGGGTAGAAAAAGTTGATTTACCACTGCCCGGAATACCAATTAGGGACACAACTACCGACCTTGCTAATTTTCGGTCAGGAGTTTTTAATTCATTCTTCAATTGCTC
Organism: Candidatus Daviesbacteria bacterium; assembly: GCA_016183305.1. Classification (GTDB taxonomy): domain Bacteria; phylum Patescibacteriota; class Microgenomatia; order Daviesbacterales; family UBA10151; genus UBA10151. Next base: position 16,153 of record JACPEW010000006.1, read on the forward strand.
AAACAATTGTTGAAACTCAGTAGTTTGAGGATAATTTTTTAAACGGTCTCTCCAATAATTATCAAAACTATCAGGCTTACTTTCCTGTTTACTCATAATTCAGGCATATTCTATTATAAATAGAGCTATTTATAAATCTGCATCTGTTTAATTGATAAACTGGGAATCAGGGTCAGACTAACGTTTACCAGAAGTTTTGCACCAAACTCATTTACTTCAAATGTTTTAATATTTCTTCTTTAGTAAACCCAAGACGTTTAAGCTGAGTAATATACCTATTAGCTGAATTTGGATCATAAGTCTTTCGGCCTAATTGGAAAGTAAAAAAGGGACGTACGCCAGGTAAGGGGTCTCTGTCATGCGGTGGTGTGTATTTAGCGTGATGACTGGAACTTATACTGTCGAATGTAAAACCAAGTTTTTTAACACATTCCTCTAAATCTTTTGAGCCAAATGCTTTCATCGAAATAATCGGCCAACCTCAGAGGAATAAAACTTTTGGAAAATCAAATGTGACTTTATATCTATTTCTTTCTTTGTTTCCGCCGGAACATATCTTATTACGTTCCTATATTCTTTGGGTACATCAAAATATACCCAAATCAGATCATTGATTAGATCGTCTAAATCACAAATTTGGTCAGCCTCTGTAGATATATCGTATTCGGGTAACTCAGCGATAAATACTCCAGAAGAACCTTTAATTACATTGACTTTTATTCTTTCAGGCAGTTTAAGAAATTGTTGGGTAGACATAATTGTCCTCCTTATCTATATTCTACTATATTCTGTAGTGTCAAGAATTTTACCATAATTAAGTTAAAATTGGGTAAGAGTTAAATTTCTATATATCTCCAACTCTTCAAATGATAAACCTGGTATTATGGTTCGACTAACGTTTACCAGGCGGACTTGAAGTTATTGAAGAACTTGAAAATCCAATCTATTGCTTCTTTTACCATCAGCAGAGGTTACCTCGGTCTGGAAACCTCCTGCTGATACACCAGGTATCTTTATTTTCAGCTCAGTTTCTGTCCAGCAGCTATAATCCCAGTCTTGTGTGTATGCAAGAGGAGCGCCACCGGAATTATATTCACAGAGGGTTCCATAAAAAGAAACACCGCCTAAGAATTTTGTTGGATCAGGATAGTAAAAAGAACTTTTTTCAAACCCAAACCCTTAATAACAATTGTATCTCCTATTTTGCCACTTGTTGGTGAAAGTGAATCTAAGTGAACAGATGGATCTGGTGTTACTGAGGAAGGTTTCCCCATACGGCAAGTTTGGTGTTGGTTGCTTTGTGGGTGCGGTTGTTAGCTCAGGATTAGTTTTAATATCCAACTCCTGTTGCAACTAGCTAGGGGTTATAATGCAGTTTAAAAAAAAGCAATCTGTATATCTCTAATTCTTCAAAGGATAAGCTAAAACTATTCTTACAACAGATCTTTTGCTAATTTATAACCGCATTTTTTAACATAGAAATCATCAAAACTAAAAATATAATCTGCCTTATATTTATCGGCTACTGCTGCAACAGCGCAGTCAAAAGAAGTATTCTTTTTAGTGGCTCTAGGATCAAAATATTTAGTGGCGCCAGTGATAATATCCTGACCAGTTGGCTCAATAATCATGTCGGGATCAGCAAACACTAATAAAGTTCCTGCTGCCATTTGAGGATTATTTAATTTTCTGAACATGGTGGTAGTAGATTCAAAAACTATACAGGAAGGATAAATAACTTTTGCTTCAATCTCTACGAGCTTTTCAGCGATTTTCACAGCTATCTCATGGTTGGAATCAGCTAAGTTACCTTGAGCAATTATCCCATCGCTGTCAACAACAACTATTGGTGATTTATTCATCCCATGTATACTTATCAAGGTTTGTAGATAAATCCCCAGGCCCTTTAGCCTTTAATTGCTCTGCCATCTGAGCTACTTTTAGTAATGCCAGAGCAGATCCCTGCTGTTTTTGTTTACTCTTTAGTTCCTCAAATTCCTTAAAAGTTTCCAGACTCACAATTACTGCCTGAGGTTCCTTTTTACTAACAACCTGTCTCGGCTGTTTAGTTTTCTTAACCTCTTCAAAGACTTTCTTGGGGCTTCTAGATAAATCTCTTATATTGACTGTCAACATATAAACATATTATGACATGGGTCAAAATTTGTCAATACTTTTGTCTAACAATGTGAGTGACAAAGCCGTTTGTAAATCTCCAGTTCCTTAAAAGATAATCCGGGTATAATGGTATGACTAACGTTTACCAGGTGGACTCAAAAATTAGCGGGACTCAAATTTAGAGGATCTTTTGACTAGTTTGGCCACAAAAACTATTTGTCTAAGTTGCCCATCTTCACCCTCAATCTCATTTAAACCAGATAACCTTTGATATTCCCTTAAATAATCTGATAACCCTTCTTTTAATTCTTTTTGTTCTGATTTTAAAGATTTTAATTTATTAGCCAAATCAGCGGTATCTGGCCTTTTTAAAATTTCTTTTTTAGTATTGGCCCTAATCCTAACTGCTTCTTTAGCTGCTTTATCATGCTCTTGATAAGATTCATCATTAGTAAAAATATCATTAACCATATCCCTATATTTGGTAATTTCTTCCTGTAAAGAATCAATTTGGGAAGTATGGGTTTTAATCATCTCCTCAATTCTAACCAGTAAAACCGCATCATTTCCATCATCCATATTAGAACAACTATAATATCCAGAAATTCTCCAAAAAAGCAAGGCTTGATTTTAGCTCTTCATCCACCTAGCCCTAGGGGTTTGGACTCTGCCAAATTTCTGGCCTAAGCGTAAAACTATGCTTAGTAAAATATAATAAGCTTTCCCATGATAATGTTCTGCTGCTTTACTTAAATGCTCATAAGCTTTTTGCTGACCAATTTTAGAAGTAGAACCTCCATGATAATGGATAAACTGACTAGCAGGCACAAAATAAATTAGTACTCCAAATTGCTTTAATCTTCTGCAGTATTCTATATCCTCAAAAAAGATAAAGGTTCCTTCATCCAACAGCCCTACTTTGTTAATTATCTTTCTTGGAATCATAAAACAGGCCATTACCAAACCTTCCACTTTACTAGGTTTTTCCCCTTGAGGAGCATACATAAAATAAGCTCCCTTCTTTAACAGGAAATATTCCTTAAAAGCCCCAAAGATAGTAGGCAGGTGGAAAACACTATCCTGCTCACTCATGTCCTCAAAAAATAACTTACCTCCTAAAACTGCCTTGCCTTTAAACTCATCTTCTGTTTTAACTAATTCAGTAAGACTATCCTTTAAAACTTTAATATCTGAATTAAGCATTAAATAATACTCACCTAAAGAATATTTAATAGTTTTGTTATAACCTTTGGAAAATCCTTCATTGTCTTGGTTTTGTAAGTATTTAATCTTAGGCAAAAACTCTTTGATGGCTTCTTTACAAGGATCAATTTGACCATTATCTAAGACAATTACTTCCATATTCTTGGGATCAAACCCAGACCCTTGCTTAAAAATACTCTCCAGTAATTTCTTAGTTAAATCAGCAGTGTTGTAATTAACAATCCCAATAGATAACTTCAGGGGATACTCTACGTTCCCACTTGACGAGTGGGAAGCTAGGTTTCCTTGGCCTGTAATGCCTAAATAAAAATCTAAAACTCCTTTTCTTTGGGCTGGCCTGCCAAAAATAAACAGTTTTAAAGCTTCCCTTAATAAAGCAAACTTAGTCCTATCTCTTCCATACTTCATCCCAAAAATTAATCTATTCCTGGTATGGTAATAATCAGTAATAGGGGAGCCTATACCAGTTGACTGGGAAACTTTGTGGTAAATAGAAGTTTTTCCATTATAGTAAACTTTAAATTCAGCATTTTTTGCTCTTTTATTAAAATCACTATCCTCAAAATAGAGAAAGTATCTCTCATCTAATCCTCCTAATACCTCTTTTTTAATCATCACACAAGCTCCAGAAAAAATCTCAGTTTCCTCAACAGCATCATATTGACCCTTATCCACCTCATCAATACCCCTGTGAATATTCCCGATATTATCCCAATCAAATTTTCCTCCAGCAAACCACAATACTTTACCTATCTCTTCTTTTTTATATCTATCCTTATGAAACTCAAACCCAGGAGCAAAATAAATCTTAGGAGAAACTAAACCAATTTTAGAATCTGATTCTAAAGTATTAACTAAGTCTGTAACTAAGTTAGTATCTTTTATCAAACAATCATTATTAACCAGCAAAAAATAATCAGCTCCCCAAATTTGAGCATAGTCTATACCCTTGTTATAACCTCCAGCAAAACCTAAATTTTGTCCAGTTTGTACTATATTTACCTCTGGAAAAGCTTTATGGATAGCAGAAACGCTCCCATCAGACGAAGCATTATCCACCACGATTACCTGTTGCCTGTAACCTTTTGCCTGTAACCTTTTTAATGATTCCAAAAACTCTATCGTGTCTTTCTTGCCACTATAATTAAGTGTAATTATTGCAATTTTCATATCACCCTCAATCCTTCCATATAAATTTTTGCTCTTTTTGTCTTTCCCAAAATAGAAAAAGCAATCACCCTTAAAATTAATCCTGCCACCAAAAATAGTTTAACAAACAGATAAAAATTATGGTAATGCTTTAACAAGTAATACTTAATTCCTTTTAGCTCATTTAAAAAACTTGAACTTAAATCAAAATTAGTAGAAGCTCCATGAAGATGTATTACAGAAACTTGTGGCACATACCAAATCTTAAAGTTTTTATCTTTAATCCTCTTACACCATTCAATCTCCTCCATATGCATAAAAAACTTCTCATCAAATCCAGTTGTTTTTTCCAAAACCTCTTTTTTCAGCATAAAAAAAGCACCCATAATCCAGCCGGCAGGATGAGCTTTAGAAAAATATTTTTTATCCTTGGGATGGAATGAGGGAACTAGCTTATTAATAACAGGTATTAAGCTCAAACCTAAAATCCAAAAAATTATATTTAAGGGGTTGGGTAAATTGCCGGCGCTTGGTTGTAAATTACCGGTAGCATAATTTAACCTGGCCCCCGATACATCACAGTTTAAATTAACCCTAAAATAAGCCAGGGCTTTATATAAACTTTCTTCTTCCAAATAAACATCAGAATTTAAAAGCAAAATAAAAGGATTTTTTGCCTGTTTTAAAGCTAAATTATTACCTTTAGAAAAGCCTAAATTTTCCTTGGAAACAATCAGTTTTACCCAGGGAAAATCAGCTTTAATCATCTGGGCTGAATTATCAGAAGACCCATTATCCAAAACAATTACCCCAACTTTATTCTTAAGTCTTGCTTCACAATATTCCTTTGTTAACTTAAGCTTGCTTAAACATCTTGATGTCACATCCTTAGTATTAAAGCTTAAAATTATTACTGTTAAATCTAAATTACTCATAACTCTCCCTTGTCATTCTGGCGAGTCCCGGAGGGACGTGTCCGAGAATCCTCCTTTTGTCATCCTGGGCCCGCTTTGCGGGCTGCAGACTTGTCCAGGATCTTGATTCTGGAGTCGTCGCTAACCACCCCTCCCCAGAATGACAGACATCAAATTTAAGCCTTAGTTTTTATCCTAAGCTTCCTATAATTTTCTAATAATTTAATTCCTCCTAAGACAAAATCCCTAAACAGGGGAGGGTACTTTTTATAGTAGTGTTTCTTATAAAAAATCTTCATAGCAGTGACTCCATAAATTGCAGTTTCTAATTTAGTTTCTTTTGGAACAGTAGTTAATGCTGTAGTCCAAAGCCCGGAAGAAGAACCTTTGTAATGGATTATTTTTACCTCCGGGTAATAATAAATCTTCCAGCTTTTTTCTTTTAAAGAGTAACAAAATTCTATATCCTCACCATTCCAAAAATAATCTGTATTCCACCATCTTATTTGTTCTCCAGCAATTTTCCTTACCATCAAAAAAGCCCCTGTTAAGGAGTCAATCTCATGGGCTTTATTAATATCTAAGTAAGAAGCTGTATAGCCAGAAAAAAGAGAGGATTTAGGAAAGATTTTAGACAGCCCGCTAAAGTAAGCAAAAGAATTCCAGGGAGTAGGGAAACCTCTATGACAGGAGTAATCTAATCTTCCATCAGGCAGCTCAACCCTGCAAGTTAAGGCTCCAATATCAGGATCTGACAGTAACTTTTCTAAGGATTTTTGAATAGCATGATCAACAATAATAGTATCTGGATTTAAAAACAAAACCACTGGAGCTTTAGCAAATTTTACCCCCACATTATTCCCAGCAGAGAAACCTAAGTTCTCCTTGTTTTCAATAAGCTGTACCACCCTATCACTCTTAATTTCTTCTTTGTCATACTGAGCTCCATTTTTGTCATTCTGGTTTGTCCAAAATCTTCCCTTTCCCCTGTCATTCCCGCCCGCTCCGCGGAGCGGGCGAAGGCGGGAATCTATACCAATAACTCTATATTTTCCCTTCACAGCTTCTACAGACCCGTCAGAGGAAGCATTATCCACCACAATTACCTGCCACCTGTCTAACTTATCCTTACTTTGAAAAATTGAGTCTAAACATTTAAGCAATAAATCCTTAACATTGTAGTTAAGGATAATAATAGAAAGCTCTGGAGTCTTTAAATTTGTCATTTAGATAATTGTATAACAGATCTGCTTAACTTGTCATTCTGAGCGCAGCGAAGAATCTCTGAACTTGTTTCAGATACAATCTTAACGGACTCGGTGCCGGCGTTTCACACGAAGTTGGGCCAATGATTTTTCCAAATTAGCTAGAGTTTCTGCATATTCCTCATCAGACAAAGTTTGCTCCAAAGCTTGCTCAGCTCTTTTTTTGGCTTCTTCCACAGCTCTTTCATCAATATCACCAGCATAAGTTGCCAAATCAGTCATAACAGTTAAGTTATTATCAGCAACCTGTAAAAACCCATCCCCAGTTACTAAAGATTCCACCTTGCCATTTTTTTTAATTATTAACTCTCCTGGTTCAAGTTTAGCCATCAAATTAGCATGGTTAGGAAGTATCCCAATTTCTCCCTGTTTAGTAGAAGCATTAACCTGGGAAACCTCCTCATCTATTAACAATTTTTCTGGAGTAACTATCTTTAAATGCAACTGAGCCATAAGCCTATTATATCCTAAATATAGCCTGAATGGTCAACTATTTTTAAAACTTCTCTGGCATCCTCATCAATTAATACTGGTACTGGAATAATTTTACCTGTTTCTATCATTTCCCCTAAACCCTTATCCTCAATAATATCCCTTAGTAACCCTGCATTGGAACCTATTATTCTTTGTAAAACCTGGTTATTATCTTTTAAATCCCTAATCCCAACAGAATTACAAACAAATAAAATATATGGTTCATTTTTACCACCATGCATAATAGAAAGCATAGTATTAATATTTTCTATAGCCTGCCTTGGATCAGCTGGAGTAGAGGCAAAAGCCTGATTCTCCGGATCAAACTTACCAATAGTTGACCCTCTCATAGCCACAGCCATATAAGATTCCTCATGCTTAGAAAAAGGCCTTTCTTCAATTTTAGCTATGTTTAAACAAAAGCCTGTTAAATACTGCAGCGCAATATTCCTAATTAACACAAACTTTAAAGTCTTTTTCTGGTTAGCTGTTAAATCCTGATAAAACTCATTTAAATAATTTTCTACTTCTGTTTGAAGCTCTGATGCTACTTTTTGGTCAAGTATTGCCTCAGTAACAGATAAGATATTTTGAGAAAAAACAGTTAAATATTTTAAGTCTGTAAATTTTTGCCTGAATGAACCTAAAACTATATTTTTCTTAACAAAATATTCATCCAGCTGATCTTTATATTTATTAGCTAGGGAAGTGGTAGATAAAACTTTTTTTGATTCAAAATTCAAAATAATCCCAAAGCTGTCAGTATCATAAACTGCTGGAATAGCCACTATTTTTTGTGGTTCTAAACCCAGCTGCTCCCTAAACTCATTGTACATATTAGAGATTGCAGTAATAGTTTTTTCCTTAATAATCTTTAGATTATTTTCTTCCAAAGAGAGTTTGGGGTCCAAAAGCCCTGTTTTTTTCTTAGCTAACATTGCCCCGCAACCATGATGAGGATCAAATAAGCTGGTGTGGGCTAAAACTATTTCCAACAGATCATTACCTGTGGTAGAAGTCCTTCTTAAAGCCTCATTTAAATCTGAAGAATCAGGGATTAACTTACCGTCTGATTTTCTTTTGATAACAGAAATTTCTGCTGCTGGAATTTCAAAATGCCTGGCAAACCTGCCTCCTAAAAAAATAGTAGGGATTCTTCCATCAATACAAAAAACAAAACCTAAGGAAACTCCCTCAGATAACTGCCTTTTTCTTTTAATAATTTTTCTATATCCGGGGGTAGATAAAATTTTGGCCACCTGATTATTCCGTTCAATAATATTCCAAATCCTTGCCCTGTCTTTAACAGAAACCTTATGGCCAGTATGGGCACTAAGATGATCTAAATATAGGTTCAATTGTTCTTCTAAATAAGTTTTTGAGGCAGATAAACTAATCTGTCCTCTGTTATATATCTTTTCAAAAATACTTTTAACTCTTGTTATATTCAGATGCGGTTGTGGTATTTGCATATTGTTTAATCCATCATTATACTCTCAAATTACCTGTTTGATAAGTAGTCTGAGATTAAAAGATCTACATAAGATATCTTGTTTTCCTAAAATCTTTAACATAATATATTGTTATGGCTGACTCAGATTATGACAAAATTGCCAAACTCTTTAAAGACCGGGTAAGAGACCTCAAAGATGTTGTAGAACTTATTAAACATAAAGTTGATAACATTCAAGTATTTCAAGACGCATCTTCTGAAAACATCCATTTAATGAAAGAACAGCAATCTTTAATGAATGAAAAATTGGATAATCTAGAACAAAATGTTAAAAAAATCCAGGAAAATGTTGATGCAGCAAGAGGGGATATTGAATCACTCCATATGGATGTAAAAGGTATTAGAGAAAAAGAGAGTTTATTTCACTCAAGGAACAAAAGAGAAATTGATGAAATTAAAACTCACCTAGACATCCCCTTAATACCTGATACCCCTCAAATTTAGCTTCTGTTTAGAGCTTTACATTTTTCTTAACTAATCCTTATTAAAAAAAGACTATTTAGAGTTATCCTTAAATTTATGGTTAAGAGAATTGAGAGTATCATCTTATTTTCTGAAGATGCTAAAAATTTAGCTGAGTTTTATAAAGATAAGGTGGGTTTGGAGATGACTATGGAGGCAGAAATAGGGGAGAAAGGAGAGGGTTTATATGGTTTTGAGTTTGGAGAAGAAAAAACAGCCCTTTATATAATGAATCATTCTAAAGTTAAAGGCAAAAACTCCCAACCAGAAAGAATTATTTTTAATCTGGAGGTTGATGATATAGAGAAAGAAATTAAAAAATTAGATGAGGCAGGAGTTAGAAAGATTGCTGATATTTATCATATGCAAGAATATGGCTTAATTGCTACTTTTGAAGATATTGATGGCAATTACTTCCAATTAGTCCAAATCAGACCCGGTGAAGCCTGATTACTTAACCTCATCTATTGTTCCCTTCATATAGAAGGCTTGTTCACTCTTTGAATCATGCTTACCCTCAAGGATTTCCTTAAAAGCCCTGATAGTTTCTTTAATTGGCACATATTTTCCTTTAATACCTGTAAATGCTTCTCCCACATAGAAAGGCTGGGTTAACATTCTTTGGATTTTCCTGGCCCTTGAAACAGTCAACTTATCCTCATCTGATAATTCTTCCATTCCTAAAATAGCTATAATATCCTGTAATTCCCTATACCTCTGTAATACTCTTTGTACTCCTATTGCTGCCTCATAATGTTCTTTTCCAACTATCTCTGGTGTTAAAGCCCTGGAGGAAGAAGCCAAAGGATCAACTGCAGGATATAATCCCTGTTCAGTCAAAGCCCGCTCCAAAGCAATGGTGGAATCCAAGTGGGCAAAAGTAGTAGCTGGTGCTGGGTCTGTATAATCATCAGCCGGCACATAAACTGCCTGGACAGATGTGATAGAACCTTTTTTGGTAGAAGTAATCCTTTCCTGAAGCTGTCCCATCTCTGTTGCTAATGTTGGCTGATAACCCACAGCAGAAGGAATTCTACCTAAAAGAGCTGACACCTCAGATCCTGCCTGAGAAAACCTAAAAATATTATCTATAAAAAGCAACACATCTTTTTCCCGTTCATCCCTAAAATATTCAGCCATAGTCAAAGCAGATAAAGCAACCCTTTGTCTTGCCCCGGGAGGCTCATTCATTTGTCCAAACACCATGGCTGTTTTATCTATAACTCCCGAACCTACCATCTCATGGTATAAATCATTACCTTCCCTGGTTCTCTCACCAACTCCAGCAAAAACAGAAAAACCTCCATGTTCTGCAGCAATATTCCTGATTAGTTCCTGTATTAAGACTGTTTTTCCAACTCCTGCCCCTCCAAAAAGCCCTACTTTTCCACCTCTAACAAAGGGGGCCAGTAAATCTATAACTTTAATGCCTGTTTCAAAAACTTCCAGCTGGGTAGACTGCTCAGCAAATAGAGGAGCAGCCCTGTGGATTGGCCAGGATCTTTTTGCCCTTAGCTCTCCTTTACCATCAACTGTATCACCCAAAACATTAAAAAGCCTGCCTAAAACTTCCTCACCAACCGGAACAGAAATAGGAGTTCCTGTATCAGTAATCAGAGTGCCTCTTGTTAATCCATCTGTCGCTCCCATAGCCACAGCCCTGACTTTACCTTCACCTAAATGCTGCTGAACTTCCAGTACCAGCTTGTTTTTACCAATACTTGTTTCTAAGGCATTATAAATTGCAGGCATAGCATTCTGTTCAAACTGAGCATCCACAACCGCACCAATGATTTGTATAATTTTACCTTTGTTCATACTATTTTTTTATTGTCATTCTGAGCGACTAGCGAATAATCTCTATATTAACCTTAAGATCCTTCACTGCGTTCAGGATGACACTCATTATGTCATCACAGCTGCTGCTGTTGCTATTTCTAAAATTTCTTTGGTAATACCAGCCTGTCTGGTCTGATTAAAAGTTAACTTCAAATCATCCAAAAGCTCTAAAGCATTATCTGTAGCATTTTGCATAGCTATCATTCTAGCAGATTGCTCAGAAGCTTTAGTCTCAAGCAAAGCTTGGTAAATTTTAGTTTCAATATGATGAAGTAAAATAAAATCCAATAAAACATCCGGGTCAGGTTCAAAAAGGAATTCTTTATTGTCATTCTGAGCGACTGGCTCGCTCCGCGGAGCGAGCGAAGAATCTTTAGACTTGTCCTTATAATCTTGAGATCCTTCATCTCCCAGATTCCGGATAACAGACGCTAAATCTACAGGTAGAAGCTGGACTAATTTTGCTTGCTGCCTTAGGGTGGAAACAAATTCTGGATAAACAATTAATACTTGTCCTACTTCACCAGCATTAAAAGCTTCTATCACTAATCTGGATAATTGTTTGGCCTGCCTGAAAGTAACTTTTTCAGGATTTTCAAAATCAGCTTTTAGATTTTTACTAGTCCTGGCCACATATGCCCTGCCTTTTTTACCCAGGGTGTAATAAACAGTATCTGCAGGCAAATTTGAAGAAAAAATTGTCCTGGTTAAATTAGTATTTAAAGCCCCAACCAAGCCTTTATCAGTTGAGAGTAAAATTACCCCGGAGGTTTTTATGCTTTTGGGAGATAATAAAAGATGAGACTGTATATTAATTCTAGGTAAAAGCCTTAATAAGGCTTGGCCTAAATTTTGGGTGTATGGCCTGCCGGAAAGAGCCTGGTTTTGTGCCCTTTTCATCTTAGTAGCAGCCACCATCTGCATAGCCTTAGTTATTTGGCTTGTATTCTTAATAGATTTTATTCTTCTTCTTAATTCTCTAGTACTAGCCATATTTTAATTAAGTTTTCCAAGAACCAAATTACAAGTATTCCAAACTTTGGTACTTGTTATTTGGATACTTGGTACTTATTTTTTAGTTCCTTTCATAAATATCCCCGCAAATTCTTTAGTCACCTTTTCTAAATCTCCAATTTTCCCCTCATCTAAAACCTTTTTATCTGCCAGCTCTGCTAATAACTTCTTCTGTCTTAACTTAAGATGTGCCAAATATTTTTCCTCAAATTCTTTAATCCTGAAAACCTCTACCTCATCCATATACCCCTGAGTAACAGCCCACAACACCACTACCTGTTCCTCAACCGGAACAGGGGAGTAGGGAGGCTGTTTTAATACTTCAGTAATTCTCCTGCCTCTTTCTATCTGCAGTTTTGTTTGAGGATCCAAGTCAGAAGCAAATTGGGCAAAAGCCTGTAACTCCCTAAATTGAGCAAGGTCTAATTTTAACCTACCAGCCACACTCTTCATTGCTTTAGTCTGGGCAGCCCCACCAACTCTTGAAACAGAAATTCCCACATTTAAAGCTGGTCTTACTCCTGCAAAAAACAAATCGGGTTCAAGGTAAATCTGCCCATCAGTGATGGATATAACATTAGTGGGGATATAGGCAGACATATCATTAGCCTGTGTTTCAATTACTGGCAAGGCAGTTAAAGACCCGCCGCCAAAATCTTTATTTAATCTTGCTGCCCGCTCCAAAAGTCTTGAATGTAAGTAAAACACATCTCCAGGGTAAGCCTCGCGCCCGGAAGGCCTTCTTAAAAGTAAAGACACCTGCCTGTAAGCCCAGGCATGTTTTGACAGATCATCATAAATAATTAAGGCATCCTTACCCTGATCCATAAAAAACTCACCCATAGCACAACCAGCATAAGGGGCAAGGTATTGCATGGTAGCAGAATCAGAAGCAGAGGCAGAAACTACAATAGTATGTTTTAAGCTGCCAGTCTCTTCCAGTTTAGCCACAAGCTGGGCTACCTTGGAAGTTTTTTGGCCAATTGCTACATAAATACAAATAACATCTTCTTGATTTATAATTGTATCTATAGCAATTGTTGTTTTCCCGGTGTTCCTATCCCCAATAATCAGTTCCCTTTGACCTCTGCCAATCGGAATTAAAGCATCAATTGCTTTTATCCCGGTCTGAAGCGGGGTAGTAACTGATTGCCTGGTAATAACTCCAGGGGCAATTTTTTCAACCGGATAAAGGGTTTTTGTTTTAATTGGGCCTTTGCCATCAATAGGAGAGCCTAAAGCATCAACCACCCTCCCAACCAAACCCTCACCAACTGGAACTTGCAGGATCCTTCCTGTAGTTTTGACTGTATCTCCCTCTTTTATTTTGGTAAAATCCCCAAAAATAACTGCTCCAACACTATATTCTTCCAGGTTTAAAGCCAAACCATATACCCCTTTGCTTTAAGTTTTAAGCCTTTAATCTGGTTTTCAATCTTGTTTATTAAGTCACTCATAGCTATTTGACAAACTGAGTACAATTTCTTCGCTCAGTTTGTCACCCTGAGCGATTAGCGAAGGATCTACTTCATGAGTCCGCTAAGCTCCTTTACCTTCCTATTGCCTCCTTTATTTGTTGTATTTTCCCAGCTACTGATTCATCCCAGATCTCATCTCCAACCCTTAATTTAAACCCTCCTAAAATATCAGCATTTATATTAACTAAAACTTTGGTAATCTTAACTTTTTTTTCTACAATCCCTTTTACTTTTTTAATTTGGGATTGGGCCAAAGGCATTGTGGTCTCTATATATAAAGTATGCTCCCTTTCTTTTCTTTTTAAACTGCGTAAATATTCTGATAAGGATATTATTGCTTCAGCCCTGGGTAAGGATTTCAAAGCTTTAATTGATCTAACAACCTGGCTCTCTGAAATCTTATTATCTTTGAAGCTTAAATCAACCAACCTGCTGACTGTTTTTTGTAATTGCTTTTTAATTTTCATAATTTTAATACTTTAAAATTTCAAACTTTACTTATAATTATTAATATTTTTTGCCAAAATTTCTTTCTTTTGGCTTTGTGTTAATACTTTACCAGTAATCCTCTCCAGCGCCAAAACTACAAAATCTGCCACGCTGTCTTTAATTTCTTGCTGAAGCTTAACTTTTTCAGCCTCATTTAGTTTTTTAGCATCTTCCGCAGCTCGAGTAACAATATCCTTATATTTTTTCTTTGCTTCCTCTATTATTTGCGCTGCAGAATCTCCTGCTTCCTTAATAATTTTTTCACCCTCTTTGGCTGACTTTAAGATTGCTTCCTGTTCGCGTTCGCCAGTCTCATTTAACCTTTTCTCAATCTCTTCAGCATTCTTTAAACTCTCTTCAATCTTGTTTTTTCTGGTTTCCAATACTCCTAGCAAAGGTTTATATAATAACTTCTTTAAAATAAAAAGAAGTATTAAAAAATTAACCACTTGCGCGGCCAAAAGTATTGGATCTATGCCGAACTGTTTTAAAATCTCCATAGAAAATTAGGGGTTAGTTTGTAGGTTTTAGGTTAAAGTTTTCTTATGATTATTACAACCTACCCACTACTCCCTATAACCTTATTTAGTAAATGCTATCACCAAAGCATAAATAGCAATAGCTTCAGCAAAAGCCATACCCAAAAGCATGGCTGGCAAGATCTTAGATTGGGCATCAGGATTTCTTCCGATTGCTTCCATGGCTTTTGCGCCAATTAAACCAATACCTAATGCTGGCCCTAATGCGCCAACCCCAATTGCTATAGCTGATGGCAAATGTTCCATTTTTCTACTCCTTTCTTAGTGTTCTGCTGCATGTTTTTCTGACAACAACACCATAAATACCAGTGTTAACATCATGAAAACAGCTGCCTGTACAAATCCTACAATAATCTCTAAGAAATAAAAAGGGAGTGGCACTATAAAGGCAAAAATCCTTGAGACAGTTGCCAGCACCACTTCTCCTGCAAATATATTACCAAAAAGTCTGAAAGATAGCGATACCACTTTTGTCACCTCACCAACCAACTCCAATAAACCAACAAATAAAAATATTGGGTTTAAAGTAAACCATTTCTTTAAATAATCCACAATCCCTAAGTAATAAATAGCAAAGCCATGAGTTAAAACAGCAGAAGTTAAAGCCAATGCCAAAGTCATATTTAAATCAGAGTTCATTGAACGGAATAATGGTTCCTTATGATAGGTAATGGTGGCAAACCCAGGGAACAGGCCTAATAAGTTACTAAATAAAATATAAAGGAAAAAAGTCATTACAATAGGAAAAAATACCTTAGCTTTTTTGCTCCCTGCCAAATCCAAAACCGTGGTATAGCCAAAATCTAAAATTAGCTCAAATAAATTCTGCAATCCAGAAGGCACTAACTTAGCTTTACGGCCAGCCAAAAAAGCAATAATGATCAGTATCACCATCACTATCCAACTAACCAGCAGGGTATTGGTAATTGGCAAACTTTTAAAATAGCCCAAAACTTCGGGCTTTAAAACAATCGCTTCTTCCATGATTATATTATCCTAGATTAAAGGGTTATTTTACAAGAAGCTTTTAAAATCCGCCGATAGCAGATTGACATCACCTGAACATAGGAAAAATAACTACCTTCCAACACTACCTTCCCACATCGGATGTGGGAAGGTAGTTTAATCATCAGCGTCAATTAACAATTTAGAAAGAGCAGGGCTATCAACTTCAGTTTCCTCCACAAAAGACTGATAAGTTAAATTAGGGTTAGTTTTAGAAAAGTAAGAAGAGATAAGATTTGTATCACAAAATGGATGCGGTTCTCCTGATAAATAATAAGGATATGAGGAATATGGATAAAATCTATGTTCCCACATCGGAAGTGGGAAGCTGTTTCTATGGATATATTTTGATAAATGAAGTAAGTACTCATCTGTCTCAATTAGCTTTGCCTTAAATCCACCCTGAAATAAAGAACCTACTCTCTTGTGTCTGGTATTGAAATACCGAGTGTAACTATCTGCCACTTTCCTTAAAAATTCTGATATACCTCCATCAGCCAATTGTTGAATTAGCAAATGAAAATGATTCGGCATTAAACAGTAACAATATATCCTCACCAGCTCTGTTTGATTATCTATCTTTTTAAGCTTTATCACACCTCTTCTGAAATCTGAAAGCTTCATTGGAACCGGAGATTTACGGTAATAGTCCAAAGTTTCTAAAAACCTTAGGTGGTCCCATCTGTCCATAAAGGTCTTCCTTTTCTCAACACCGCGGTTATAAATATGGTAAAAGCTGCCACTAATAAATGGGGGATTAACCACGCTTCTATTGTCTAATCCGTATTCCCACACGTCAAGTGGGAAGGTAGTTGTATGAGGTCAGCCAGCAGATCATGTACACCTTTCATTTAGAATTAACGGCTTAGATTTATTTTTTTTTATTATTTATTACCTACTTTTTTGTTATAACTCAACTAAATGATAGAACAACTACTGCCCAAAAATATATTTTTCACCACTTAGACATAAAAATCAATACCTTGTCCAATTTTTGTGACTGCTTATCCAGTATAATTAGGAATATGCACAAATTTAGAGAATTAGAAATAGTTATACTAACCCGTAATATTAAAAAATAGAGAATCTACTTAATCCAACTTTTCCCTTTGGGTTCTGAGGAATGAAAACCATTGTTCAAAGAAGGCAAAGATTCCTTTAAATGGAGTCTCAATTATAAAGTCAAAAACAAACAAAAGAATATTTATTTGGGAGATAGCTAAAGTTAACCTTCTTCCTACTTGAATAAAAGGCATAAAGAAAAAGTCAAAAGCAAGTGAGCCAAAATTATCTTTTTTCTTTTTGATAATATACATATTAGCTGTCCTGTTAATCCTGTAACTGACAAAAGATACTATTGCCAGGAAAAAGACAAATACTCCTTGGGAGAAAGGATTTACATGAAGCTTAGTCAAGATAAAAACTATTGATCCCAGACTAACAGCAAATGTAAACAGCCAAAGTACTACAAACATTCCCCAAAGCATTGGATCAGTTTTTTTAGGTTTTTTCCTGACTACCAAAGGCTCACTTAACTGGGGATCCCCGTCATATAAAATAGTATTTATTTTCTTTAGGATTTTTAAGGAATTTTCCCTGGTTGGAGTTTTTATTAAAAATCCTACCCCAATCATCAAAGTTGGAGGAGTAAAGATATTAATTAAGATAGATGACCAAATTGTCCTGCCATAAAAAAATCTTTCAAAAGCTCCTTCTATAAATAAAGCGAATAAGGCTTTTGTTACAAATATAAAAATCACACTTCTGACAATTGCTCTTCTGACTTTGCTTGAGATATTTTTATAGCGGGCGCTACAATCTGCAATCACTTCTGAATTTAATAAATCTTCATCAGCCACCAGTGAAGAAGTCTTACCACGGTATTTTCTTAAAACATCATCCAAAATCAGAAAAGGAATGCTTTGCTTTTTAATGTAGGTATAAATCCTGTCTTTTGCTGGATACTTAAATTGGGTTTCTATTTGTTTAATAGCCTCAGGAAAATGGTTAGCAACCCGTTCTAAATTATGTTCATTTAAACCTTCAAAATATTGTTTAAATAAGTGGTAGCGCAAAAAAGCTAAATCATCATTAGCATATGCTCTTCTTACAGCAATAAAAACTTGGACATCCCGGATTTGCTCATCATCATCAGAAATAGCAACTCTGTCTCTGAAAATCCTAAACATAAAATTGCTCATAATATCTTTAGGATCATTAGGCTTTAAAATATGTTCTATCTCAGAAGATAAAAGATGTAAAACCCACTCATTAACCAAACCTTTATTAATCCTGTGTTTAACATTTACTTTTTCTTCTAACTTTAAATACAAGTCTGTTTGTTCTGCTACTTTGGTAATTTGAGACTCAGGAATTGTGGAATCAGGAAAATAACGGGCCCAAATCAACTCCCTTATTAAAGGAGCAGCGATTGATTGACCATCCCCACCCAGCATCAGTCTTCTTTTTAAAATCCTTTCAATTGTGGAACGCAGGATTACCTCATCTTCCCTATAATCCATTGCTGTCCTAAACTTTTCATACCAGGTAGCCAGTTCTGCCACCAAAGGATTAACAGAAATAGTTTTATCATGGTTGGGAATAGCTGCCCTGTCATATGCTGTTACCAAGGCTGTGGATAATTTATTTAATGTTTTAGCCATTTGATGTACTATGATAATATTAACACAGTCCATTGTCATCCCAGACTTGATCTGGAATCTGTGCAAAGTAATTTATTTATGACTACTGATGAGAAAATAAAGCTAATTACCAGAAATCTGGAGGAAGTTTTAACCGAAGAAGAGTTAAAGGCCTTAATAGAATCAGGTACCCCTTTAAAACACTACATTGGTTTTGAAATCTCTGGAAAACTGCATATTGGTTCTTTATTTACTTTGATGAAAGTAAAAGACTTACAAGATGCTGGGGCAGAAACAGTTATTTGGATGGCAGACCTTCACTCAGCAATTAATGATAAATTGGATGGAAATTTAGAAACTATTAAGAAAGTAGCAGATGAATATTTTAAAGAGGCAATGAAAGCTTTGTTTACTTGTATTGGCGGAGATCCAGAAAAACTTATTTTTAAATTAACCTCTCAAACTTATGCTCAAAATCCAGACTTTTGGCTAACACTTTTAGAAATTGGCAAAACAACCACACTAGCTCGCACTAAAAGATCTATTACCATTATGGGTAGGGAAGGCTCTGATGATAGCATGCCGACTGATAAACTCTTTTATCCTATTATGCAAGCAGCAGATATTTTTCTTTTAGGAGCCAACATTGCTCATGCTGGAATTGATCAAAGAAAAGTACATGTAATAGCCAAAGACGCTGCCATGCAAGTTAAAACCTTTCCTTTAAAAGATACCCAAGGGAATAAAATCAAGCCAGTAGCTATTCATCACCCTATCTTGCTCAGCCTTAGTGGACCAGTAAGCGCTGGAGGAGAGGCTGATGAAGCAGCAATGAAAAATAAAATGAGTAAATCTAAACCAGGCAGCGGGATAACAATTCATGATACTCCTGAACAAATCAAAGTAAATATTAATCAGGCCTATGCTCCTGAAGGAGTTATAGAAGGGAATCCTGTTTTAAATTGGACAAGATATTTAATTTTTTATGGCAATAATTCCAGCTTAACTGTCACCAGGGATCCAAAATGGGGAGGGGATTTAACTTATACCTCATATGAGGATTTAGAAAAGGATTATGTAGAAAGAAAACTCCATCCTCAGGACCTAAAAATGGCAGTAGCAGAGTGGCTAATTGCTAAGCTAAAACCAGCAAGAATTTATTTTGAAGACCCTAAAGGAAAAGCAGCTTTAGCAGAAATAGAAAGGCTAACCAAAAAGTAATTTACAATTTTCAGCTTTCAATTTAGAATGAATTTTCAATGATTCAATGTTTGAAAATTGTTAAATTGAGATTTGATTGAAAATTGAGAATTGGTACTTGAAAATTGTCTTATGATGTATTCACAGAAATTCAGAATCTTTTGGATAATTTTATCTATAATTGCTGGTCTGGCAATTATTCTTTTTTCCCTGCTACCCCTTCTCATCAGTTTTTAATTCAGATGATTCGTTTTTAGGTTTTCCCCTATATCCAACCCTGCCACCAAAAACGGGGTAAAATCCCCTATTAAAATCCCAAACTTCAATTATATCCGCAACATACCCTGCTTCTCTCATAAGCCTCATCTCAGTACTCAACCGATGCAACCCTTCAGCCAATCTCTGAAGAGTAACCGGAAGATATACTACAGCTACCAACCACTCCCTAAAAGTAGGCGGTTGTATTGGCAACCTTTCTGAAGTTGGATGTTCTGTTCTTCGTTCCATGTGTTGTATTTTAGCACAAATTGGTATAATTGCCTTATGAATTTAAAAACTCCTTTATCCAGTTTAACTGGAATTGGCCTAGGGCTTAATTTTAAGCTTAAAAGGTTGAACTTAATTACCATTGAGGATTTAGTCTATTATTTTCCTTTCAGGTATGAAGATTTTTCTAATAATACCTCTGCTTTAGAAGCTAAAATAGGGGAGTCTGTTACCCTGCAGGGTGAAATTTGGTCTATTCAAAACATTTATACCAGGTCCAGGAAAATTATTACTAAAGCTATTTTTAATGATGGCACCTCACCTATAGAGCTAACCTGGTTTAACTCATCCTGGCTAACAAAACAAATTAAAACAGGGGACAGACTGCAAATCTCAGGAAAGATCAGTAAATATAAAAACAAGCTTTCCATCATAGCCCCGCGATGGGAAAGGCTTGACAGCGAAAAACAGCTTCCCACATCGGAAGTGGGAACGCAGATTCATACAGGCAGATTGGTACCTGTTTATCCTGAAACAGAAGGTTTATCTTCTAAATGGCTAAGAACTAAAATTTCCCAAACCTTACCTCATATTTTAAATCAAATAGAAGATTCCTTACCTGATGATATTAGAAAAGCAATGTTGCCTTTAACAGAGGCTATACAGCAAGTCCATTTTCCCAAAAACTGGCAAGAGGCAGAAAAAGCCAGGGAAAGGTTAGGCTTTGATGAGCTGTTTTTTATCTCCTTAGCTACTCAAAAAGCCAGGTTAAATTGGCAACAGAAACCTTTGGTTAAACCCTTAAAAATAAATTCTACAAAATTAAACCAGTTTATAAACAAGCTGCCCTTTAAATTAACTGCTGCCCAAGAAAAAGTCTTACAAGATGTAATAGCTGATTTAAAGAAAAACCAGCCAATGAACAGGTTAATCCAAGGTGAAGTAGGATCTGGAAAAACAGTAGTGGCTGCAATTATTGCTTACCTAACTTATCTTAATGGCTTAAAAACACTATTCATGGCTCCGACTGAAATCCTAGCTTTCCAACATTTTGAGACTCTTAAGAAATTCCTTGAACCATTTGGAATTACAATGGGGATATATACAGGGAGCAAAAAGGATTTAGTGACTAGTGACAAGAGTCAAGAATCAAGAAAGAAACCCCCTCACTTGACTCTAGCGGCTAGCGGCCACCCCGATACTATAATTGGCACTCATGCCTTACTTTCACCCAAATTAAACCTGGAAGATACCGGGCTAATTATAGTAGATGAGCAACAACGCTTTGGAGTGGGACAAAGAACTGTACTTAGATCCAAAGCCAGAGTCCCACACTTTTTAACCATGACTGCTACCCCTATCCCTAGGACTATTGCCTTGACCATTTATGGAGATTTAGATATGTCTGTAATCGATGAGTTGCCAAGAGGACGCCGGATGGTCAAAACCTATGTGGTGCCAGAAAAGAAAAGAGCTGATTCATATAAATTTATTGCCAAAAAAGTAAAAGAGGGCGGTCAAGCCTATATCATCACTCCTTTAATAGAACCCTCAGAAACTTTAGCCACTGTTAAAGCAGTTAAGGTAGAGTTTGAGAACTTAAAAAAGGTTTTCCCTGATTTAAAACTAGGCTTGCTTCATGGCAGGATGAAAGGAGCAGAAAAAGCTCAAGCAATCAAAAGCTTCCGTTTGGGACAAACAGATATTTTAGTTTCTACTTCTGTAGTTGAAGTTGGAATGGATAATCCCAATGCCACAATTATAGTTATTGAAGGAGCAGAAAGGTTTGGCTTGGCCCAGCTTCATCAACTAAGAGGCAGGGTAGGAAGAGGCTATAAAGAGTCTTTCTGTTTGCTTTATACCTCTAATTCTTCAATTGATGAGGGCAGAAGACTAAAGTATCTAGAAACTACTTTTGATGGTTTAAGATTGGCAGAGCTGGATTTAAAAATCAGAGGTTCAGGACAAATCTTTGGTACTGCCCAGTCAGGCAGGTTTGAGCTTAAAATAGCTTCTTTTTCTAACCTAAGCTTACTAGAAAAAACCAAAGATGCTGCTTTTAAACTACTCTCTTCAGATCCAGGTCTTGACAAATACCCTGTAATCAAGGCAAAATTACAGGATATCGCATCAGAAGTGATGCCTGATTAATCGGACCGGAGATCAAAATAATTATAATGGATAAAGAATTATTTTGATCGAGGGAGACCGCTTACAAAAAGGATCTAAATGATCATTTTTGACAAGGGCAGACGAAACCAAGAAGAAGCTATGGCAGGAGAACCAAAGAGAAGACATTCTAAAGCGCGCAAGCGGACCAGAAGAGCTGCTATTAACTTAGCAGTGAATTTAGTATCTTGCAGGAACTGCGGCAAATTAACTTTGCCTCACACAGTTTGTAGGGAGTGTGGTTTTTATGCAGGAGAAACTGTTACAAAAGAGAAAGTCAAAGTAACAAAAGCTTAATTCTGAGTCCTCTCATGAAAACAGCAAAAGACCCAAGACACCTCAAAAGAATCAAACTCATGCAAGCTCTATTTTCCTGGCAATTTAGATCTGGTAAAAAACCAACTAAAAAGTTAGAACCAATAACTTCTAATTTATCAGAGATTGATAAATTAATTGGCAAGTGCGCTCCGGACAGGCCAATTACTGAAATTAACAAGGTTGATTTATCTATCTTGCGTTTAGCAGTTTTTGAGTTAATAATAGATAAAGGGGCACCACCAAAAGTGGTAATTGATGAGGCTGTAGAATTGGGTAAGGAATATGGTTCTGATTCCAGCTCTAGTTTTATTAATGGAGTATTAGGTAAATTAGTAGAAATCAAAAAGATAAAAACTTAAATTATGACTGATACAGATGTTAAAGTTGTACAAATTATTGCAGAATATTTAGGTCTTTCTCCTGAAGATATAGACAGGCATGCTCTTTTAAGGGAAGAGCTTAATCTGGGTCCAATCGAGCTGCATGATTTGCTGACAGAATTATCACAAAAGTTTAATGTTACTTTTGATGATGTGGATATGGAGGATTTAAAAAAAGTTGATGATTTAATTGTTTTGATTGAGGATAATTTATTAGACTGATGGAAGAAAAAAAATTTACTAATCTCCTTAAACTTCTAGATTTAGAATTTAAAAATTCACAACTTCTCCAACAAGCTTTTTTACACCGGTCTTATTTAAATGAAGTAAAGGTTAATTTGCTTTCTAATGAACGCTTGGAATTTCTAGGAGATTCTGTTTTATCCCTTGCAGTGTCTTCTTATCTATACTGTTTAAGGATTCAAGACACTGAAGGAGAATTAACAAACTTAAGAGCTTATATAGTCAAAACCAAATCCTTAGCAGAAGCTGCAAAAAGATTAGATTTAGGTAGTTATTTAAGTTTATCTAAAGGAGAAGAACTTTCCGGCGGTAGGGATAACCCACAACTTCTTGCAAATACTTACGAAGCATTGTTGGGAGCAATTTTTTTGGACCAAGGCATAGAAGCAGTCAAAAAAGTGATTGATAAAACTTTGCTGTCATTTTTTACCAGTGAGGTTAAATCAGGTCCGCCAAAAGATGCCAAATCAAACTTACAAGAAATAGTCCAACAAAAGTTCAAACAATCACCAAACTATAGAATCTTACAAACCAAAGGACCAGACCATGCCAAGCAGTTCACTGTTGCTGTCTATATTGGAGGCAAGGAAATAGGCAGAGGCGCAGGCAACAGTAAACAAGTTGCAGAAGAGCAAGCAGCAAATCTAGCTTTATCCCGGTTAGACCGGGATTGACTTAAATTCTTCTTACAGATATACTTAACCACATGTTAAAAATCCGTTTAATGAGAATCGGAACAAACAAACAACCATTCTACCGGGTGGTAGTGGTTAACGGGCGTTCAAAAAGAACTGGTGCTTATGTGGAATTATTAGGCACATATAATCCTTTAACAGAACCAAAAGATATAAAACTTAAACAAGACAGGATTGATCATTGGATAAAACAAGGAGCACAACCTTCTACTGGATATTTAAGGATGCTTGGCAAAGCTCCACAAAGACCACCAAGAAAGCCTAAGAAAGAAAAGAAAGAGTCTTCAGCCGCCAGTCCTCAGTCATCAGACAGTCAAGTTAAAGAATTAACTGAAATACCTGCCGGAGAAACTAAAGAGGAGAATAAGTCTGAAAGCTA
Source organism: Candidatus Daviesbacteria bacterium (assembly GCA_016183305.1). Taxonomy (GTDB): domain Bacteria; phylum Patescibacteriota; class Microgenomatia; order Daviesbacterales; family UBA10151; genus UBA10151. The sequence continues at coordinate 40,148 of JACPEW010000006.1, forward strand.
ATGGCTGAAAGCTATATGAAGGATCTGCTTAATTTCATTATCACCAGTTTAGTATCCAAACCAGGAGCTGTCTTAATCGAAGAACAACAAGCAGAGGGAACAATCAACCTTAACTTAACAGTTGATCCCTCAGATATGGGCCTTATTATTGGTAAAGGCGGTCAAACTATCAGAGCTATCCGGAAGTTATTAACAGTCAGGGCAATTGCTGAAAATGTTAGGGTGAATTTGCAGTTAACTGAACCCCAAGGGGTAACAAGTACAGAAGTAACAAGTGACAAGTAATACTTATTATCTTTACTGTACTAGTTACTTGTTACTATGAGGATCTCTATCATCACTTTATTTCCAGAAGTTTTTGAACCAATTTTAAATTCTTCTATTCTTAAAAGGGCTCAAAACAAAGGTTTGGTAGAATTTGAGCTTATTAATCTGCGCCCATTTGGTGAAGGCAAACACCAAGTTGTGGATGATAGGCCATATGGCGGGGGAGCAGGCATGGTACTTAAGGCTAACGTGTTGGCTAAAGCATTAAAATCGGTCTACCGTTTTCCGGCTACCGGCTACCGCAAAAGCAGAAGACAGAAGACTATAGACAGAAGTCAAATTGTCCTCACTTCAGCCTCAGGAGCTCAATATAAACAATCCAAAGCTAGAGAATTTTCTAATTCCGGTCATCTAATCATAGTCTGCGGGCATTATGAAGGGATAGATCAGAGATTTATTGATAAATATGTGGATGAAGAAATTTCTATAGGGGACTATGTCTTAACCGGAGGAGAGATTCCTGCCATGGTGATTGTTGATTCTATCACCAGGCTTATCCCAGGTGTCCTGGAAAAACCGGAAGCAGTTGAAGAAGAATCCTTTTCTATAACCTATAACCTACAACCTACAACCTTACTAGAATACCCGCATTACACCAGACCTGAAGAATTTGAAGGAGAAAAAGTCCCAGAAATTTTACTTTCTGGCAACCATGCCCAAATCAAAAAATGGCAGACCCAAAAGTCTCTTGAAAAAACCAAAAAAATCAGGCCTGATTTATTAAAAAGTCTTACTCAAAAGGGTTAGATTTACCTCTTGGGGAAACAGGTTGTTCAACTGGTTGTACAGTGGAAGAACCCCGTTCTGCCTCAACTGTACTTGCTAAAGAGGCTAGTAATCCTTCTTCTTGTTGAGTCAACTGAGACAAAGGAGCATCTACAGTCCCAAAGCTTTGAGGTACAGAGGAATACAAAGCATCCAGTGTAAGCGAGGCGTCTATAGTTTGAAAAGCCTGATTTGTTGAAACATCAATGCTGCTTACCCTAATTAAACGGAGCGAGTTGTCTAGGTTATTTAGTAAAGTCTGGAATAAAACCTTAACACCCTTAACTTGCAACTTCACTGAGTAGCTATTAGTTTCTGCCAGCTTACTTCCACTCTCTCCTAAAGAAATTGACACTACACTAAATCCAGATTGAGCTGTCAGTTGTTGCAATAATCCTAGAATATTTCCAAAATCTTTTTCCTGGGGAAAAACACTTAAGGTATTTTCTACCTGTTGGGACAAATCATTATTACTGTAGTCTTCCAAAATAGAAGCTTTTGTTTCTAAAAACTTAGACTTATTTAAAAGATCACTGGCTACTTTTTGATTATCTAATAATTTGGTTGTTTGCGGTATTATGGCAAAAACTATTAAAAATAGGCTTGATAAAGCAACAACAGCTGGAAAGATAAAAAGTTTATATGCTTGATAAAATTTAAGTAATTCTTCTTTTTTCATGGGCTGACTTTAAAACTTACCCTATATAAACCATCTCTGCCCCGATTAAGGCTGTCTACAGAAACTTGACTAATTTTGCCGTCATTATTTTCTTTTATAGTCAGGTTGTTAATTAACTCATCTAGGCTAGCGCTATCAGGAGTTAAGGCTAAAAATACTACCCGGCCTGTTTTATCTACAGTTATAGCATTTATTACAACAGAAGAAGGTGTTAATTTCTCAATTAACTGATACATCAAAGACTGCTTAGATAACACTCCAAAATATCCGTTAATAATCTTTAATCTATCTTTTAGCAAAATTAGAGATGCTTGGGTATTTTTAAAACCCGAAACTTGCTGTTCCGCTTGAGCTACTTTAGCAGAAACTTCAGTAATATTACGGCTCTGTAATATCCTCAAAACAGTAGTTAAAGAGGCCAAAAAAACCATAATCAAAATAATTACTATTCCTGCTGCTTGTATTTTATAAAATTTAGTTCTTTTAATTTCTGCCTGGATAATCTCCGAAGGCAATAAATTAATCCTTAAACTGCTAGCCATAAATTTAATCCTCCCTTAGAGCTAACCCTGCTGCAACTGAATAAAAGGAAGCATCCTGCGCCAGCTTTGGAGCCATAGCTTTATCTTTAATAATTGAAAACCAAGGATCAGCTTCTTGTACTTCTAGTCCTAACATATTAGCAAGATAAATCACCAAACCAGGCATTTTTGCTCCTCCTCCTGACAAAACAACCCTTTTGATGGGACTTTGAGGATATTTGGTAGCAAAAGCCTGAATTACTCTTTTACCTTCACCGGCAATAATATCCATTACTGGCTTTAAAGCTTCAAACACTTTTCCTTCCAGTTGATCTTCCAGTAATCCATAAATTTTTTTATATTGCTCTGCCTGATTTACTTCAAAATTAAAATGTTGGGCCAAAGAACGGGTTAAAACCATGCCTCCAGTGGAAATTGAACGGGTAAACCAAATTAATCCTTTTGAGACAGCAGCAAAATCAGTAGTCTGCGCCCCAAGCTGCATAATTAAAGTACTAGGAGAGAAGGGATTACTTCCAACCAAAGATCTTGCAACTGCAATTATTTCTGTTTCTAAAGCTTTAGGCCTTAGTCCGGCTAATTCTAATACTCTCATATACTTTGCTACCTCATGTTTAGGAGAAGCAATAACTAGCACTACTGTTTTTGTATCTTTACCCCTAGTTTCAGATCTTACTAATACCTGCCAGTTTAAATTAACATCCAGTAAAGGCATTGGTATAAATTCCTCTGCAGCATAACGGATTGCAGACGAAAGCTCATCATCAGTAAGATATGGTAAATCATCAATTACTCTAGTAAAAACCTTTGATTCAGGCAAGGCCATAATTACTTCTTTTTCATTAATTCCAGTTGCCTGCAATAGTCTTTTAATAGCATTTGCCAGATTTTCTAAATCCTCCTCAGTATCTGAAACGATTCCAGGCCGGGGAGAGGGAATTGAACCTAAAGAATTAATCTTAAAATGATCTCCCTCTTTTGAGAGTGACACAACTTTAATTGAAGAAAAACCAATATCTAAGCCAACAGTAGTTTTGGACATTATATCTATTGTAACCACAAATGAATTTAAAATTCAAAATGCAAAATTCAAAATTACAATTTAAAAGTTAAGAGTGTTAAAAACTTTTGAATTTTGACTTGTATTTTTGACTTTTTACTTAACTTGATAAGTTCCTTTGACTAAAGAATATGATCCAGAAGGACCTGAAGAGAAAAAGGTTGAAGCAAAGCCAGATTGATAATTTAAAATTGCCGAAGTACCTAAATTAATCCCCCAAGCTGTAATTTCTCTAAAAGCTGCCCCGTTGGCCAATTCAACTTTTCCTAAAGGCGCATACAAAATACCGCTAATTGATGAGTTGCCAATTGTAATAGCAGCATCTCCATTGATAATAGAACTATATAGTACTAGCAACATTAAATAACTTCCCTTTGTTCCTGAACCTAAAATGTCTGCCCCATTGCCCAAAACTGTTTTACCGTCAACAATAATCACTCCTGAGGCAGGACCAAAATCCTGGTCAAGAATTAATTTAGTGCTGTTGCCTGTATTGAGAGTTCCAGTAATCCATACAGGAGCAATCACTTTGGTATTACAACTATTTCCTAATAAAACATCACCATTTATCTTTCCAGGCCCAAGGGTAGCCACACAACCGCTAATACTCCCGCCAGATCCTGCTGCCTCTGCTTGATTTTTCCAATCAGTCATATTTGCTTCAGAAATGGGAAACACAGTTGGGGCAGGATCGGCAGAACCTGGATATTTAGTTCCTGAAACTACCACAGAAGGCCCTAAATTCTGGTAATATGCATCTTTGGTAATAGTCATATTACCTTCAATCATATTAGCATGAACATCTCCGGAAACTACCGAACCATTGCCTAAATTAAGCAATGTAGCAGCACCACCCAAAAAAGTCCTAAAACCTAAATCTCCTAAAATATCTGTCCATGCAGAATCACCTGTTTGCCAATCAGAAGACCACTTAGGCCCTCCTTGAGGATACCCTTGGGCAAAATCATTTGACCATGACCAGTAATTAGCAGCATCTAATGATTGAGTATGAACCATAATCCAATAGATAGTATTTCCTTCAAGAGTAGGTGTAGTATCAAAAGTAATATCTATAAAACCATACTCTTCCGTAACTAAATTAGCAGATAAAGTCCCTGTTGCTAAAACGTTGTTTTTGTTAGGTTTACCATTTGCATCAGTCATAATTCTAACTGTTGGATTAGTGGGTAGACCAAATTTTTTAAATTTTAAGGAAACTTTATTTAAAACTCCAGAAGTCGTTGGCTTAAAGCTCTGAGCAATATCTTGCCTATTCTCTCCGCTTACTGCTTTACCAAAAATATAATCCTGACAATTTAGTTGGTTGCAATCACTTTCCACATCAGCACTTGCCTGAGCAGCTCCAGCTATCCAAACATCACCTATAAAAGTGGCATTATTTCCTCCTGTAATATTGCCATTAGAATAAATTGATCCATTAAAAATAGCTCCTGTGCCCATATTAATCCCGCCTTCCCCAACTTGCAGACCATAAACAAAAGAAATACCTGCCCCTTTTGAAGCTTTTATGGTAACTGTCCTCTTTGTTCTTGGGTTTGTTTTAGCTGGAATATAGCCTGTGGCTTGTAAAATTTTAGTAGAAGCATCCTTGTCTGTTATGGTAACTGAGTAAGAGCCTGCCCCGTAGGAAGTTTCAGCCTCTCCGTTATAACTCCCGCCAGTCTTATTTAAAGAAGTTAAGGCTTTATCTACCCCTGCTTCTGCCAAAGCAAGAGCTTTTTCTACGTCTACAGAATATTGGGCATTTTGGAAATAAAGCTGGGCTGCTCCTATCACAAACAAAACAGTAAAAAGCACAACTCCCAGAGCCACAACCGTTAAAAGCAATATTTGCCCTTTTTGATTTTTAATCATTTCTTAAATTTGCTTCTGCCGTAGCAATATTAGACTGCAAAACCAAAGTAATTTTGACTTTATTGGCATCTTGCGGGTCAACTTCAGTTGGGGGGGAGGAGGCAAGATACTTAAAAACCAAGCTATTAATATCTTTCAATAAAATCCTGTCTGCTGGTTTCCGGAAGCTTGAAGGATCAGGAAAAATTTTAAAACGGAGGAAGCCTTGGTCGAAGAAAAAAACAAAATAATCAGTACTGTTTTCAATAAGATTATTTGATGAATCTATTGACGCAGCTTGTAATACCAGTTGGTTAACTCCTGAAGTATAGGCAGTTGAACCATCTATATATTGATTTGAGACTGCGCCCGCTTGTTTAGTAGTGTTTCTTACCAGCGATAAGGCATCATTGATATTTAAGCCTTCCTGTACTTTAGGCAGTTGGTTGGAAAACAATCCTGCACTGTTAACAATAATTACTATCAACATTGCTCCTGTTACAGTAGCAATTCCCATCGCCACTAAAACCTCTATTAATGTCAGTCCATAATTTTGCACTTTTATTGGTTTATCCCTCCTTCACCAATCATGGTTTTTAAATTAATTTTTTGGGGTTTATTATTATCTAACCAAGATACCTCAACTGTAACTTGTTTTACTCTCTCTGAGTTAGTGCAAACTGCTGGATCGCAGTCTTCAACCACTACTGTCCCGATTGCTTGGGGCAGTAAACTTAAACGGGAATCAGAAATAGGGGAGTTATCGTTGGCTAAGTTCTCAAAGCTTAAAGCCCTTTTATCTTCAATCTGCTTAACTGCTATCTCGCGGGCCAAAGAGGCATGCCCGCTTTTTCCAATCAGCATCATAGCATTAGGGATATTAGCAATCAAAAATACAATTGAACCAATTATGACTACAACCAAAAGGGTCTCAATTAGAGAAAAGCCTTTTTCCATTATTCTTTATTGATCTCTCCAGCAGAAAAAATAGCATAATCAAAAAAAGGAGGAACTACTTTATCTATTTGAAATAATTTTATTTTTCTCTGCGTTGCCCCTGCTGTTCCAGTGGCAATTAATGTCCTTGCTTGCGGTGGGATAGAACAATCTAAACCACAATTTCCAACAGCCTGAACTGCAAAAGGCTGGGAGGTTGCATTGTAAAGCAACCTTGCCCTAAGAAGCATTAAACCAGAAGGCAATAAACCATCTGGATCCGCAATTCCACTATTAGTCCCTCCAATTGTATACATGCATTGATATATATTGGAACCAATAGTAAAACCCCCACAGCTTGCATTGGTGTCAAAATTATTAGCTGGAGTTCTTGCAGTCTGGTCTAAATACCATTTTCTACTTTTGTATTTTGTTCCATCATAATAAACTAAGGTTAGCTCTAAAGCAGCTTGGTCCGTAGCAGAATTCCCCCAATAAACGTCAAGTGTGTCTTTTGTATAAACTGCAGGCGGAGGATTAGAAGTTAAAGCATAATTTGCAAACCAAACATGAATAACTTCTTCTTTAGCCAAAAGAGAATACTCAAAAGGTGCTTGTCTAACTACACTACCTTGAAGACAATCAGTAGAGCCTGGCACACAAGGTATTTTGTCGCCACCTAAAACTTCAGCTATTGAACCATTATCTGCAAAATTTATAGTGCCTGTGCCTCCGCTTAGCTTATTTTCTATTCCTGCTTCTGCTGCAGAAAAAGCCCTGGAGGATTGTTCTAATTTGGTGGCAGTAGATACATCAGATAATGAGCGTTGAATGACTGATAAACCGATAGCTAAAGCTACAATCATCACTAAAATTAAGATTAAAATAACCTGGCCTTTTTGATTATTCATATACTTTATCTTAACCCAATTGTTGTCTCAAAAGAAACAGGATCTATCTGACTTGAGAGTACTGCAGGAGCTCCAATAGCAGGACTCAAGTTAAACTTAATAGTAATACTATCTTTGAAACCTGGCTCTGGCTGTGGAATCCTGGTAAAAAATCCACTGCTACTGACTGATACACCTGTCTGGGTATTTGTATCAGTCAAAACTTTTGGACTAACTAGAGGGTCTGCATCTGGACATACAGCGTTTAAAAAAGCTGGTGTATTTCTGGGGGAAGGAGCAGGTGAGTTTTGAATACAGGGTGAGGGTGTGTTTGGATCAGGTTGAGGATGATCTTGTTGAATTTGACCATTCCGGGTCGAGTTTTGCTCCACAAATCTATATCTGGTATAACATCCATCCTTTTCAATTAATAGCGTCTTAAAAGAAACACACACTACATTATCAGCTCCTCTGATAGTTTTATCCATATTTTCCAATACTGCCTGACCATTTTGTTTGATATTTGCTAAAATTTGTGATTTGTTGCTTCCTCTTAGGGTATTAGTAAAAATTGTTACCAATACTGTCCCTATAACAGCTGTAATAGCCATCACCACCAGTATTTCAGCTAATGTAAACCCAGCGCTACTTTTCATAATTTCCTTAATATTGTCGTTAACCTTGATTCATGTGGTCCAGCAAAATCAGTCCATCTGACAAGTACAGTAACTTTTTTTTCGGTAGAGTAAGTAGAGGCATCGTCTGATAAGATAATTATTCTCTTGAAAATAGACTGAGGAATTTCTTCAGGCGCAGATGGAAAATCTGCATTAGTATCAACAAATTCCAAATTCAGGGAAGTGAAGATAAATTTGAAATAAGCATTACCTCCGCTACCATAACTATCATGTATCTTGCAATTCCAAATCGGCGAACCGCTATCGCTACCATCCCAAGAATTTACAGCATTTCCACTTGTAGGACAATCCGTTGTACTAACCAAATTTATTTGCACATTCTTATCTCTTCCACTTCTCACTCTTTCTATTCCTTCCTGGGCTAATTTGGTAGCCTGGGCAGAATTTTTAGCAAATTGGGCATTCCTTAAAGAGAAAATAGTGGCGAAAACCAAAGCTGTTACCACTAAAATCCCTACAGTCATAGCAATAATTACTTCTAAAAGGGACTGTCCTCTCTCATGGTTCATAAATCCTGTGGTTCATAAATCCTGCCTCCTGGTTCTACCTTTATTTGTTTTGTTCCGTCTGTCTTAGAATTAGTTAGAGTGACTTCTAAAGCTTTTGAGTTACAGTTAGATGTCATAGTTCCATAAAGGGGAGTAAATGTTACTTTAGTGCCAGAAGGACAGCTTGATATACCTGAGGTAAAACTTGCAACAGAGATGCTGCCACTGCTAGGAAGAATTACAGCCTTAAGGGAATTACTGGTACCAGAACTATATTCACATTTTAAATCAAATCTTGTTTCAATTGTGCTATTTGTATATTCAACTAACCAACTCAAGTTAGCAGCATTCTGGCACTTTAGGTTTGAAGTGGAATTAGCTTGGGCTTGCCTAAGCAGGCTTTGTATATCTAAAGATGCATTTTTTAGTTTTTGATCTTCCCCAAAAGAGCTATACTTAGATAAAGCATAAGTAGACAGTAAAGCTATTATGGTTACTACAATTAAAAGCTCAACAAGAGTAAACCCTAAGGCAGACCTTCGCATCTTATCCTAATTGTACATTGTACATTGTACATTGTACATTGCTTATGGAGGAGTAACAGCAAAATTATAAGTTGCATTAGTACAAACAGCAGGTTTATTAGCTCCATTAGTTCTATCTAACCCAGCATAAAGGCAATAACTGATACCTGAAGGCACATATAGATACGGAGCGTGGGGACTAGGTAAAGGCTCTGCTGGCACTTCATTCATATATACTTTAGGGCTTGGACTAGGATTAGGATTACCTGTATTACTAGTAAGAGAATTTCCACTCCCAAAAACAAGAGGACTAGGTGTAGCAGCCGGATAAAAACCCTGATCATGATTATATTGTTCCAAAGCTGACTGGATTGACCTTAAATCACTCTGTCTCTTAGAATCCCTGCCTTGTTGTAAAACTTCAGTATAAACAATGAGCCCAATAGTAGATAAAATAGCAATAATGCTGATAGTTATTAACAACTCAATTAAGGTAAATCCTTTTGTCTTCATTGTCTCCTTTTAATTTGGGTTGTATATTTTATATCACTAAATGCTTCTGAAGGACACGCCATAACACCGATAAGATGAGTAAACGATGAACCTCCTGTTGTTGAACTATAAACCGGAACATTAAGGGTCCAGCAATAGTCTTGATCAGGGCATGAGTCAAATAACATCTGTTTTACTTTGGGAGGATTGTTTGCAATGATTGTTGCCAGTTTCTAAAGTAACACAAATTTGAAAACCGGTATTATCATCATTCCATTCAATACCATAATCTCCTCTTTTCTTTAAAGAACTTATTTGGTGAAAGGCTGACCCAAATTAGGATATACAACCATCATCGCTATCATATAAGGCTTTAACTTGAGAGGGAGTAAGGGCTTTAGTGTAAACGCGGACATCATCAATCAATCCTGGAAAACTAGTAATTTTATTACTACCACTTGAAGATTGAGCCCCAATCTTTGCATCATTCATAGTACCAGTCATACTAGAAGTATATTCTTTAATTTCCTTTAGTCCGCCGTTAAGATAACCGTACATCCTCCCACTAGAATTCCAGGTCATCACCAGATGATACCATTTATTTAAATCACTAGCACCAAGTGTTATTAAAGTAATACTACCACCGGCGGTTCCTCTAACTACTCTAAACTCACTCTTGTGATATTGAATATAGAACCTGTTCTCACTACCCCCGGGTCCTATGGCTTGGAAAACATATCTATTTGCAATTGCATCGCCTGAAGCATTTGGCTTAGCCCAGGCAGAGATTGTTCCTGACCTATCATCCATGTCATCTGCTACTCTGCTTACATCAATGTAATCATCACTACCATCAAAACTGCCTGCCCGCACAAACTTAGCATCAGCAGTTGTAGTAGCTTCATTTTTATATATACCATCATTATGATTATTTGAGGAATCCGTAGCATCAGCACTATTTACTGCTTCATCCAGTTTCCAGTGGCCAACCAGCCCGTTATTTGCAAAGGAAGTGCAGGAGGAATAATCAGGTGTTGTCTGGTTTGAAGCAGCAGCATAATAAGTCCCGTCAGGTAATCTAGCTGATACCTGATACTCCTTAGTACTTATATTATCACAATTTTCAGGTCCTATTGTACAAACATAAGGATTGCCGTCAGGCTGGACAGGGATTTTACCGGAGGCAAAATCAGTATCCCTTAATTTTTGATAACCTCCCTGGCCGGAATTTAGAGAAGGATCGAATTTTTGCTCATAAACTTTCCTGATAGCATCTATGTCTGCTTTCATCTTAGCTTGTAAAGCCTGATTCCTGACATTTTTAAAGGACACAAAACCAACTACAGATAAAATAGTAATAATAACAACTGCAACCAGAAGTTCAACCAGGGTAAAACCATTTCTTTTTTTAAAGCAGGCCATACTTATTTGTAGATTTATTGAGCACTATTTCTGCAGTAAACACCACTAGAAGCCTCTAACTTGGCACACAGTTTCCAAGATTTTATCACATTGACACTGGCTGGCCAATTTGTACTTATAAAACCTCCGCCCTCTGTAGCTGGATACCAAACTGTATATTCACCTGTTACTGCTGTGCCATCAGGACATCCTGATTGATTAAATGCATTGGTTGGATTAGGGTCAGCTTTCGCGCCACCATCAGTCATATAAAGCTTGATACAATATTTAGCATCTGTAGTATCTGCCGGAATAGAACCGCTGCTAAAACTTGTATTTACTAAAGGTGAATAATTAATAGTTCCTGCTTGCTTTTTAGTCTCCAGTGCAACTGCTATAGCATCAATATCATTTTTCCTTCGTGCATCTCTGGCACTCTGTTGCGCTCCAGTAAAAAGCGCCAATCCAATGACTGATAAAATTGCAATTATAGCAATTACTACCAATAGTTCAACTAAAGTAAACCCTTTATTATTACTCATAATCACTGTTGACTAGCTCTACAATAATACTCAACTTCAGTATCAGTACTTCCAGGTACACTCAAACCTGTATCGCTTGTTGAATTTCCATTCTTAATCTCCAATTTCCCGCATACTACAAATCTATCATTAGCAACATTAGTAGCACTAGCAACACTATACGTTACTTTATAAGTATAAAAAGATGATGAAGAAGGATCCGTTGGCACACTATTATTAGCAAACATAGACGCTGTAACAGGATTCTTATAAGTACCACTAAGCGCACTTCGGTTTGATTCCAAAGCTGTAGCTATTGATTCAACATCAGCCCTTCTCCTGCCATCCCTTGCTTGTTTCTGAGCATTAGTGAAAGAAACTATTCCTATAACAGATAAAAAAGCAATGATGGTTATTACCACCATTAACTCGATAAGAGTAAAACCGGAAGAAGTTTTAAGAACGGGCAGTTTTTTCATATTTTTTTCTTACTAATCTATTATTTTCATAACTTAAAACACTTGTCAATACCTCAATTTAAATTCAGATTCAAATTAATTCTTTACTGGTTATTAAACCGGCAATAAGCCCCGGCAGTACTACCATCAGCTTTTGTAAAATCACTTTTAAATTTTGAACTGTAATTTTGCATTTTGAATTTTAATTTTTAAATTCTTCCTAATCTCAAATACCAGTCAATAATCTCCTGTCCCCAAAACAGCATTATTAAACTTCCTATAACTAAAAATGGCCCAAAAGGAATTACCTGGCCAAAATGTTTTTTGCCAAGCAAAATTAGTCCTATGGAAAATACAGCACCTATAAAAAATGCTAAAACCACAGCAAATAGGGAAGAGGGAAAGCCTAACATTACCCCCATAAAGCCTCCCAGCTTTACATCCCCGCCACCCATCCCTTTTCCTTTAGTAATAACTATTAAACTGAAGAAAAACAGGGCAATGCCGGCTCCAGACAGAAGCGCCCATAAAAAGGGTTCAGCTATGGTTAAGGCATGCCTTTGGAAATATTCATTGTTTGGAGGAAGAAGTAATTTACCTAAAGCTGTCTGAGATAAGTAAAAATAAAGATAACCTATTTTAATAATAACTGTTATTAACCCTAAGATAATACCAATAACTATGGAGGGCAAAACAATCCTGTCTGGAATAAACATCTTTTTAAGATCTGTCAAAAAAAGCACAGCCAAGATAGTAATAAAGAAAATTTTAGTAATAAGTTCAAGTAAAAGAATTAATAATTGAAAATTGAAAATTGAAAATTGAAAATTCTTAAAGGTTTGCCAGAATAGTAAAGCTATCAGCATTCCCACCACCACCTCTATCACCACATATTCAATGCCTATTTTTTTATGACAATACCTGCATTTACCTTTGACTAAGATATAGGAAAAAATAGGGAAAAGGTCATACCAGCCTAATATGTGTTTACATTTAGGGCAGTATGACCTTCCCAAAAAAGACCTGTTATACAAACTCCGGTCAGCCAGGGCCTTAACAAAACTTCCTAAAACCGTACCCAATAAAAAGCCTGCTAACCACATTATATTAATATGTACAACTCCCGCCTGATGCAGCAATTAAAGTTAGGTTAGAACCAACCTCATAACGGCCTGTTGTATCAGCGGCAGGTTCATTTCCACCATCAGTGGCCATTTTGCCTTTTTGTTGTTCTGATTCCAAAACAGTATTAATTTCCCAAGCATCACCATCAGAACAATAAGTATAGTGGTTTGTTGTATCGTTGAGCGGATCAATAGGTAAGGTTGGTACCGAAACGCTATTTTGCGCAGATAAATTAACCTTTACCCAACCCGTACCACCTGTAGCTCTTGTTCCAGTGTTACTTGACCCACTACATGGTGTAGCTCCACCTGAACAAAGAATTGCAGCTGCAGAAGCTGTAGCTTCCTGAACTGCCACATTAATAGCTTGTTGCAGATTAGCAAGATCAGTTAACCTCGCTGCATCCCTACCTCTTCTGGTAAGCTCCAGCGGGTTAATAATCAAGACCACAACAGCTGCAAGAATTGCAATAATTGCGATAACTACCAAAAGTTCAACAAGAGTAAAACCCTTGTGAACCTGAGCAGATTTTTTCAAATTTTCTCACCCCCTCTGTCTCCATTGTAGACATAATTAATCACTATCAGTCAAGAGACCAGATTAAAATGATGTAGTTAGTTTGTAAATCGGCAGGATGATCGAAATTACTAAGAAAGCAACTCCCACTCCCAAAATAATTAACACTATTGGCTCAATAGCCACTGTCAGATTCTTTACTAAATGATCAGATTCTGACTCAAAATAATCAGCCAGCTTAAGAAAAATCTCATCAACTTTACCGGTTTCTTCTCCAACTTTAATCATCTGGCTGACAATCTTAGGAAATACGTTTCCTGCAAGCAGGGACGAAAAAGGCAAACCTTTCTCAACCCCTTTGTAAGCATCTTTTAAAGAATTTTTAAATACTGGATTATCAGTTAAATCAGAAACAATTCCAATTGACTCAAGTAAAGGAATTCCTGCAGCAGTAAGCAGCCCAAAAGTCCGGTTAAAGTTTGTTAAAGTCACATTAGTAACTATTTTACCTGCAATTGGGGTTCTTAAAATCAGTTTGCCAAAAAACATGTTGCCTTCTGGAGTTTTTTTCCATTTATTTATACCAATAACTATCCCAATCAAAATTATTAAACCAAGCCACCAGAATTTAGTGAATAAATTTGAGGTTGCAATTAATATTTGAGTTGGCAGAGGTAGTTCTATAGTTGATTGCTGGTAAAGATTAACTAGTTTTGGGATAACAAATACCATCATGATTATAATTACAACTACCATCATTGTTAAAACTACCACCGGATAAATCATTGCTCCTTTAATTTTTGCCTGAAACTCCCGGTCTTTTTCTAATCCGTCAGCCATTTGCAGAAGCACTGAATCCAGTTTACCTGAAGTTTCACCGCTTTTAACTAAATTCACATAAAGGTGGGGGAAAATATTAGGATACTTGCTTAAAGCTTGGGCTAAGGTTAAACCTCCTTTTATATCCTGGGAAATATTCTCTAAGGCTTCTTTTAAAATTTTATTTGTCTGCTGCTCCTCCAAGATATCTATTGCCTGGGATAAAACTAAACCGCTTGAAACCATAGTAGCCAACTGCCTAGTCATGATAACCAACTCAGTAAAACCTACTTTATTAAGAAAACGGCCTAAGAACTGGTTTTCTGGAGGATTTTTCGGGTTGATGGAAATAATAATCAAGCCCTTTTTTCTTATTGTATTAATGGCTGAACGGACATCTGGAGTAGCTACATTACCGCTATGATCATTTCCCTGCAGGTCTTTTGCTTTGTATAGAAATTCCATATAATCACTGAGGCTATTTCAATAACTTAACTAGCAACTCTGGTCTCAGAACAAACCTGATAGCTTCATCTTGGGAGATTTTGCCTTTTCTAACCAAGTCAGCCAAAGATCTTTCCAGGGTTTGCATTCCCAACTCCATTGAAGTCTCAATTACATTATCTATCAAATAAGATTTTCCTTCGCGGATAATGCTTCTTACAGCAGGAGTAGCAAACAATACCTCTGAGGATAAAGTTCTGCCTGGCTCAATTGTTGGAATAAGCCTAAGTGATAAAATTGCTTCCAAAGTTGCTGCCAGTTGCAACCTAATTTGGGCTTGTTGAGCCTCAGGAAAAACATCAATAATCCTATCCACTGATTGGGCAGCTGAGTTGGTATGAAGGGTTGCAAACACCAAATGGCCTGTTTCTGCAATAGTCATTACTGAAGCAATTGTCTCCAAATCTCTCATCTCTCCCACTAAAACTACATCAGGGTCTTCCCGCAGAGAAGAACGCAAAGCATTAGCCCAAGACCTGGTATCACTATACATTTCTCTTTGTTCAATTAAAGATTTACCTTTGGGATAGACATATTCTATTGGGTCTTCAACTGTAATAACATGTGAAGCCCGGGTTTGGTTAATTCTATTAATAAATGATGCTAAGGCTGTTGACTTACCATGACCAGTCGGCCCTGTTACCAAGATAAGACCCTGTTTTAACTCTACTAATTTATTAACCACAGAAGGAAAACCTAATTCTTCTAAATTAGGTATTTTATAGGGAATCAGCCTTAAGGCTACTGCAGAATTGCCTTTTTGTTTATACAAGTTAACTCTAAACCTGGCTTTTCCAGCAAACTCAAAGGAAAAATCCAACTCTAAAACTTGTTTATAGATATTCATTTGCATATCAGATAAAAGAGGCCTAATTAAACTTTCGATTTGCTCTGGAGATATAAACGCTTCTCCGGGTACTGGAAATAAATCACTATGAACCCGGATCATCGGCGGAAATCCTACGGAAAGATGTAGATCAGATGCGTTTCTTTGAATAGTTAACTCTAAAAGCTGCTGTATATTCATCCTAATCTTGTGCTACTCTTAACACCTCCTCCATAGTAGTTACTCCTTCTAAAGTCTTTAAATACCCATCCTGCTTCATTGTCACCATACCGTTCTCTCTAGACAACTGCTCAATACTGCTGGAAGAGGCACGTTCTAAAATTAAGTTAGCCATTTGATCTGAGACAATTAATACTTCAAAAATGCCTGTTCTGCCCAAGTAACCAGTATTACCACACCTGGCGCAGCCTTTTCCTTTAAAAAGCTTATCAGGCTGTTTTTGACTTGGCAGATATTTACCCAGAACTGATTTAATATTTTCCATTACTTCTGTCGGAGGACTAAATTCTATTTTGCAAAAGGGGCAAATTTTCCGCACTACCCGCTGGGCTGCTATTGCGTTTAAAGATGAGGTAAGCAAGAATGGCTCAATTCCCATATCTAACAGCCTGGGCGGTGCACCAGCGCTAGAGTTAGTATGAACTGTGGAAAAAACCTGATGGCCGGTTAAAGCTGCCTGAATTGTTAAATTAGCAGTTTCTGAATCACGGATCTCACCTACCATAATAATATTGGGATCCTGACGAAGAAAGTTTCTTAATGCTGAAGCGAAAGTTAATCCCACCTGCGGGTTGACCTGAACCTGATTTACCCCCGGAATTTGATATTCTACAGGATCCTCAATCGTCACAATATTAACCCTGCTGGTAGAAATTTTGCTTAAGATAGAGTAGAGAGTCGTAGTCTTACCGCTACCGGTTGGACCACAGATTAAGATAATGCCATGTGGTCTTTGCAGTTGGCTTTCCAAACTCTTTAATGCATTACCTCTTAAACCTAATTCCAATAAACTGGGGGCAGCAGTTGATTTGGGTAATAGTCTTAATACCACTTTCTCCCCAAAAACAGTCGGGATCACAGAAACCCTAAGATCAACAACCTTTTGTTCGTAAGTAAAGGTAAATCTGCCATCTTGAGGCAATCTTTTTTCATCGATCTTCAAAATTGCCAATATCTTAATCCTTGATACTAAAGCTTCATGCACCCCTTTAGGCAGCAGAATTTTTTCCTGTAAGATGCCGTCAATTCTGTATCTGACTCTGGTCCGGTCTTCTTGAGGCTCAATGTGAATGTCTGATGCCCGTGATTTAATAGCATATTGCAAAAGCTGATCAATAATATTGGAAACAGGCGCTTCTCTTAAGACTTCAGGACCGTTCTGAATGTCTTCTTCCGGGCTTACCGATGCAACCTCTTTTAAAGCTGACGTTACTTCAGAAGTTAAATTTTGTTGGTATTGATCAGAAATTGCCTTTAAAATATCTTCTGGTTGTGCCAGATAAGACTTCACCCTAAGTCCTGCCCTTTTTTCTATAAATTGGGTAATCTGGATATCCAAAGGATCTGCCATTGCTACCCATAACTCCTCACCTTTTTTCTCAAATGGGATAATAGTGTAGCGCCGGGCTGCCGGTTCTGGAATTAAGTTCAGAATATCTGCTGAAATAGCCCTTCCATCAAGATTAATATAAGGAACATTTAAAATTTGAGCTTTAGCTTCAGTGATTTTGTCAACAGGAATCAGGTTGTGCTGAATCAGGATTTTTTCAATTGGGGTACCTGAATTCAGGCTTTCGAGTTTAACAGCAGATAGTTGATCAGAACTAATTAATCCTTGCTTAAACAGAATATCTTCTAAAGTCTGGGCAGTTACAGCGGGCATATCTACATTATGTTAAAACTTTGAGGTGATTGCAAGGCTTTTTTACCTTTTTATCTCTAATTTATACAAACTGCATTTATTATTACAGCCCTTTTCTGCTAAAGATAAGTTAAATTCTTCTTTTATTTTCTGCATATCAAAAGAAAACCAATATTTATCTTCAGTTTGGTAAACTGATACTAATACAGTTTTACTTTCCCTTAGATAATCTTTATACAAATCTATTAAACTGCCTTGAGGACTAATACCCCAAGTTTGCTCTACACCTCCTGTAAAATATTGACGGAAAGACAAAGGTAAAACTTTGTATTTATGGTTTGAATAAAAATCAATCATATAAGGGGAAAGTGTAGAGATAATTACGGGTTTCAAAGTATAAGAGTTAGCATATTGATTCATTATCTCAATAGCTTCATAGTTTTTAGCTTTTTCTGGCTGCAGGAAAATAAGTTTTAGCTCATTGCTAACTTGACCCAGCGGCAAAGGAATCATTGCTAAAATAACAGTAAGATAAATAAACCCCATTAAAAATTTAAAATATAGTCCTTGATAACGCCATTTTAAAAAATTCCCTAAAGTCTGTAAAAAAATACCGGAGATAAGGAAAAATATAGGAATAAAGACAAATAAATAACGGGCATCAACAATATAAAAAGTACTTATAAAATATAAAGTTCCAGTAATAGAAAGAAAAAAATAAAAGCTTAATAATTTATTTTTTCCAGTTAACAGGTTAATAAAAATAGCTGCAATAGAAGTCATCCCTACTATAATAGGCAGTAAAATAAAATCTTTTTGCAAAACAGTCACCTGCCCTCCCATAATCCCAGCCAGATAACGGATAAAATTATTCTTTAGGTAAACCGTTGAAAAAGATCCCGATGAAGAAACAGTTACCAGGTTTTGCAAAACTAATATAACTGTATTTAAAACATTAACTTCCTTGTTTAAAAATTCAATATAAGCAAAGACCGAAAAAAGAATTAATAAACTTAAGAAAAATAAAAACAAGAATAAAAGTTTTTTCTTTAGCAAACTTTTAAATGATCTAACTTTGATAATAAAAGCAATAATTAAGGACAAACTCAACACCCAGGCTACATATTTTGTAGCAAAAAATGCCATGGTTAAAAACGGAAACAGTATCACAGAAAAAATAGTAAGTGGCTGTAACAGCAACCAAACAGAAAATAGGTATAAAGGTATTAGCAAATTTTTAGCCATAGCTACTTGTGGATACCAAAAAATAATGTAGTTAGTCACAAAACCTAAAAATAAAATACTTTTAATTACTGGGCTTGCAAATAATTTGCAGATAATTTTATAAAACAAAATGGCAGAGATTAGTGTTAAAAATACATTAGTAATATAAAAAAACCTAATCTCCCGGAAGATAAAATAAATAGGAAAAAGAGTTAAAGAATATAGAGGAGGAACTGTGGTAGGAATATCTCTGCCCTCATAGGAAATAACTAAACCCTTACCATGCGCTAAACTTATCAGCGGATTTAAATAATGGATGCTGTCAGGAGAAGGTTCCAACCCTGAGATAAAGTTATACGGAGATAAAGGGTTTTTAAAAAGCAGTAATAATAGCAAAAACATTCCCAAAACAAATATTTTGTTGTGTTTAAGAAATAGAATCATCTGTTAAAATGCTGTTATGACAGCCAAGCTTTTATTATCTTTATCATATAATACAAGACTCATTGCTATCCAGGAGGAATTAAAAAAACAAAATTTACCAATATCCCATCCTGACCTTTTATATTTTGATCAAGAAACAAAGCTGGGAATCTCTGAGGCAAGAAAAATTAAAGATCATTTTTCTTTAAAACCTTATTCTGCCAAAGGCAGGGGAGTAGTTTTAGAAGATGCTGCCAAGTTAACAATTGAGGCCCAAAATGCCCTGCTTAAAACTTTAGAAGAATTGCCAAAAGAAGCTACTCTGGTTTTGGGAGCCAGCTCAGAAGCAAGCTTATTGCCAACTATTTTATCCCGCTGCCACATAATTCGTATACAAAACCCTACGTCTCATCATATTCCTACCCCGGAGGTAGGATATATAGAGAATATAAAAAACTTGTTAAATTCTGAAGTTGCAGATAGGCTTGAATACATAGAAAAGCTAAAAAACAAAGAAGAGTTTTTACAAGCTTTAATAGTATATTTCCATGATAATCTTTTAAAATATCCTGAGTTTGCAAACCAGCTTTTACAAGCAGAAGAATGGTCTAAACAAAATGTAAACATCAGGACAATTTTAGAATACTTGATGCTTGTGATGCCCCGGATAAAATGATAGACTATATATAGCCTGAAAAGGCGGTTTTTATGCCCGCAAACAAGTATTCAGCTGAACAAATTCAAGTTTTAGAAGGATTAGAACCAGTCCGCAAAAGACCTGGAATGTATATTGGTTCCACAGATTTAAGAGGTCTTCATCACCTGATTAAAGAGGTTGTTGATAATTCTATAGATGAAGCTTTAGCTGGTTTTGCCAAAAATGTCTGGGTAGTTTTACATGAAGAAGATTATGTAACAGTAGCTGATGATGGCCGGGGTATCCCGGTAGAAATCCACCCTAAAGTTGGTGTATCTGCCTTAGAAGTTATCATGACTACTCTTCATGCCGGAGGTAAATTTGGTGAAGGAGGCTATAAAGTCTCAACTGGTTTACATGGAGTAGGGGTTTCTGCTGTTAATGCTTTATCTGATTATGTCAGGGCAGAAGTCAGAAGAGAAAATAAACAATATTTCCAGGAATATGAGAGAGGTAAAGCCAAATCTAAAGTTGCTCCCATAGAAAAAAATCCTGTTTTACCTTTTAAAACAAATTTTAAATGGACTGCTAAATCAGGTACCCAAATTACTTTTTTAGCTGATAAGACTATTTTTGCTACCACCAAACCAGAATTTGACAGGCTAGAAAAACAAATCAAACAAGTAGCATATTTGGTAGCTGGTATTTATTTCCATATTTATGATGAAAGATCAGGGATAGAACGCCATTTTTATTTTCAATCTGGTTTGGCAACTTTAATCAAACACTTAAACAGGAATAAAGCCTTAATTCATCCGGAACCAATCTTAATTCAGCGGGTAGTTGATGATGTTGAAGTTGAAGTAGCAATCCAATATAACGATGGATTTGCAGAAAATGTTGAAAGCTTTGCCAATGTAGTGCCTACTACAGAAGGTGGCAGTCATTTAACCGGGTTTAGGGTTGCTTTAACTAGAGCCATTAATGATTATGCCAGAAAGATTGAAGCCTTAAAAGAAAAAGATGAAAACTTAACCGGTGAAGATATCAAAGAAGGTTTAACAGCAGTGGTCTCAATTAAAATGAACTCCGATAATATTCAGTTTGAATCACAAACCAAAGAAAAACTAGGTAATGCAGAGATCCAGCCAATTGTTTCCCAGGTAGTTAAAGAGGGTTTGGATGTATTTTTTGAAGAGAACCCTCAAGATGCCAGAAGAATCATGGAAAAGGTTTTACTTGCTGCCAGAGCCAGAGCTGCAGCCAGAGCAGCCAAAGATGCAGTTATTAGAAAAGGCGCTTTAGAAGGAATGACCTTGCCTGGAAAATTAGCTGATTGCCAAAACAGGGATGCATCACAATCTGAATTATACATAGTAGAAGGAGATTCAGCTGGAGGCAGCGCTAAACAAGGCAGGGATAGAAAATTCCAGGCAATTTTGCCCTTAAGAGGTAAGATTTTAAATACAGAAAGAGCCAGGTTAGATAAAGTGTTAGAATTTGAAGAAATTAAAGCTTTGGTGATTGCTTTAGGGACTGGAATAGGGGATACGGTTGATTATGAAAAAACTAGGTATCACCGGATTATTATTATGACTGATGCAGATGTTGACGGTGAACACATCAGAACCCTGCTTTTAACATTTTTCTTCAGGTATTTGCCAGAAGTAATCAATAAAGGCTATATGTATATTGCCCAGCCACCGCTTTATAAACTGCAAAAAGGCAAAGAGTTGCATTATGCATATTCTGAAGAAGAAAAAATAGAAGTGCTCAAAACTTTAGGCAACAGTCAGCAAATTATCACCTCACGCTACAAAGGTTTGGGAGAGATGAATCCGGATCAACTCTGGGAAACTACCATGAATCCGGAAAACAGGGTCTTAAAACAAGTCACCGTGGAAGATGCTGCTCAAGCTGATGAGGTCTTTGCAATGCTGATGGGTGATGAAGTCCCTCCCAGAAAACGCTTCATCCAAACCCATGCAAAGATGGCAACTCTTGATATATAATAAGATCTGCACTTTATTATTGATTTTGATTCAACTTTACTTTGAATTTTTTACTTAAGATTTGATGCCAAAGGCCAATCAGAAAACTTAAGGAAAAAACTTGCTAAATATGGTTATATTGTAGGAGCAGGCTATGGTGATACTCCCACAGTCTCAAAGATGTAAAATTACTCCTAAAACGCATATAATATAGCCTGATGGTTAAGAAAGCAGTCCATTTTCTAGGAATAGGGGGGTCTGGTACTTCTTCTGCTGCTGCAATTGCAGAGGCTCAAGGATTTGAGGTTGGTGGTTGTGATCTGCAACCCAATAATGAGTTCACCACCATTTTCCAACCAAACCAACTCCAAGTAGGCCATAGTCCCCAGCATTTAGCTTCCCACCTTAAAGGTGGGAACGTAGATATTTTAGCTGTTACTCCTGCTATTTTTTCTTTAGACCCAGATAACCAAAAAAAAAAAAAAGAAAAGAAAAAAGGGATTGAAGTTTTAACCTGGCAGCAGTTTGTTGGTAAATATTTAGCTAAGGACAAATCTGTTATTGCTGTTTGTGGCACTCATGGCAAAACTACCACAACTGCTATGATTGCCCAAATATTAGAAGATGCAGGCTTAGACCCAACTGTAGAGCTGGGTGGTATTGTTCCCAGATGGAAAGCTAACTATAGAGTAGGAAAAGGAAAGTACTTTGTAGTAGAAGCTGATGAATTTAATGATAATTTTTTATCCCATTATCCTCAAATTACAGTAGTAACTAATATTGAAATGGACCACCCAGAATATTTTAAGGATTTTGAGGCAGTGAAAAGTAGTTTTAAAAAGTTTTTACTTCAAACTAAAACAACAATTGTAACTAATTTAACAGACTCTACTGTTGCTGAAATTCTTAAAGGTGTAATGAAGGAATCCTCAGTTTCTGCTCTGGATTTTACCAAAAGCCGGATGGATTTTAACTTAAAAATACCAGGTCAACATAATGTTTTAAATGCCAAAGCAGCAATGCAGGTAGGACTCCTTTTAGGAACAGGCCCAGAAATTATTAGAAAAAGTCTAAATAACTATACTGGAGCAGGCAGAAGGTTTGAGTATATTGGAGAGTTTAATCAAGCAAAAATTTATTCTGATTTTGCTCATCATCCTACAGAAATAAAAACAACTATGGAAGCTGCTAGGGAAAAATTCCCTAAGGAGAGAATATTTTTAGTTTACCAGCCACATATGTTCTCAAGAATTAAAGCCCTTTTTGAAGACTTTGTTAGAGTTTTCCAAAGCCTACCAGTTGACCAAATCTTTATTACAGATATTTATCCTTCCAGGGAAAAAGATACTGGTTTAGTAAATAGCAAACAGCTTGTTGATGCTACTGCTAAAGATTCTGTAAGTTATATTGGTAGTATAGATGAAACTTTAGAAAAATTAAAACCACAAATTAAACCAGGAAATGTTGTCTTTTTCATGGGAGCAGGCAGTATTGATCAATTAGCCAGAAAGTTAGTGAAACAAAAAGTTTTGGTATTTGGCTTAGGTCTAAACCAAGGCGGAGTAGGGGTAGCTAAATTTTTTGCTCAAAATGGAGCAGAAGTTAGAATAACTGATTTAAAAACTGAAAAAGACTTGCAAGCTTCTTTAGATAAGTTAAAAGAATTTAAAAACATTTCCTATACTTTAGGGGGGCATACATTTGAAGATATTGATTGGGCTGACTTAATTATTAAAAACCCGGCTGTTAAACCAGAAAATAAATATATTGGGTATGTATTGGAAAAAGATAAAGAAGTAGAAACAGATTTTTCCATTTTCCTCCAATATGCAGATCAAAAAAAGATTATCGCTATTACTGGCACCAAAGGTAAAACCACAACTGCTTCACTGATTTATGAAGTATTAAAAGCTGCAAATGAACAGGCAGTGCTGGCTGGAAATATTGGCAGAAGTATTTTAGATACCTTACCATATTTAGATAAAAACCCTTGGATTATAGTAGAAATATCTTCTTTTCAACTACAAGCTTTGGCGGAAAAAAATTTTGCTCCAAAGATTGCTGTTATTACTAATATCTATCCGGATCACTTAAATTGGCATTTCTCAATGGAAGAATATATTGAGGCTAAAAAAATAATTGCCGAATACCAAACAAAAGAAGATTTTCTTTTTATTAGAGGGGGGAATGTAATGGTAGATAAACCGGATTTTTTAAAAGGTTTGAAAGCTAAAATTATCCGCTTTTCCAAAAATGACTTACCGGCAGGTTTACAACCTAATTTGCTAGGAGAACATAATCTAGAAAATATAGCAGCAGCGTATTCAATAGGTAAAGTTCTTAGCGTCAACTCAAACCTCCTCCTCAAATCTCTTACTCAGTTTAAAGGTGTGCCGTTTAGGATAGAACTTATTAAGGAGTGGTATGGAGTAAAAATTTACAATGATACTACAGCTACTTCCCCTGAAGCAGGGATCCAAGCCATAAAAACGCTTTCCAAACTACATTCCCACATCGGAAGTGGGAAGCTAGTTCTTATTTGTGGTGGCATGAATAAAAAAATGGATTATAAAAAATATGCAGAAGAAGTTATTAAAAATGTTCAACAAGTATTTTTTCTGGAAGGAGATGCAACTGAGGAAATCATCAAGAGAATTCAGAATTTAGAGTTCAGAGTTCAGAATGGTGGAATTTATAATAATATTGAAAAATTGCTACAGGATGTTAAAAAAGAAGTAAAACCTGGAGATACTATTTTGTTTTCACCAGCAGCCACTTCTTTTAATTTATTCCAAAATGAGTTTGACAGGGGAAGACAATTTAATAAAGCAGTTGAAAAAGTTTTTGGGGAAGATGCTTCTTAGCTAATCTTTGAATTAATTCATATCCACCAAAAAGTAAAATTGTGTATCCTACATCTCCAATTAAACTATTCCTGAAAAAGGGTATAGCCATTGTATAACTTTGTATCAAACCATTTAAAGTATGGGGATACCAATTATTTGGTGGAGCCCATACCCCAAAATTAGTGATGATAAAAAATAATACTGAGGAAAAAACAGCTGAACCCAAAACCCATTTTATTGATTTATGTTTCCTTAACCATAAACCTATACCAGCAATTAGGGCAAAGCTGCCATAAACATACAACATATCTATTCCATAAAACCCAATGAAATAATCACTAATTAATAAAGCCAGTAAGGGCAAGAAAGCAAACTTTTTAGGTAAGTATGTCCCTCCGAATAAGCACAAGGCTGTAATAGGCACTATATTAGGATTATGGGGAAGTAACCTAGATAAAACCCCAGCCAAAACTATTAAAAAAGCTATTAGCTTTAAATTCATAGCCCTACTTTAAATTGTAGTTAAAATATTGTCAATCTACTAGATATTGAGTAGTCGAAATACAAGCTCTCTTAAGATATAATTTATTCCTGGCATGTATCAAACTATTAAAAAACAGACTGTTTACTATCAAAAAGTTGGAAAAGGTAAAGATTTAATTTTGCTGCATGGTTGGAAGCAGGATGTTTCTACCTGGTGGCCTTTGGTAGATCTATTAAAAGATCATTTCACCCTTTGGTTATTAGACCTGCCCGGGTTTGGTAAAAGTGAGAATCCAAAAAAAATCTGGGGGATGGAAGAATATACAAATTTTGTTTTCCAGTTTATTAAAGAAAATAAAATAAAAGAACCTGCTGTTTTAGGCCATTCTTTTGGGGGGGCTGTAGCTATTAAACTAGCAAGCATTTATCCTGATTTAATTTCTAAAATAATTCTAGATGCCAGTTCTGGAATCAGACCCAAACCAACCCTGACTAATAGATTGGCAAAATCAGTTGCCAAATTAATAAAAATATTGCCCAATGTATTTAATAGTAAGCAGTTACTCCGTTTATGGTTTTATAAAACTATCCAGTCAGATTATTTAGAAGCAGGGGATTTAACAGAATCTTTTAAGAAAATACTTACTCAGGATCTAACCAATGATGCTAAAAAAATCTCTCATGAAACTTTAATAATCTGGGGGGGGGATGATAAAACAGTGCCTTTAAAAAGAGGTTTAACTCTTTATCAATTAATAAAAAATTCCAGGATTGAGATAATGGAAGAAACCGGCCATAGCCCTCATTTAAAAAATCCAGTTTTATTTACAAACTATGTTAAAGACTTTATCTAAAATTTTACCGCTGCTTGATCATCTATATATTTTCCAGGTTTTGGAATATAAACCAATTTTTTTTATTAGTTGGTTTTTAAAACATCTTTTTGCCAGAAACCTACAAAGAAAACACCGGTTAGAATACACTTCTAAAATAAAATTGCTGCTGCTTTTTACTTTAGGTTGGATCTATTTATCTTGGCAATCTATTGGATTATTTTTAACCTTCCTTGTTCTTGTATTTATATCTCCAATATTTATCCTGTTGGGATTTATCACTTATCTGCCTTTGGATATTTATTTTAAAAGAAAAATTCTAAATCAAGCAAAAGAAAAACTGGCTGCTTTACCAAAACTAAAAATTATTGCTATCACTGGCTCATATGGTAAAACCTCAACTAAAGATATGCTTTATACCCTGCTTTGGAAAAAATTTAGGGTAGTTAAAACTCCTAAAAGCTACAACACTCCTTTAGGCCTTGCTCAAACAATTTTAGATTATTTAAAACCAAATACAGAAGTCTTCATTGCTGAAATTGGTACTTATAAAAAAGGGGAGATTAAATACTTAACCAATTTTCTAAATCCTAAAATTGGGGTAATTACTGCAGTGGCCCCGCAACACCTGGAAAGATTTGGCTCTTTGGAAAATATTGCCCATGCTAAATTTGAACTGGTAGAAAATTTAAACCCAAAATCCCAGGCTTTTTTAAATGGAGAAAACCAGTGGCTGCAAAAATTAGCTTCCCACATAGCTTCCCACATCGGAAGTGGGAATGTAGAGTTTTATGGACAAAAGAGTAGATATTTTGCCTCTGGCATTAAATTTACTAAAAATGGCACCTCTTTTACTCTTCATACCCCTTCTGGTAATAGCCAGATTACTTTACCTTTAATAGGAGAACACCATGTTAAAAATTTTGTAGCAGCTGCAACTGTTGCCTTAAACTTAGGAGTATCTACTGATGAAATTGAAAAAAGAGCAGCCAAACTTTTACCTACTCCACATAGGTTAGAAATAAAAAAACACAATGGACAAACTATTATTGATAATACTTATAATACCAATCCAGAAAGCGCCAGGGCAGCTTTAAAATTATTACAAAATTTACCTGGTTCTCCAAAAGTAGTCATCACCCCAGGGTTAGTAGAATTAGGTTGGGAAGCTACCAGGGAAAACAGGGCTTTTGCCAAAGAAGCAGTAAGAGTTGCAGATTACATAATTATAGTAGGGGAATATGCTAAACATGATTTATTATCATCCTTATCTA
The DNA here is from genome assembly GCA_016183305.1 of Candidatus Daviesbacteria bacterium. Classification (GTDB taxonomy): domain Bacteria; phylum Patescibacteriota; class Microgenomatia; order Daviesbacterales; family UBA10151; genus UBA10151. Next base: position 67,166 of record JACPEW010000006.1, read on the forward strand.
CTAATAAATTTCCCAGGGAAAAAACCTTTAAAGCAGCTACATTAAACCAAGCTTTCTTAATTTTAAGGGAAATTACTAAACCAGGATCAGTAGTGCTTTTGGAAAATGACCTGCCAGACCAATACTTCTAAGCTTTACTTCCACCAGCTTTGGCCATTTGTGAAAGCAAACCGCTTTGGAAAACATACTGGGTTTTTTGCGCCTCAGCAAAACGTTTCAGACCACTCTCTATTAATTGATCTAATAATTTCCTATATCCTATGCCCAGTGATTGATAAAGGTAATATGCTAAAGACCCGGGAGGACTGTTAACTTCATTAACCCAAAACTCCTGAGTTTTGGGATCAACAAAATAATCAATCCTGGCTACCCCGCAGCCTTCTAAAGCTTTAAAAATTACTACTGTTGCTTGTTGTATTTTTTTAGCTAGTCTAGAGCTGATTGGTGCAGGAATTTTTCTGGACAAAGATGCCATTCCAGCGCCTTTATCTCCTTTGGTTCCTTTGCTGCCTTTCAGGTATTTGTCTTCAAAAGATAAAGTATCCCCAGATCTAATTGGCATCTCACATACTGAAGGAATTACTTCCTCATAACCTAAGGCAGCACAGTTAACTTCAATACAATTTTCAAAAGCTTGCTCAATTAATACCTTATCAGCATAGGTAAAAGCCACCTCAATATTAAAAGAAGCCTCATCCAAATTTTTAGCTTTATTAATACCAATAGTTGATCCAATATCAGCAGGCTTAACCACTACTGGAAAAGTTAAGTTGTCTTGAATCTGTTTTAAGGCTTTTTTCGGATCTGAAATCCAATCAGCTCTTTTAATTACTATAAATTTTGCTACTTTAAAACCTAAAGACTGAAAAACATATTTGGAAATCACTTTATCCATAGCAACAGCTGACCCTAAAACATTAAAACCAGCATGAGGAATCTGGTAAGTTTCAAACACCCCCTGAATACAACCATCTTCCCCAAAAGAACCATGAAATAAAGGAAAAGCCAAATCTATGGGGATTAAGTGAGGAAAAAGTTTACCAGCTAGTAATCCACTGGTATTGTTTTGCCTGGCTAGGGTAACTTCTGTAGATTTTGATAGTAAAGAATTTAGATTTTGATAGTTTTTTAAATCTAATAGCTTAGGACTGTAATAGAATTTTCCTTCTTTACTAACATAAACCGGAATCACTTCATATTTATCTTTATCTAAATTCTCATAAGCCTGCAAAGCAGAAATCACTGAAACTTCATGCTCTGTAGATCTGCCACCAAAAAACAAACCAACCTTTAACTTATTCATGCTTGTACACTGTATTATATACAAGTTTCCAACCTTCTGTCATCCTGAGCGCCTAGTGAAGGATCTTAAGATTAATCTAGAGATTCCCCGAAGTCACCCGGAATGACAAATGCTATACTTGGACTGAATTAAAATGAATAATCTTTTTTTAAAACCATCTGATCCAATACTGACAAAAAAAGCTGAGGAAATCCCTCAAGACCAAATAGATTCAGAAAATACCCGGGAAAGCATTAAAACAATGCTGGATGTAGCTTACGGGCAGCAACAAGATAAGAAAAAACCTATCATGGTGGGACTGGCTGCGCCCCAAATTGGTATTTCTAAAAGGATAATCTTGGTGGATATTAAAGCAAATGGTAAAGGAAAAGTGGGGGATTTAAGAATATATATTAACCCAAAAATCACCTGGCCTTCCAAAGAAAAAGAGGAGTGGTATGAAGGATGTTACTCAACAGGTAATATTTGTGGTATAGTCTCCCGCCCAGCCTCCATCAAAATCCATGCATTTACATCTAGCTTCCCACATCGGAAGTGGGAATGTAGTTTAAAGAAATATCATGGATATACGGCAAGAATATTTCAGCATGAAATTGATCATTTAAACGGCAAAGTATTTGTAGACTATATTAAAGATCCTGATAGACTGCATTGGGTTTCGAAGAAAGAGTTTGCTTTTTATAGAAACCAAGAAGCTTGGAGGAATTGGCCAAGAAAATGTTCTTTAAAAAAATGGAGACAAATTAAAAGTAAAAAGCAATAAATGAACCCGCTTAAACTTTTTTATCCTTGTAAATTTGTAATAATCCAATGAGTAATGGAAAAATTGGCACAATTAAAATCCAGTTTTTAGCAATAGCTGTTTGATTTTGAGGAGTAAACAGTAAAAGTAAAACAAAATAAGTTAAGATTCTGGCAACACCTAGTGCTAAATCTCTCTCTATCAAAAAGTGATACTTGCTCTGCCAATCTTTTTTAACTGAATCCATAGTATCATAAATCCCTTTTGAGGTAGTGATATTAAGAAGCGGTAAGAAAAAACAAACCATTTAATTTGATTAGCTCTTTTGCTTCTTTAGACATAACTTCATTTTACCACTCCGTCATTTTTGTTAAACCATCTGGTGGATGTTACAATGGGGAAAAATTAAACATGAAGCCTGTCATAACGCACCTTCACTAACCTTGGATCAAGCACACTAATTGCCATGCTGTGGCGATCGTAAACATCAGTAAGTTCAGCTATGTAACGTTCCTCTGATCCGGGCATTACAAGATTGAAACCTTGTAAAACAAGGGGCAAAGAAGGTGATGTTACTCGGCAATGTATTCTATCTTCAACTGTACCAATTATTACCCTAGCGTCTCTCATTGATGGAGGACCCCATCCCAAAATAGCATATACTGTAACTGCTTCAGGAAACCCAGGAAGTTTATGATAATTCCCCCCCTTTATAAAACATGCTTTACGCTTAGCATTGCCTGGATCAATCAAATCAATGTCTCCGAAAAATCGGAAATATACTAATAGATTGTCACCCTTGTCGATTCCATCCTGTACAAACCGTATCCTTGGTAAATCTAATGGATTTCTACTGTTAACTTCAGATACTGACCTTTTAGGACCTTTGTATACCTGCTTTGTTCTAACCACATTTCCCCAATCTGTCCCGGGATTCTCTTCCCGGGAATTCCTGGAATCATTAACTCGGTCAGCTACCACCCTCCTGGTTAAACCTCCTATGCCAATACTTCGATTAACACATACCCGCAGAGAAGAAGGCGCTCTTCGATAACCCCTTAAACGTTCTGGCATCTGAACCCTCTCCATTCTGCCAATATTCTATCAGGGTTAAATATCCTTGGCTGCCCAAGTCTCATTTTATCTGCTAGCAATGGCTGAATATTATGCCCCAGCCCAATAAAAAGTAATCCCGCCTCACCAGGCATCAGGGTATGATCTATTCTTTGAGCAATATAAGCATTACGCTCCATCAACAATCGGCCTCTCCGTTCAGCATACTCTAAAGTCGCTTGTGCCCATAATTCTCCATTAGGAGCATGATACCTGGCTACTAAAAGCTTGTATTCTTCCCGCATAAGTTCTGTGCTTTCAGTCCCCATTACTATCGCGCCATTTGATCTTAGCCATCGTAAAACCTCATAGTTTTTTCCCGGGGCCTGAGCAAAAATCTTATTTAAATTATCTCCTGAGGTATCAGGTAAACCGTCTTGGTAAACTCTCAAACCTGTTACAAATCCTGCTGACAAAGAATGGAGGTATCCAAAGATCTTTTCCCATTCAGCCAGGGCAAATTGTTCGTCTTGCTCTTCGCGGGGAATAGCTGATTGCAAACTCATCATATCAGCAGCAGTATGTATAATTGGTATAATAATCAAACACTGCTCAGTATCTCTCATAAATAATACAGGTTTTTATATCATAATCCGTCTATTGATTACAATAGGCTAAAAAAGGTATAATTTAATTGGAGCTCTAAGCTCTTTTTTTAACCTTCCTTATGTCAAACATCGGTAAAGTACAACCAGCTCCAATTGTAGAAGAAATGCAAAAGTCTTATTTAGACTATGCCATGTCTGTTATTGTCTCCCGGGCCTTACCTGATATCAGAGATGGATTAAAACCAGTCCAGAGAAGGATTATTTATGCCATGTCCCAGCAGGGTTTACATCATACCTCCCGTTTCCAAAAATCTGCAGCAGTAGTAGGAGAGGTGTTAAAAAACTTTCACCCTCATGGTGATGCCCCTGTTTATGAGGCAATGGTGAGGATGGCCCAGAATTTTTCCATGAGATATATGTTAGTCGATGGACAAGGAAATTTTGGTTGTTTTACTAAAGATACAAAAGTAAGACTAGCTGATGGAAGAAGTCTATCTTTTGAAGATTTAATCCAAGAACAAAATAAAGGAAGAAGACACTGGACTTTTGCCTTTAATCATCAAGATAATAAGATTGAGATAGCTGAAATTCAAAAACCCCGCTTAACACGGCAAAATGCGGAAATTGTCGAGGTAGTTTTAGATAATGGTGAAAAAATTAAATGTACGCCTGGTCATAAGTTTATGCTTAAAGATGGCACCTACAAAGCTGCTCAGGATTTACAACCAGGCATTTCTTTAATGCCTCTTTATACTAAGTTTTATGATGGCCCAGACAAAGATATGATTGGCTACGGAATGGTTCTTCAACAACCTGACAATAATTGGAACTTTACCCACATGTTAGCTGATGAGTGGAATTTGAATCACGATGTATATAAAAAAAGCAGGGGCAAGGTACGTCATCATATTGATATAAACAAATTAAATAATAACCCTGATAATATCACTAGATTACAGTGGGCAGAGCATTGGAAACTTTATTCTGAAATGGCCTCTTGGAGACATAAAAACGATCCAGAATATGTCCAAAAGATCGCTGAGGGACGAAAAAAGTTTATAGAAAATAATCCTCAAATAATTTCATTAAGAGCCACTAAGCGCAATCAAAAGATGTGGCTCAATACCGAATATAGAAAGCGACAAATTAAGCATCTGAAAGCTCAATGGGATAACAAAGAGTACAAAGAGTTTATGAGACAAAAATCTAGCTCTAATTTAAAAAATCTCTGGCAAAAAGAAGAATTCAAGGAATTGCTTAGCACACTCAAATCACAAGAAATGAAAAAAAGATGGCAAGGCAGAAGTTATAGAGCACAAATGCAAAAACGCATGCAGGATATCTCTACAAAGCTCTGGAGTAACCCAAAACACCGAGAATCTATATCTCAACAGATGAAAGGGGTGCAGATAGCCAACAAAAGGCGTCTGGAGGAAAACCCAGGATTAATGGATATTCTTGCACAAAAAGCTAAAATTTCTTTGCGCAATAAGTGGCAAAACCCTTCATACAAAAATCAGGTAATAAGAAGTAAGATTTTAAGATACACCTCATCTCTCATTAAAGAATATCCTAATCTGACGCCACAAATATACGAAGCTAAAAGAAAAAATAATGGAACCCCAAGTGCCAATAATGCACTAAAATATTTTACTAGCTTTGATGAAATCACCCAACAAGCCCAAACATACAACCACAAAGTTATAAAGGTAACTTTTCTCAAACAGCGAGAAGATGTTTATGATTTAACTATAAGTCAACATCATAACTTCGCTATAGGTTCAGGTATTTTTGTCCATAATTCAATAGATGGAGACTCGCCAGCAGCAATGCGTTATACTGAGGCTAGACTATCGGCTATCTCTGAGGAATTACTGCGGGATATAAATAAAAACACTGTTAATTTTATAGACAATTACTCTGGCACTACCGAGGAACCAACTTTACTGCCTTCTGTTGTACCAAACCTGCTGCTTAATGGAGCATCTGGTATTGCTGTTGGCATGGCTACTCAAATTCCGCCTCATAATTTAGGAGAGCTATGTGATGCACTAATATATATGATTGAGCATCCAGCTAAACAGTCATCAGTTCTCAGTTCTTCAGTTACTGATTCTTCAACTGAAGAACAGACAACAGATAAACTAGAATCAGAAAACAAACAGCAGAAAACTGATAACAACTTTAGATCTGATGCTACTGTGGAAGATTTAATACAGTTTGTCAAAGGCCCGGATTTCCCAACAGGCGCTTCTATTTATGACCAAAGTGAAATCATGGCTGCTTATGCTACTGGCAAAGGCAGGATTGTAATGAGGGCTAAAGCAGAAATTGATGAGACTCCACAAGGCAAAATGCAGATTATAGTGTCAGAACTACCTTATCAGATTAATAAAGCTACTTTAATTGCCAGGATTGCAGATTTGGTTAAGGATAAAAAGCTTGATGGCATAGCAGATTTACGGGATGAATCAGACAGAAAACAAATGGTCAGGATTGTCTTTGATTTAAAAAGGGATGCCAAACCTCAATCACTGTTAAACAGCCTTTATAAATATACAGCCATGCAATCAGTTTTTAATGTTAATTTAGTAGCTCTTTTAGATGGAGTACCTCATCTTTTAACCTTAAAACATGTCTTAGAAGAGTTTGTCCACCATAGACAAACTATTGTTAGAAAAAGATCAGAATTTGAGCTGGCTGAAGCAAAAGCTAGGGAACATATCTTAGAAGGGTTAAAAATTGCAGTCGATAATATTGATGCTGTCATAGAAACAATTAAAAAATCCAAAGATTCTGATGCTGCCAAAGTTAACTTAATGAGCAAGTTTAAGTTATCAGAACTTCAGGCCATAGCTATTTTAGATATGCAGCTAAGAAGACTCGCTGCTTTGGAGATACAAAAAATTGAGGATGAGTTAAAAATGGTCAGGGAAACCATTGCTTATCTGGAAGACCTATTGGCTCACCCTGAAAAAATATTAAAAGTTATTAAGGAAGAATTAGTCAAAATCAAAGAAAGATATGCAGACGACAGGAAAACCAGGGTTTATAAACAAAAAGTAGGGGAGTTCTCAGAAGAAGACTTAGTACCAAACGAAGTTACCATTGCCACGATCACTGAAGGTGGATATATAAAACGCCAGTCTCCCATGTCTTTTAGGACCCAAGGCAGGGGTGGTAAAGGAGTAATGGGAATTTCTACCAAAGAAACTGATGCAGTTTCTCATATTTTCTATACCCAAACCCATGACAGTATTTTATTCTTTACAGATAAAGGCAGGGTATTCCAAATTAGGGTTTGGGAAATTCCAGAAACTCAACGGGCAGCCAAAGGTCAGGCTATGGTTAATTTGATTAATGTTGAGCAGGGAGAAAAAATCACTGCTGTCTTAACCACCCGTCAAAAAGGCGAAAGCGCAAAGTATTTCTTTATGTGTACTAAAAAAGGCACCGTTAAAAAAACTTCTTTGACAGAATATGCTAATATCAGGAAAAGCGGCTTGGTGGCAATTAAATTAGACCCTGATGATGAGCTGGGTTGGGTAGCAACTACCTCGGGCAAGGATGATTTGATTATTGTTTCAAGGTCTGGTAAGTCAATCAGGTTCTCGGAAGCGCAGGTCAAACCCACCCATAGGGATACATCCGGGGTTAGAGGTATCAGACTTGATGGTAAAGATGAGGTAGTATCCTTAAATATTGTACAGGACAATAACCACGGGTTGTTAGTGATTATGGAAAATGGTTTGGGTAAAAAGACTAAATTCTCTGCTTGGAGCAAACAGGGAAGAGGAGGACAGGGAGTTAAGGCTGCCCAGGTAACTGAAAAAACGGGATTAATTGTGACAGCAGCTGCAGTGGATGATGAAATGGATACTTTGGTATTAACTTCTACAAAAGGACAGCTGATCAAAATGAACCTTGATGAAGTACCTACTTTGCAAAGGCAAACACAAGGTGTAATCTTAATGAGGGTAAGGTCCGGGGAAAAAGTAGTAGCAGCCACAGTGGTCTGTTCTAAAGACAAAACCTAAGCCATGTCTAAAGAAAAAATCCTGTCCACTATCGCCATTGCTTACTTCATGTTTGGATTTGTTTTTGCAGTTGCTTTTGCTGTTTATTACAAATGGTCTTTTTATTCTTTTCTATCACCTGGTTTTTATAGTGTGATTTTTACCTGGCCATTCCAGACAATAGGTTTTATCAATGATCTGTTAACCTATGGTCTAGCAGGCAAGCCTATATAAGTTTCTTGTTGTTCTTGTTGCATATCGAACCTACTTCTGGTATACGTATAATTCACAAATATAATGATTGAAGCAGCACCCGTTATAAAAAATACGCCTCCCTGGTGGTTTAGGTATCCTACTCTTATAGTAAATAAAACAGTTCATGTTTTACCTAAGCAAGGAAGAAGCAGGATTGAGGCAGAAGCTGTATTTACTGCTGCACAACCTATATTTCAAACAATTACCACAGAGTTCGAAAAAGCTGGATGCAACACTATTACAATTAACGAGGGTTGTCCTGTAACCAGAAATGGTTCTAACCCTACAATTCACTCAATCATTATTAATCCAGTTTATTTAGGAGCTTTACCAAGACAAGTAGAAGCCAGCTTATTAGATTACCCAACCAACCCCGATGATGACCGTTTAATGAGAGCTTTAAAAAAATATATACCAGAAGAAAAACGGCCATTACTAGCAAGCATGGGTAAAGCCATACTACGTAAACTTGGTCTTCATTTAAGATCAAGGGAAGAAAAAAAAGAATCTGAACAAAGTTTTGTGAATATAGTTTTTGTAAGAGATGACAACGATGCTTTAACAAACGCTCCATCTAGAGCAAAACAATTAGTTAATTGGGCGTTACTTTCTAAAATAGGAGCCTTTAAAGAAGCGCTTGTTCCTTACAAAGTAGTAAATGGCCAAATTGAATTCTCACCTAATTCTATACTAGCTACACTAGAAGGAGGTCATCCTTTTATGGATAATATTGCCTTAGCCCAGCAATTAATGGTTTTAGGGTCTGTTCGCAATGTTGGTTCCCCTGATTTGCTAGAAAATGCAAACCCTATATCAAGATTGCAATGGCGGCGGTCAGCAGTAATTAATGGTTTAAGAGAATTAGGCAGGTTCTTAGGTGAAAAAGATGCATTATCGCCTCCTCTAGCTTTCCATCATTTTGTTAAAGGAAGAAGGTTAATACAAAGACTAAAGATTATTGCAGAATGGTCCAGACAAGCTGAAGGAGCTTTTATGGCTTTTGATCCTGAAATGCAGACAGATGCCATTGATTTACCCTGGACAGGAGTTCCAATAGTAACCTCTTCAGGAAAATTCGGAGCTGTTAAAACTAGGTTAGGAGTTAAAGATGTAATTACAGCCATACCACTAAGAAAAACAAAACCCACAGATAAATCAAAAATTGTTTACTTATCTGTTAAAGGACATAAACCTAGAAAACCTTCAGTAGAAGGAGACGAATTTACTCATCCACAACTAGAATTATCTTTAGAAGAACCTAATAAATATAGTGTTAAGATGCAAAAAGTTGAGGGAGGGTATGTAAAGTCTTCTGAAGGTAACAGAATAGTTCCAGCTGCACGCGGAGTAGTGTGCATCTTCATGATAAAGTTGCTGTTAAAGAAGGTGTAACTGATATCATCAAGATTGACACTTCTGAATTTCCTGCATTTGGTTGTGGTGTGGATTTAATGGAAGAAATGAGTAAGCGGGTAATGAGAAGGGCCATAGATATGTGGATTGAAGGAGACAGAAAAGCAAAAGCTGCTATATTCTATGTCCCAAATCACGGTTATAACATTATTGCTTTCTGGACTGAAGATAAAAATGAAATTATCCCAGAAGATCCATTTGCTCTGATAAAAGAAGCTATCTCTAGGGAAGACTTACAGATTACTAAAGGTATACCACAAAAGCATAATTTCCGGGCATTAGATGATTATTACGCAAGGATAGATGTAGTCCACCCTCCAGGTGGGATAGCTTGACACCTCACCTTTAATGCGTTACTTTTAATATAAACCTTTATATGTCCATTGGTAGAAAGTTAATACTGAGTAACGATGAGGTCTATCATGTATTTAATCGTGGAGTTGAAAAAAGACCCATTTTTACAAATAAATGGGAATTAGATAGAGCATTATTAACTTTAAACTTTTATAGGTTTGCCAATTTACCAATCAAATTATCCAAATTCTTAGTCCTCCCTAAAGAACAACAGGAAAGGTTAAAGCTTCAGATAGAAAAAGAATGCGGAAAGCTTGTTGAAATAATCTGTTATTGCTTAATGCCTAATCATTTTCATTTAATGCTTAAACAGAAAGCTGAAAACGGTATATCAATTTTTATCTCTAATATCGCTAATAGTTATACTAGATATTTCAATACTAAACACGAACGCATAGGACCACTATTCCAGGGAATATTTAAAGCTGTCAGGATAGAATCTGACGAACAACTTGTGCATGTATCAAGGTACATTCACTTAAATCCTGTTTCTTCATTTTTGATCAAACCTGAGGTCTTGGAGAGCTACCAATGGTCATCTTATCCTGAGTTTATAGGAATTTTAGATAGAAATTTTCTTATCAAAGAAGACGTATTAGGGCTTTTTCCTTCCAAGGAAAAATATGCTCAGTTTGTGTTGGATCAAGTAGATTATGCAAGACAGCTAGAAATGATTAAACATTTAGCTTTGGAATGATCTATATAAGAATAGGTGCCAAGCTAATTCACCCTCCAGGTGGGATCATCATTTACTGCCGAGGAATTTTTGAACTGCATCATTTAGAAAATTTGATAATCTGGCTATTATAAAAGCAGAGAGAAGAAAATCAAAAAAAGGATTGATAACTTCCGTTCCTAAAAAAATATTAAACAAAGAAACTGAATATCCAAAAGTTAATAATATGGCTGTTGCTAAAGAAAGCAGGGGAATATAGGGTTTTAACTCCTGGATGTTTCCTAATAAATATTCAATTATAGCTTCATTTAAAGTTACAAATATAAAAATTACAAACCAAACTGCCATTACTTAGGCCTTTCTGGCAGGGAAGACAAACTTGTACAGGTTAATCAAAGCTACAACTATTGTCAAGGTATTATCTACCTTTGGCTCCTTAGCTTCTATATTCCCGGAAGGCCTATTTTTTAACTCAGCAATTTGTTGGTCTTTTTCCTGGATAGTTTCTTGTAGAATAATTACTTGCTGATTTAAAGAAGCGAGAGTTGTTTGCAGGCTATCAATTTGAGATTCCAAAGAAGGAGCTGATTTCGGAGGATTAAAGATTATTTCAGACATATAAAGGAGCAGGCTGAAGGTATACTACAAGATACTAGTTTCCCTTGTCAACCTAAACTTTAAAGAGTGTTTTTAAAGGGGGAAGAGTAATAATTAATAATTGAATTAGCAAAATCATAGCAATAGCAGCAAAAAGTTTTTTATTGGATAAAAGAGAATGATGCCTTCTCATAATAAAGGGCAGCATCATTTGTAAAACTACCATTAAAGTAAACGCTATCGCACGGGAGGTTTGCAACCCCAAAAGCGGGAGAGCAAGGTAAAAAGCCAACAAACATAAAGCAGCAATTATTATCCCTCCTAAAATTATAAAACGAAGAGAATCTTTGCTAAAAAGAGCTGGCCTTTTTTTAGGTGATATCTGCATTAAATGAGAAGTTGGATTATCAAAACCTAATGCTAAAGCAGGAGGCCCATCTGTCACAAAATTAATCCATAAAATCTGAATAGGCAAAAGGGGAGAGGGTAAGCCTAAAGCCACGCCCCCGCCAATCAAAAGTAGTTCTGATAAATTACCAGTTAATAAAAACTTAACCACTTTTAAAATATTGCTATAAATTAACCTGCCTTGTTCTACTGCTGTAACCAGTGTTGCAAAATTATCATCCAATAAAACTATATCCGAGGCTTCTTTGCTGGTATCGGTGCCCGTTTTACCCATTGAAACTCCAACTTCTGCTTGTTTTAAAGCCAAGGTATCATTAACCCCATCTCCTGTTACTGCCACAACCTCACCCAAACTTTGAAAGGCTTTAACAATCCTTAATTTATCCTGAGGAGTAATTCTGGCAAAAATTTTAATACTATTTATTCTTCTTAATAATTCTTCCTCATTTAAACTGTTTAATTGGGCACCAGTTAATAACTCATCACCAGGGAAGAGCAGCCCTATTTTTTCCCCTACAGCTTTTGCTGTTAACTCATTATCTCCTGTTACCATCACCACTTTAATACCTGCTTGTTTTGTTAATTTAATAGCCTCTTTTACTTCTTCTCTTACCTCATCAGCAATTCCTATTAAACCTAAGAACTGATTATCTTGGGAAAAAGCTAAAACCCTTAAGCCTTTTTGGGCCATTTTCTGATATTCTTTATCCCATTTTTTTTGTTCTTTTTCTTCTAAAGTTAGGGTTAGCAAAACCTCAGGGGCTCCTTTGGTAAAGGTATGCTTTTTGCTGCCTTGCTGCCAGACTACTGTCATTTTCCTGGTTTCTAAATTAAAAGGAATTTCCTCAGCCAGTTTCCCTTCTGACCTTAGAAGATCAATATCTATTCCTTGACTGTGTGCCCATTCTAATAAAGCACCCTCTGTGGTATCTCCCAAAATATCAAAACCGCCTTTATCTTCTTTTAAAACTAAACTTGCGCTGTTACATAAAACTGCGCATTTTATTAAATCCTCTTTTTTCTCCTGAAGCTTAACCTCTTGGACCTTCATCTGGTTTTTAGTTAAAGTACCAGTTTTATCAGTACAAATTACTGTTACTCCACCCAAAGACTCAACAGCGATCATTTTCCGGACTAGTGCCTTTTGACGGTACATTTTCCGGACCCCCAGAGCCAAAATAATTGTTACTACTGTTGGCAACCCTTCTGGCACAACAGCCACCATTAAAGCAATGCTGGTTAAAACCAGCTGAGGAATATCATGCCCATTAAAAACCCCTAAGCCAAAAATAATAATTGCTACCAAAATTGCTACTAGCCCTAAGCCTTT
>JACPEW010000009.1 GCA_016183305.1 Candidatus Daviesbacteria bacterium
AATCGATACCAAGATGGCCAGTGTGGTTATTCCAGCCAGCCTAATTTTGATGCGTCTCCTCAATGTCAAGAAGGCGAAGTGATTGACTGGTGCGCTAAGAAAGAGTGTGATCCTAATATTGATAATGGTAGAATGGTTTGTTTTAAGGAGGTTAAAAAAGCAGACTGCAGCATTAGTTTGGAGGTAAATAATGTTACTGAGGAAAAATGCGGAGCTGCTCTAACCGCTCAAATACTTTTAGATAGTGGTGGGAATGATCCTGTATCTTATTATGGAGGCGCTATTCCTGCTACTGTAGAACCCTCTGAGGTAGCCCCAGAAGAGGCAGCGCCTACTCCTACGCCCCAGCCTCCTATATTCAACACCTGGGATCCTGGGTATTCTACCCAGTGGGATCCAACTCCTGAGCCTGCTCCTGCTCCTATACCTGCAATAATTATTACTTCTCCTACTGCCCAGGAAAGAGCTATGGCAAGGTATGAAAGCAGGATGGAGGAGATGGATCAATACCAGGATGAGGTTTTTGCCAATATTAGGACTGACCAACAGGGCACAGGAAAAGTAGGCAACATGGTTAGAAACCAAGTAGATAGGGTAGAAGAAAGAATAAACGAGATAGCTGAAAGTACTATCCCTATGACCCGGGAAGAAGTATTACAAGCCAGGAGAATAAAACAAAAAGAGGAAAAACTAAATAAATTAACAGAACAAGCAGATAAGGAATATGAGCAGGCTGAAAAACAAAGAGAAGAAGCCTTGCAGGCTGCAATGAATCTAAGGCCAGAACAAAGGATCGCTGCTTTAAATGCTGCTATTGGTTTGCCTCAAGATACTCTTCCGGATAAAACTCTAATGCTTTTTAATAATTCTGCTAAAGCTTTAGGGGTTAGTGTTGATGTTAAAGAAGATGGTTCATATACAGTGTTTCTAGATCAGTCAACCGAAACAGGAAGCTTAACCTATACTCCTTATGTTCCAGGATCCAGCTTCGCTCCGGCAGAAATATCAGCATCTCAAACAATTGACCCTAAACCTCTTTGTGATCATATCAAAGATGCTACTGAAAAAGAAAAATGTCAAAACGAGTGGCAGACACTTGCTGTTGGAGGAACAGTGGCTATGACTGCTGCTGGAGCTGCAATCGTCTCTGCTCCAGTCTGGTTGCCAGCTTTAGGAACAGCAGCCACGATAGTAAATACTGGAACAACAGCAATGTATGTTTATCCAACAGCAGCAGGGACAGTGCTTTTATCCAGGTCTCCTGCTATTGTCCAGCAAGGTTTGGGAGTATTAGCCCCAGCAGCCTCAGTAGTAATACCTCTAACTGTGTGGGGTAGCTGCCAAACTCAAGCAGATCCAGTTGATTGTGTTTCCAGGGATTTAGGGATGGCAGATTTACCAATGGTTTTAACAGAAGGTACTAAAGTTACTGCTGATCCTAAAGCAGTCAGTAAGGTAATTAATAAAGTGAAAGGAGGAGCTGAGGTAGCAGCAACCAAAGCAGTTGAGATGGTTAGTGGAGAGGAGGTAGGATCTGCTGTAATCAGGAAAGCTAGAGCAGGAGAAGCTGCAGTAGATGATGTTTTAGCTGATGGAAGATCTGTCTGGGGAGTGCCAAGAGAGATAGAGGTTGAGTGTGCAGGGATATGTAGTGTTATTAATTCAGCTTGGGATAAGGCTAAAGGTTTAGTTGGACTAGGAGAAACAGTAAGACCTCTCCAGGTGGCAGATACGCCTAAAGGTTCTGGTTTTGCTGCTATGTCAGATTGGGCTAAACAAAATTTTCGGTTTTTAGACTCACTAGAGTACCAAGTAATCCTATCTAACGGAGAAAGATTTACCATGGCTGATAAAGCTATAAATAATTCTGGAAGGGTGATTGTTCCATTAAGAGATGACCAAGGAAAAGTAAGTATGACTTATTTGAGTACTTCAGAAGGAGATTTTAAATGGTTTGTAGGTGTTGCTCCTGATGGTTGGTTTATTAAGGCGGAAGGAAGTAAGGCTAGAGCTGATGTAGCAGTAGATATTGATAAAGGTCTTAAACAAGCCCTAGCTAACAAAGATATAAAAGTAGTTAGTTTTAAAGATGACCAAACAACCCGGGCTGCTTTGGCGAATTTCAATATGACTTACGGTTCCCGGAGTGAGGGGATACAAGCTATGGAAAGACGTATAGATTTGCTTAATGGTGGTTCTGGGGCGAAGGAAATTAGTTTTAAATCGGATTATGCTGCAGATGTTGATTTAAGACAACCAACTGATGTGGTGAGAGATGGTTCAGATAAAATAGATGTCTATTTTGGAGGTTCTGATTGTGACTGCAGGGTAACTTTTAATTTAAACCCTAATACAGCGCCAGTTGTTACCTTTGATAGGGATAAAGGTTCAGTTGCTCCGCAAAGAATCCCTATTGGTTTTACTTTTCGTCCAAGTCGAAATCCAAACGATGTTTACGTAAAAGCTCCAGCATTGTCTAGAACTAGTACTGCAGCAGATCAAGCAAGAAGATCAAGAATTAGCGATAGTTATGCTGTTGAAGCTCAAAACGGGTGGATGGAATACTATCAAAATATTTATCCTAAATTAATGCAAACTCCTGCTGGTCAGGAAATTGCTAGGGCAACTGATAACTTCACTAAACCACTAACACCGAAGGAGGTTGATGCATTAGTGCAAAGAATTCAAGAGCAGACTCCTCAAGATAAAAGCAAAGTAATTCAATCTCTAAATCCTAATGGAAGTTGGGGCCCAGCAGCTCAGATTCCCGCACAACCAGTTTCAGTAGTTGCACCAGGGGTTTCTGTGAAGCCTAATATTAATAATGCAAAAAATATCGATGAACTTTTTCAGGCTATTGATCAAAAAGGAGGAATAAAGGGAAGTACACGATATTATACAAGTGACCAACTTAAACTTGCAATACAAGATGTACTTAGCGGTAAAGAGAGCATTAATACAATAACAAGATCAGGTAAAAGATCCTTTTTGCAAAATATCTGGCTTTCTTTCACAAAATTTTTTGGTGTCCGAGAAGTTTTAGCTGCTGAGGATGTAACTACTTCTGCTGTTGTATCTACCGAATCAGAAGGGTTTGATCAGATGATGACTGTTGAGGAATTTCAACTAGTTGCCACTAAAACTGATGTTAAAAATAGATTAATAGAAAATGGCAAGATAACCAGCGATGAAGTAAAACAGCTTTTAACAGAAAATAGCCAAATTCCGGCCCAAGGATTAAGAAATGGTAATAGAATTGTGGTGACTACTGGAGGGGATGGACAAGTAGAGTTTGAAGTTGATCCAGGTGTTTATAAAATAGATTCTTTGCCTATTGAAGGAGTAGACTTATCTTTGCCAGCGACGATTAATGTTAGTAGTATAGACCAAACAATTGGTGCCGGGATTAATAAAGGCTCTGGACAAGTTAAATCCAGCGGTCAGTTAACCAGCAATTCTCAAGGACAACAGGTAGCCAAAGTTAAAATTGTCACCTTTTATGATAAAAATAGCAATGGTATTTTTGATTCAGAGGAAAAAGTTATTCCTTGGGCAGGGGTAGTGGTTAGTTTAACCAAGGCTGTACAGGATAAAACTATCTCATTGCAAGCGGGTTGGAATTTGGTTAGCTTGACTGCTTTGCCTGGTAAAACTCTTACTGTCACTTCCTTATTAAAAGATATTGCTGATCAGGGCGGACAAGCAACTACTGTTTCTACTCTAATTGATGGGGCTTGGAAATCATTTGTAGTAAGGGATGGTAAAGAGTTTTCAGGAGATGATTTTGCCATTGAGGTAGGGAAAAGTTACTTTGTTAAAACCTTAAAACCTTCTACTTTTAAATATTATGGACAAAATTTAGTAGCTCCAGTTAAAGTAAAAGTCCAATCAGGTTGGAATGCTTTAAGCTTTCCTAAAACTTCTAAAGCTTATAAAGCCTCTTTACTGATTGATGATGTTACCAAACAGGCTTCAGGTTCTGGTACCCTAGCCTGGTGGGACTTTGGTTTGTGGGATACTTTTGTTCAAAAAGAGACTAAGCAGTATGGAAATGACTTTGATATTTTACCCGGGTTTGGGTATATACTAAAAGTAGAGCAAGAAGGGGAGATGACACCCTAGGAAAAATGATCAATTTTCAATGGTCAATTATCAATGGTCAATTATCAATGAATTATCAATTGCCTAATATTCAAACTAGAAAATATGATTTGGAAGAAAGAACTGCGGAGTTTGCTGAGGCTATATTAGACTTGCTTAGAACAGTGAAAATCACTTCTTTAAATAGTAGGATTATTGAGCAATTAGTAGGCTCCTCAGGGTTAATAGGAGCAAATTATTGTGAAGCAACCGAGGCAGAAAGCAAAAAAGACTTTATCCATAAAATAGGTATCTGTAAGAAAGAAACCAAGGAAACAAGACACTGGTTAAGACTGCTTGCTAGAACTAATCCAGAAATTAAAGATCAACTGAGAGAATTATGGCAAGAGAGTCAAGAGTTATTATTAATTTTTTCCAAGATTGTTCGTTCTAGTAGAAATAATATTGAAAATTAAATAATTTTATAATTGATTGAAAATTGTAAATTGATAATTGTAAATTAATAATATGTCTAAACTACTGCCTATATTATTGTTAATAGCCGGCCTGGTGATTACAGTCTTTTTAGTCCTGCAACAAACTAAGCTTTTTTCTAAAGCAGGAATCTCTGATATCCCAAAAGGGGTAAAAATTTCCAATATTTCTGATAATTCTTTTACTGTTTCCTGGGTAACTGAGGAAGCAGTTCCTGGCTTTGTGGTTTTTGGCCAAGCTGAAAGTTTAGATAAGACAGCTTTAGATGACCGTGATAGCGGAGGCAGGAACAGCAGGCTAACTCACCATATAACTTTAAAAGATCTAACTCCTACTACTGTTTATTCTTTTAAAATTGGCTCAGGAGCTAAAGTTTATGATAATAAGGGAAAGCTTTATACTCAAACTACAGCCCCTGTCGTTTCTGATACCCCGCCTTTGCCTGAGTCTTTACTAGGTAAAGTAGAAACAGCAGACAATAAAGTGCCTGCTGAGGCCTTAGTGTATGTAAATATGGAAAGGAGCACTGTTTTATCAAGCTTTATCAGGGAGGATGGAAATTTTTTGCTTACTTTAAATAATGCCAGGATTATTGATTTATCTAGTTATGTAACTTTGATTGACAGCAAAAAAATTAATCTAACTGCTCAGGCTGGAGCAGCAGGAACAGTAAGTAAGGAATTGCTTTTTTCTGATCATTTTGTTAGCCAAACTTTAACATTACAGCAGGTTAAAGAAGCTCAAATAGCTAGTTGGCCAGCGGATTTAAATAATGATGGAGTAATTAATGCAATAGATTTTGCTTTTTATATAAAAAGCAAATTAGGATTGTAAGTTTTTAATTAACTGATCCCTCCGTTGAGGCTGCCTGGGCCGAAGGAGTTGAATAGGAAGAGAAGCGGTCAGAGAAAACCAGCTGGTTATCATTTTTTTGAACCCTGACCATAGCTTTAGGGATCAGTCCTGCCTGTCCTAAGTCTTTCTTGCCATCGACTACTACCTCAGCTACTCCTGCTGGTTTTTCAAAAACTAAGGCTTCAGTTCCATCTAAAAGAGTATGCATAATTTTATTCCAAATTGGGGCTGCTCCTGTGATACCTGAGGCTAGTGTTGGGCTCATTGGTGTATTGTCTGGGTTGCCTACCCAAACTCCTGCCACATATTTAGGAGTGTAACCAAAAGTCCAGTTATCCCTTTTATTATCAGAAGTACCAGTTTTTACAGCTACTTCATAACCTGGGATATACAGTAAAGATTTAGGGCCAAAAGCCATTTTTCTGGCATTATCATCTGATAAAACATTAGTCAGCAGATAAGCTACTTGAGAAGCTAGAATTTGTTTAGGTTCAGCCTTATACTCTTCCAAAACTTCTCCTTTTGAATCAGTAACTTTTAATATCCCTGTTGGTTTTTGGAAATTACCGGATTGGGAAAAAGCCTGATAAACACCCATCATTTCAATCATCTTGACATCAGCTGCTCCTAAGGTTAAAGCCAAGCCAAACCGCTTTGGATTATCAAAAGAAGTGATGCCTAAATCAGTTGCTAGTTTAGCCACAGGTTCTACTCCAACAGTTGCCAATAATTTAACAGCTGGGATATTAAGTGAGCTGCCTAAGGCTTGGCGGATTGAAACAGGGCCATGAAATGTGCCATCATAATTGACCGGGGAATAACCATTGCCCCACTCGTCTCTAAAAGTAACTGGAGTATCTAATATAGTATTGCCGGGGTTAAAGCCTTTTTGGAAAGCTACTGCATAAGTAATTGGTTTAATAGAAGAGCCTGGTTGGCGGAGAGACAGCGCTACATTGAAGTTACCAAAAGTTGGGTAGTGATAATCCCTAGAACCTACCATAGCAAGAATTTGTCCGGTTGGTCCATCTAATACCATTGCAGTTCCATTTTGGACATTTAAATTTGTTAAATTATCAATTTCTTCTTTAACAATTTCTTCTACTTTTTCCTGTAGGTCCAAGTCTAAAGTAGTATAAATTCTCAACCCTCCTTGAGAGACCATTCTTGCTCCATACTTTGCTGCCAGTAAATCTCTGATATAGAAAACAAAATGAGGAGCATAGATGCTATTAACCAAAGGTTTAATATTAAGCTGTTGAGTATAGGCTTGATCTGCCAGATGTTGGGTAATAAAACCTGATTTAACCATCCTTTCCAAAACTTCTTTTTGGCGGATCTTAGCAAGTTCAGGTCTTGCTCCATAAGGAGAAAGTTGAGTAGGAGAAGCAGGTAGTCCTGCCAGGTAAGAGCTTTCTCCTAAAGTAAGCTCAGAAACATGTTTGCCAAAATAGGTTTGAGCTGCAGCAGCAATCCCAACAATTGATCCGCCATACGGGGCTTCATTAAGATACATTTGCAGGATTTGGTCTTTAGGGTAGATTCTTTCTGTCCAAATTGCTAATACAATTTCTCTTAGCTTTCTGGTATAGCTTTTTTCTGGAGTAAGAAGCGAGTTTTTGATAAGTTGCTGGGTTAAGGTAGAAGCTCCTTCTTGGGTTCCAAACTTGATATTGTGATAGAGCGCTCTAAGAATGGCAACCAAGTCTACTCCTCCGTGTTGATAAAAGTCTTGGTCTTCAATGGCAATTGTAGCTTGAGTTAAGTGTTTAGGTATTTGGTCAAGCTTGACTAGGCTGCGGTTTTTGCCCTCATATATTCTATAAAGCAGTTTATTTTTCCGGTCATAAATCTCCGTGGTTAAGGGCTCATCAGGGGATATAAGTCTGGTTGGGGTAGGCAGCTGATAAGCTGCTGTTAAAAGCAGGATAGAATAAATTAATAGAAAGATTAAGGCAGAAGTTCCAGCCAAAGCAATTTTGGCTTTTTTACCAAGGCGGAATTTTTTGGGACGGCCGGCAAGACGCTTTGATGGATAAGGTATATGAATTGAGGATAAAAGTTGTACAAACCTTACAGTTAAGCGGATTGGTGATTTGATTATTAATATAGGCAGTTGACCTATTTCAGCTAAAGTAAGTTTGACCAATAGATAAGCAATGCTTAAAGATGTTGGTTTAGCAATGGTTTTCTTTTTTAGCCTTTTGGGCATAAACTGAGGGCATTTTAAAATATTTATAACCTAGCTACAAGAGGGAATTTGGCGCGAAGCGCCACCGGTATACTAATAAATATAATCCTACACCAATTAAAATTATGCCTAGAGATTTAGGCAGCAGTGTTTTAATTGTCAGTTTTTCTTCAAAAATAGCAGGGTATTTTTTTGCCAAAATTAAGCTTAATGCCAATAAAAAGATATATTGAGTGCCTTGTAAAGAGTTTACCAGGGCTGGGTTTGCTAAAGATATTGAAAACAGCAACAGTAGCTCTGAGGTAGTCCCGCTAATTTGTCCTCCTAGAAAAATTAAGCCTGGTTTTGATAAAAAGTTAATTTTTGGTCCCTGGGAAGTAATAATTTTTCTTCTTAAATGAGGGATTAATAAAATAATTAAGCCTAAAGGAAGCAAGATTAGCCTTGACCAAACTATAACTGAAAAAAAGTCAGAGCCTTGATAAGCCTGTCTTAAAATAATATAGGAAACAGCAAAAAAGCCTGCGGATAAGACTTCAAATAAAAGCTCTCTGAATTTAAAATTGCCTTGCCAGTCAGTGATGGTTAAAAATACCATTCCTAAAATAAGTAATAAAACAGCTAAAGCTTGTAAAGAAGAAACCATGTTAGTTTGGGAAGCAAAAACTAAAAGAACTAGAGGAATTAAGGTGCCAATGACCGGGATAACTCTGGAGACTTGGCCTATTTTTAAAGCTTTAAACATAAAGTAAGCCCCACTAGTCCAAAGTATGGTAGAGGAAGATGCCAGGGACCAAACTTCTAAAGAAGGAATTTTAGTAAAAGGTAAGGCTAAAATAGCCAGTAAAGAAACTAAACTGATATAGAAAACATAGATTAAAGGGTCAGGAATAGTTTTATTTAACAAGAATTTATTTGTTAAAACTGCCAAAGCATTAAATAGATAAGCTAGTAATGTGAATGGAAGATGGGACATATTTAATAATTATCAATTTAACAATTTTCGAATGACAATTAAGACATTGAAAATTCATTGATCATTGGTTATTGAGAATTGAAAATTTACTTTGTAATCTCCTTAGCAATCTCCTTCTGTCTTTTCTCTAAGACTTCTTCTGCCTGGACTGTGTGGCCAATAAACCTCAGTAAAGAATGGGGAATGCCATTATGCTGGATAATATCTGTATAAACTAAAGCAGAAGGCCTGATATGGCGTTTCTGGTTTTGGTAATCAACCTCTACTAAACCAAACCTGGGGTTAAAGCCTAACCGCCATTCAAAATTATCAATCAAAGACCAATAGAAAAATCCCCTTACATTTACCCCTGCTTTAATTGCCCTGGCTACTTCCTGCAGATAAGAAATTAAAAACCTGTTTCTCCGGTCATCATTGGTAGAGGCAATTCCACACTCAGTAATATAAATAGGAATATCATCAGCCAGATCTGTTAAAACCTCAAAAATGCCTTCAGGATAAATCTCCCAACCCAAGTCTGAAACATCATGGGTTTGTGGCACTAGTCCCGAAGGAGTTGGTATCAGGCTGTTATTTTTAAACCTGACATGAAAGTAGTAATTAATTCCCAAAAAATCATGAGTTTTTCTGGTAAAAGCATAAAAGAGGTGGTTTACTAAAAAATCATTTAAAGAAACTGCTACTTGTTCACTAATAGAATGTTTGTGATAGGATTCGAAAGAGAGGATATTATTAGCTATTCCTACTGGTTTGCCAGCTGGAAAAGTAGAATGGAGGTATTTATAGACCTTTTTATGGGCAGAAGTTAAATTTAAAAAGGTTTTAGCCTGTCCAATCCAGCTTTTTTTAGCATGGGGCCAGACTCTTTCGATATATGTTTCATAAATATATACTCCCGGCTCATTTAAAGTTACCCAAAAATCCACATAATCAGAAATATAGGGGACAATTTTTTTTACAAACCTTTCAAAATAAAAAGTTGTTTTACTATTTTCCCAACCGCCAATATCAGCAACCCAAAGGGGCAGGGTAAAGTGCCAAAGGGTTAGCATCACAGTAAAGCCCCTATTTTTTAAGGCTTTTAGAACTTTTTGATAGTGTTCAATTTCTTTCTGATCAAATAACCCTTCTTTAGGCTCAATCCTGGCCCATTCAATAGAAAGCCTGTGAGCATTATGATTTAAGCTTTTAGCTAAATCAAAATCTTGCTCATAAAGATTATATTGGTTACAAGCTATACCTGAATGGTGGGAAGGAGGCTGGTTTTCTTGCTCCCATTTCCACCAGTCACTGTGGATATTATTACCTTCTACTTGATGGGCAGAAGTAGCAGCTCCCCATAAAAAGCCTTGAGGAAATTTAATAGTCTCATGGTCATGAATTGCTGGAGGAGATTTAGGCATACATTCATATTACCATGAATGTATTATTCAACTACAGATACTTTAACTTTATTATTTTGGTAAGCAAATTTAAAGGTAATTGATTTGTCTTTATTGTTAGTAATATAAAGGTTCTGGCGGGTATTAGAGCCAATAGAGAAAGGGTTTGAGTAAATAGAGACCCCATATTCTCTTGGCACATCTGGAATATTGGCAAAATCATGGTTGGTTGGTACTTCTACTTCTAACCCTGCATCTTTTGCTGCCCAATTAACAATTGAGGCTAAATGACAAACCCCGTCCCCAAATAAATACCCGTCTGTTTTAAAACCTTCACTGGCATTAAAATGGGCATTGGTAGTTTTTACCAGGCTATTTTTATATTTAGCCAATACATCATCATGGAAAGAAAAGGTTTTGCCTGGATCTAGTTTAAACTCATACTGGAAAGGTTTGGTAATTTCTTCCCAACTAAGGTCTTTTTTAGAAGTAACCTTACCACTTAAATATGCCAAATTAAGCAAAATGTTGTTTTTCATTACATCATTAACAAACTGGTTCCCGTAACGGTTGTCCAAAGACAATTCCCTTTGAGAAAGCAGAGTAGGGTTTGAAGAAGGATTAACCAGGTTCTGGTTATTTACTGGCCCAAGTAAAGTACTAAGGCTTAAAGGGATGATAGCTAAAGCCTGTAAAGACTTTTTAATCATAAGCTGCATATTTTACTATACTATGAGCTTTTAGTCAAACTTCTAGAGAGTATGTTATGATTAATTTGTGATCAGACTTCTGCCCATTATATTAGTAATTATTCTAGTTATAGGAGGATCAGGTTATTGGCGTTTTTCAGCCTCAAAACCAAACTTAACTAATCCAACACAAGCAGAGGATCAAACTGCTATAGAAGTGCCTAAAACTTTACCAGGAGCTTCTTTAGAAGATAGAGTTCAGAGCCTGGAAGATACAATAACTGAATTAGTTCCAGAGGTAAACAGTCTTAAATCTCCCCAGCCTCAAACTAGCTCTGCTTCTTTTGAATCAAGGTTATCAAATATAGAAGCTGCTTTAACAGAGTTAAAGGTTAGGGTTTCTGGTTTGGAAAAAGCTACTCCTGCTCCAGCTGCTGTTTCCTCTAAATTCCCTCTCTATATTCCTTTAGGTTCTGGTGGAGGACCCTGGGGTGATAAAGGCTGGTTTTCTTTAAATGAATACCAAGTAGCTATAAATTCAGACAATTATTCAGGTTATTCAAGTATGCAGCTTGAGGTAAATTTTAGATTAGTATCTCAATCAGGTACAGCTTCTGTTAGGCTGTATAATGTGACAGATGGAAGCAGTATTTCCTCACAAGTAGATACAACTTCAGATGCTTTCAACTTGCAAACTTCTGGAACCTTTAAACTGCCTGCAGGACAGAAAACCTATACCCTTCAAATTAAAAGCACAGAGGGGGTTAATATCTTTATCCAATCAGCCAGAATTAAAGTTAATTTCTAAAACAAGCAGGGACTTATAGACTATGTTAGAAGTTATTATAGGGAAAATCAGGGAGATTTTCAAAGGTTTGTTTTTACTTAGAAACTTTTAATCAATAATTACTCTTCCGTCTCTATCATATCCTTTGAGTCTTGTTTCTCCATATTTCATCCTTACTCTCTCTAGGGCTCTATCCCTTCGGTTTGCAGCTTTTCCATACGCTTTATCTGCTTCAGGATTTCTATAAGTAGGGTAGTATGTTTTCTCAATTTGTTCACATTCTTCTTTGTATGCCTCATTTATTTCATCAGCTTCTAATTGGAAGGCTCTTGATGAAGCTTGTTTTTTAGCTTTAAGCCTTGCCAACTTTTCATTCATCTCGTTCAGAAGCGGTTCTTCCTTAAAAGGGTTGGAACTAGGGTCATTCTCAAAGGGCAAAGCTTTAGTCTTAGTTAAACATTCAGAGATGATAATTTTTTTCAAGTCTTCATATTCAGTATCTGTCATAATCTCTATTGTATTATCTAAAATTTTAGGTCTATTGGAAGAAACCATAATTTCCTGCAGGTTTTGAATCCCTTTCCTAACGGGTGGTAGGAAGATGAGGGGAAATGAGTCTTGAATGTGGGGATGTCTTGTAACTAACTGTTGTAATTTAGTAGCTCCCCAATAAGTACACGTAATTCCAGTTTCTTTTGATTTTTTCGTAAGATGGGAAATTACATTTATTGTTAAATCCTCTGGGACTACTAAAACCCAGTCAGTTATATCAAATCCGAGCTTATCCTCAGAAGCTAAAACTTTTTCTACATCTTCATCTATTTTATCCTTATAGTCACCTAAAGATTGACTCTTCTTAGTTGGATAATAAACTTGATAAGCAGTTTTTCCCTTAATTCCATCGAAGCCAAAGTCTCCACCAGAACCTTCAACTGGTTGGAAATCTTCAAACTCTGCAGATGCCAGCTGCCCAAAGAAATTTTGGAATTCTCCTTCAGATTGAAATCTAAGTATCTGCTTAGTCATGCCTTTTTTGCTGTAAGTTCAGGTTTTATCTCAAGTAAGTGTCCTTTATAGTCAAACTGCACCAAAAGCGAAGGTATTTTGCCTTCCCAAGGAATCCATTCGCGAGTCATATTCTGAGTAGTTCCACTAGCTAAAGAAAC
This sequence comes from Candidatus Daviesbacteria bacterium, assembly GCA_016183305.1. Classification (GTDB taxonomy): domain Bacteria; phylum Patescibacteriota; class Microgenomatia; order Daviesbacterales; family UBA10151; genus UBA10151. The sequence continues at coordinate 12,622 of JACPEW010000009.1, forward strand.
TGGAGCGGTACCACTTACAGAGTATCCGCCAAAATGTTCTGATTCATGGGGTGACTGTCTGCAAATTGACTTTGGGTCTTGCCAACAAAAAGTTACATTATTGGGTAAAGCTGGCTGAATAACTGCATAAGCAGGTTTAGGCGGTATGTTTTGAATCTGAGGAGGCAGGTCGATAATCATTCTGCAAATAATAGCAATTTTAGGATAAAAATTCAATCCTATAAAACAGATTGAAGCACTTTATTGTAAGGTGTTCTTGAGCATTTTGTGGATTCTTTTCCAGCCGGCAGAAGTTTTAAAGTACTGCTCACAATTAATTGCATCCTCTTTATTTGTAAATCCTGAATAAAAAATTAATTCATATGGAATGTTTGGTTTAGTAGCTTTGCTTTCTCCATTATTATGGGATTTTAATCTTTCTTTTAAGTCAGGAGTAGAGCCAAGATATAGTTTTTTATTTTTCAAACTACGTAAAATGTAGAAATAATACATATACTATTTGTAGCAGGCAACAATTGGTTTACACAATTTGTTGCAGGCCACAATCATGTTTTTAAAATCTTGACTCTTCTAAAAGATGGAATAGATTTGAATTAATATGGTTTACCACAATCATGAACGAAGTGAACTGATTGTGGCAGGGGCGGAAGGAATTGAACCCTCAGTCATGGATTTGGAGTCCATTGGTTTACCGTTAACCGACGCCCCTAAATTTACTGAAAACATTATATATTGCTTCAAGCTCCTTCGCAACGCTGGCGTCATAATATACTAAGGCAAGACATCCTGGATAATTTTCCCTAATTCTTTTTCCTGTATTTGGTTTCAAATAACTTCTATGAAATTGTACGGGAGGGATACCTGTTATACTACTCCAAAATTGTTTTTGAGTCTCGTTATTGTGATATCCATGTAGATGCACTAAAGCTCGCAGTTTAGACTCATTTATTTCAAAACCAGTTCTTAAAAGATAAAGGAAGTTGTTTATAAGACTGGGGTCAGAACTCGTGAATTTTACTGAACTTGTACGTTTATTCCCTTAAATAGAAATTGTAGAAAGCATTTGAGAGGCCATGTTTTCTAAGATCTCTCTATGTTTTTCTCGAGCCACTTTTCTAATAAAAATACTTTTGTATTGCCCAAGAATCCTCCGTTTTGCTAGACGCTTCTGAGCGGAGATAGAAAGAATAATGTGTGATAACCATACCGAAGATGTACTCTTGGCAATGTTGAGTTTAGCTGCAACTTCTTTTATAGAGTAACCTCTCTTACGTAAAGTGATTGCTTTTTCTTTTAGTTCAATTGGGTAGGGCATCTTAATCAATGAAACAAGTGCTATTAAGTATTACCCCAATTAAACCCAAATGTCAATATGGAGGATTACAGCTTGACTTCTTTGTGTTCTGTGGTTTTTCTGCAGTGTTTACAAAATTTGTTCAGAGCCAGTTTTTCTTTAATATTTACTGTATTTTTTGATGCAGTGTAGTTTCTGTTTTTGCAAACAGAACACTGGAATATAAATAAATTTCTATTACCTTTCTTGGCCATAATCTATGGATTATATCACTCAATACTAAAAGTGCCAAGTTCTGATATCTTTCTTTGTCCGCAACCATCACTTGCAATATTCCAATAATAGGTCCCAGAAGCTATATTTTCTTTTGTAAAAGAGGTATTGTTTGATACAACATCATTGGCAATATCTACAGTTTGCAATACTCCATTATCATTTATTTCATTTGAAGAAGAAACATTTATATAACTGGCCTCAGTATTTTGATCATTTGTCCAGCTAAAAGTAACTGTTGAATCCTTTATAACTGGGGTATTTAAAACCGCTGGTGTAAGCTCACAATCAGCTTTAGTAGTTGGTTGAATGGTAAAGGATTTAAGCTCCGAGACTTTTCTTTGTTTGCACGCATCAGTAACAACATTCCAATAATAAGTTCCAGGCATCAAATTACTTTTTAAGTAAGAAGTTTTGTTTGTAACTGCGTCATTAACTATATCTGGATCTTCTAAAGATCCATCAGGTTTTGTAGATTGGGAAGTAGAAACATTTAAATAAGTCATTTGACTGTTTTGACCATTGGTCCAAGTTAAATTAACAGTGGAACCATCAGCTTCAGAGGTATTTAAAATAGCTGGTGTAGGTATAGCAGTACATTTAGGTTGAGCCTTATCTTTAGCTAAAATTATAAAAAGGATGATAATTAAGATAGGTATGCCATATTTGAGCCTGTTTAATTTAAGATTCATAAACCTATTTAATGATAACTCAAATGAGGCTAAATTACTAGTTTATCAATTAGAACTACTCAAAAATTATTTAGGTGGTAGTTTCCAGACTGTTTCAGTTACATCAACAAATTTATAAGGTTTTGCATAGGTGGAGAAATATATCTTATTTTCCAATATCTGATATTTAGTATTAAAGTAATTATTAAAAATTAATCTAAAGATATTAACTGGGGTTACTGAATCAGGGATGAAATTATTTTTGCCAGGTAGCAGAGTGGCTACCATAGGTCTCATTCTTTCTTGAACTAGCTGTGGATAATATCCCGTACTTCCGTACAGGCCTGGCGTTGAAGCCGAACCATGGTCTGCCTGGATTACTATGATCGGCAAATGGCTTTTGTCTGTAGTCAATTTTCTAACTAACTTCTCGACTTCCTTATTGACAAATTTCACCTGGTTAATATAACCCTCTTTATTGGAATAATCATCTCCATTCTTAATTTTTGAATAATCAACTGATTCACCGTTAGGCCCGAATATAAAAGGCGGGTGAGGAAAAACAATATGGGCCAATGTAAAGATTGGTCCTTTGACCTCTTTATTTATATTGGCTAATCTGGAAAAAGTGCATAAAACTCTCTGTCGTTTGTTTTCGTTCATAAACATATTCTCAAAAGGTCGCAGCATCGTGGTAAGAAGTAGATTAGTCGAAACATCGTTACCTCTTACGCAAAAAACATTTATATCAGCAAACCTGTTTCTATCTGTTGCGCTCCATCCGGAACTAAAATTAATAGTTTTATAGCCCTCTGATTTGAGAAATTTGAATACCTGGTTATCTTTGATCATGTTGGTAAGAACGACCCTATTAATTGAGTTCTCGCCTAAGCTATTGACCAGGTAATTAATATATTTCATGTTCAATGAGGATGAAAGTGATAAAGCTGTTTGCGAGTAATTACTCCGCGCTTGGGGAGCCACTTTGAACCCTTTGCTTTCTAAAAATCTGGTAAATTCTATATTATCGTAACTGAAAATATTTTTTAAGACTTCATTGCTAGCATATGCATCTAAAATAATATAGTAAATGTCAGGACGGGTAGTGTGATCCAACGATACAGTCGGATCCTTCGAATCAATCAGTTCAGCAATTTCAGTAGATACAGGATCAGAAGATAAAATCCTATTAAAATTTATGTTGAAATAGATAATCTGAAAAGTTGGTATTAAGATCAAAAAAATACCTATTTTGCTGATTGTTTTGGTAATCCCAGTCAAGTCTTTTTGTAATAGGACGATGAGATATCCGCCGATTATTAAGAGAATTACCCATAAAGAAAAAAGCCCAATATTATTTTCGATCTCGGTATTATTAAATATTAACCATTCTAGGGTGTTGTAAACATGTCCATAAGAGTAAAATAACAATAAAAAATAAGTTACTAAAAGGCTTGTTTTATATTTGTTTCTGAGTAGAGTATTTAACAGTAGCCATAACCCAATGGTAAAAGCTATACTGATCTCCAAAGGCTGTATAATTCTGACATATCGAAGCTTTTCAATATTTGAGGTATAGAGAGCTAAAAGAGGATATACTGCAAACAATAGAGGATATAGGTAAGCAAAGCTAATTAGTTTGCGATAAAGTTTCTTTCCCATCTCAGCAATCTATTATTCCCTCTGGGATCGCGAAATGAACTGGGGAGAAATTCATTTAGCGGTAAGTTCTTTGTTTGCATCCTTAGATAAAAAATGCTTTAAATAATTTACTATTTTCTTAAAGAAAAGTTTGACAGCAAAAATTCCTCCTAAAACGGTGGCAATAATAATTTGGAAGAAATAACTACCAGTCCCAGGATCTAAATAAGCATAGGTTGTTGGTGGAAAAATTAATGCCACAATAAAAATAATTATGAAAACACTGGTAAATTTTCCCATATTCAAAATAAAAAAAGCTTCTACATATATCATCTGGTAGAAGTCACTAGCACCGATTAAATCGGGGTACTTTAAGTGAGCTTCATCGCTTATTTATTGCGAAGCAACAAATTTGTCTTATTTTACTATATCATACCACTCTTATGGTTGGTAGGGACTGTGAGCCGACTGTGGGAATCGAACCCACGGCCTGCTCCTTACCATGGAGCTGCTCTGCCACTGAGCCAAGTCGGCAATTGTTCAATTCTATCATGTTTTAAATAGTTTGGTTAGCTTGCAATCTTTTTAAATATTTAAGGCGCCAACTTCTTCCTTTGCCTTTATTTAAA